>PBSV01000057.1 GCA_002726435.1 Opitutia bacterium | reverse complement strand
TCAATCTCTGATGTTACTCCCCTTGGTGGCTTAAAAAATTTACGAAGTCTTCATTTAGATGTGAACAGAATCAAAGATCCCTCTCCTCTTTATGGACTCAGAAATTTAAATAGGCTTTCGATTACCAGTAACCGAATCACGGACGAGGATAAGGAAAAACTGAAACGGGCACTTCGAAAATGTAAGATTAGCTTTTAATAGTGTGGAAATTTTTCATGTTTCTCTTTCCCGCTTTTCAATTTTCAAAGACCAAACACTCCAGTTTCGATGATTCCGCTTTTCACCTTTCTTCCACAAACAATGATTGTGAGCGTGAAATATTCTCTCAATCTTGCTAACAACTCATTCAAGTTTTTAAATCTAAACAGCAATTGAAACAACCAGATACATCGAATCAAATGGCAGAAGATAAGCTAGAATCTGACGAGCTAGATGAATGGGATTCAATCCCAAAACTATGGAATCCACATATTGCGGTTCTCTTGTCAGTTTTTTTTACTCCAATTTTTGGAGCATGGATACTTGCAAAAAATTGGGAAGCTCTTGAACTGCCGAATCGGGCAAAAAAATCTATGATCTGGGTTTTATTTGGGATTATTTTTCTGTCCCTTAACTTTGTGTCACCCCTTCCAACCGGGCCATTTTATCTTCTGGTCTGGTATTTTGTGAGTGCAAAAGCACAGGCAAAATACATCAAACAAAATTACGCGAATACTGGCTATGACAGGAAAACTTGGGGAAAGCCGATTCTTTTTGGATTTGCTGCTTTCTTTGCGATGGTAACAATTGCTTCTTTGTACATGACTCAAAGCGAGCAAGAAGAACTATTCCACCGATAGTGTACGTGAGCCAAAATAGTGAACAAATTTATATGATGATTTAATTGAGAATTTTTCCAGTATTTCAAAATATCATAGAAAATAAGAGAATTAAATACGCTAAAAGGAATGGAGGCGCGGGCCGGAATCGAACCGGCGAATAGAGGATTTGCAGTCCCCGGCCTTACCACTTGGCTACCGCGCCCTACTCCAAAACCCTTGTTAAGTATTGACTTCGCCCCCCTCGAGCAAGCAAAAAGCCTAAGCCCACTTATTTCAAAATGCGAAACTCAATCCTTCATTCAATTCTTTTATTCTTTTCGTCCCTCTTCCTTTGGGGACAGAGCAGACCAAATGTTGTACTGGTGATGGCAGACGATATGGGATGGTCGGACATTGGCTGTTACGGCAGCGAGATCGAAACCCCGAATCTCGATCGGCTCGCAAGGAACGGTTTACGCTTCACCCAGTTTTACAACACCGGACGGTGCTGCCCCACCCGGGCCAGTCTGTTGACCGGGACTTATCCTCACCAGGCGGGAATCGGGCATATGATGAATGATACCGGACTGCCTGGATACAAGGGAGACTTGGGAAGTAATGTTTGTACGATCGCTGAAGTTCTTAAACCGGCAAAGTATTCGACTTATTTATCCGGGAAATGGCATGTTACCCCAAAAATTCATCCAGGTTCCTCGCAGCACAATTGGCCGAAGCAGCGTGGTTTCGACCGGTTTTACGGGACGATTCACGGTGCGGGCAGTTTCTTTGATCCAAATTCCCTCACCCGTGGGAATAGATTAATCTCTCCTTTCGCCGACCCCGAGTATGAGCCTGAAACTTTTTACTACACTGATGCTATCAATGATCATGCCGCACGGTTCATCAAGGAACACGATAGTGATAATCCTTTCTTTCTCTATGTTGCCCATACCGCTCCCCATTGGCCAATGCATGCCCTGCCCGAAGATATTAAAAAATACAAGGGTCGCTACGATGCTGGCTGGGAAGTCATCCGAGAAGCTCGCTATAAACGGCAAATGGAGATGGGGCTGATTGATCCGGCCTGGCAACTTTCCCCTCGAGATGCCGAAGTGTGGAAGGAGGCAAAAAACAAGGAATGGGAAATTCGCCTGATGGAGATTTACGCCGCCATGGTCGACCGTATGGATCAGGGCCTGGGCCGGGTGATTGGAGCCCTTGAGAAAAAGGGAATATTAGAAAATACTTTATTCATGTTTATTGCCGACAATGGAGGATGTGCCGAGGGCATGGGGAGAAAGGAAGGCATGCAATACAAGGACTCAGACCCAGATACTCTCAAACCGATGAAGGCGACCGATTTGCAAATGGAGATGATCCCAAAGAGAACGCGTGAGGGAATCGTGGTCAAGCAGGGAACCGGGGTCATACCTGGTGGTCCTGACACATATCATGGATATGGCAAGGCTTGGGCAAACGCCAGTAATACTCCTTTCCGACAGTACAAGCACTGGGTGCATGAGGGAGGAATTAGCACTCCATTGGTGGCCCATTGGCCGAAGGGGATTGCCCCAAGACTGCAGGGGGAATTTGATACACAGCCCACTCACTTGATCGATTTGATGGCTACTTTTGTTGACTTGGGAAAGGCAAATTATCCAAAAACATCCGACGGGCAAGAGATTGTCCCGATGCAGGGGATTTCGATGAAGCCTGCCTTTTCTGGAAAAAAGCTCAAACGGATCAATCCAATTTTCTGGGAACATGAAGGAAACCGGGCGATTCGAATAGGAAAATGGAAACTCGTGGCCAAAGGCTCACTGGGCCCATGGGAACTCTACGACCTCGATGCGGACCGGTCTGAATTGAACGACTTGACCAAGAAGTATCCGAAAAAAGCTGAGAAAATGGGCAGTCAATGGGAGGAATGGGCGATCGAAGCAAAAGCCAAACCTTGGCCGTGGAATAAACAAAAGAAGAAAAAGAAGAGCTAAATGTCTATGACCTTTCTCCACGATAATTTTCTTCTTAATAATGAACCTGCTATTCGCTTGTATCATGAATTTGCTCAGAACGAACCAATTCTCGATTTTCACAACCACCTACCTCCTGAAGAAATTGCGAATGATCGAAGGTTTGAAAACTTGGCGGAAATCTGGTTGGAAGCAGATCATTACAAATGGCGGGCAATGCGGGCAAATGGAACGCCGGAGGAATTAATCACCGGAACTGGAAAACCAAAGGATAAATTTCTTGCTTTCGCCAACACCATGCCCCATGCCCTGGGAAATCCGTTGTATCACTGGACCCATCTCGAATTAAAGAGGTGTTTTGGCATCGACTTGATCCTAGGTCCGGATACTGCGGAAGAAATTTGGTCGCTTACAAATGAACAATTGAAGGACTCTGAATTTTCCGCCCTTGGAATGCTGAAAAAGTTTCAAGTGCGTGCTCTTTGCACCACCGACGACCCCGCTGAATCCACCGAGCACCACCGGAAAATTAAGGAGAACCCGGACATTAATTGTCAGGTCCTCCCGACCTTCCGCCCGGACCGGGCATGGACAATCAGCGACGCGGTCGGCTTTTTCGACTGGGTCGAAAATCTTGAACAGGAAACGGACAGGGAAATCGAAACCTTAACCGATTTCCTTGAAGCCCTCGCCAAAAGAGTGAATCATTTCCATGCCCTGGGCACCCGCATTTCGGACCATAGTTTTCCCTATTTTTTCTCTGATTTCCCGAGTGAAGAGGAAGCCCGTATACTTTTTCTTGACGCTATGGCCGGACAAACTGCGACACGCGTCGAAACTGAGCGGTTTGGAGCATTCATTATGCTCTACCTCTGCAGGCTCTACTCCGCGAAAGGATGGACGATGCAGATTCATTTGGGCCCGCTCCGTAACAACTCCACCCGGTTGATGAAGAATTTCGGAGCTGATGCTGGAACTGATTCAATGGGCGACTGGAGCCAGGCGGAAAAAATGTCCCGGTTCCTCGATAAACTCGACCGCGAGGACTCCCTGCCAAAAACAATCGTTTACAACAACAACCCGGCTTCTAACTTCACAGTGGCTACGATGTTGGGAAATTTCCAAAGGGACTTGCCAGGAAAGATGCAATTTGGAACTGCTTGGTGGCACCTCGATCAAAAAGACGGGATCGAGGAACAACTCAAAACTTTTGCAAATGTCGGCTTACTCTCTCACTTCACCGGTATGTTGACGGATTCGCGCTCCTTTCTCTCCTTTCCCAGGCATGAATATTTTCGTAGAATTTTATGCAATTTAATCGGCACTTGGATGGAGGATGGAATTATACCGGACGACATTGATTTGCCCGGGGATATGGTCCGTAGAATTTGTTATGACAATGCCCGCTCCTTTCTCGAACTCGAGGGAATTTAGACAAAGTAGACATGAAGCAACGCATTTAGTTTTGGTAAGGGAATTATTTCTTACACGACAAGCAACCACCAACGAAAGAAGAATTAAATTATGAAAATATTACTTGCAGCCCTTACCTTTTCCCTGTTCGCCCTGGGGATTTTTGCAAAGCCGGAAAAAGGAAGTAAAAAAAGCAGTTCTCCCGAAGGACGTCCATCGAAAGAAGAGATGATCAAGAAATTTGACAAAGATGGAGACGGAAAACTGAGCGAGGAAGAAAGAGCAGAGATTCGAAAAAGAATCCCCCAGATGTTAGTCAAGAAATTTGACAAGGACGAAGATGGAAAATTAAATGACGAAGAAAGAGCGGAAGCCCGCAAGGCCATGGAAGCCCGTAAAAAAGAAGTGCTCGCCAAATTCGACAAGGATGGAGACGGAAAGTTAAACCCGGAGGAAAGAAAAGCGGCGATGGCATCCCGTCCACAACCACCCGAGGGAAAAGGAAAGAAATCAGGAGGGAAAGGAAAGAAGAAGGAATCCTGAGCATAATTTTCTCAAAACTTTTTTTAATTAAAGAGTCCCTCATTGGAAGGGCTCTTTTTTTTGACATCAATACTTCGATGATCGTAGTATAGATAATTGATTATCCCAGAACCAAAAAACAATTCAAATGGCAGAAGATATCCCCACCCTCATTGACACGATCGCACGCAATGCCCGGCAAGCCTCACTGGACTTGAATGGAGCGAGTACCCAGGACAAAAACGATGCCCTGCAAGCAATTGCCCGTAGTCTGGAGTCCAATCGTAAGACCTTGCTCGAGGAAAATAAAAAGGACCTGGACGCCGCGGAAGAAAATGGATTAAGCGACGCAATGATTGACCGGTTGCGATTGACTCATGAAAGAATTGATGGAATGGCGAAGGGATTACGACAGTTAATTGATCTCCCTGATCCAGTGGGAGCACTTATCGAGAAGAAGAATCGTCCGAACGGGCTGGAAATTCGAAAGACCCGCGTACCAATTGGGGTCATTGGAATTATTTATGAATCCCGCCCGAATGTCACAATCGACTGTGCCGGGCTGTGCTTAAAATCTGGAAATGCATCAATTTTACGTGGCGGGAAAGAAGCCCTGCACTCCAACCGTGCACTCGCCGCAGTTATAAGTGACGCCTTGTCCTCATCTCCAATCTCCGAACATGCAGTGCAATTAATTCCAACCGTTGAACGGGAAGCGTTGAATCATCTGCTTACCTTGGACGAATATATTCATTGTATAATTCCGCGTGGTGGAGAGGGACTCATTCGTTTCGTTGCTGAGAATAGCCGGATTCCAGTGATCAAGCACTACAAGGGAGTCTGTAATTTATTCGTCGATTCCAGCGCCGACCTTGAAATGGCGGAGAAAATTGCGGTCTCCTCCAAATGCGGTCGTCCCGGAGTATGCAACGCCATTGAAAACTTGATTGTGGAAAAATCAATCGCCGATTCCTTTCTACCCGGTTGTGCTGAAAAATTGACTGAACATGGCTGCGAACTATTTGTCGACGCAGAAGCTGAAAAAATCCTCCAGCATTTAAAAACCCAGCCGGCGGGAGAAGCTGAATTTGCGGAAGAATTCCTCGACCTTCGACTTTCGATTAAAGTGGTTGATTCAATTGACGATGCAATTTCCTTCGTCAATCAATTTGGGAGCGGGCACAGTGAATCCATTCTTACCGCCGATTCCAAGCGGGCGGAGCAATTCCTCAAGGAAGTTGATGCTTCCTCAGTCTACTGGAATGCCAGCACACGTTTCACTGATGGGTTCGAATTTGGACTGGGTGCGGAAATTGGAATCTCGACCGATCGCCTGCATGCCCGTGGACCTATGGGGCTCGAAGAACTCTGCACCTACAAGTTTCAAATAATCGGTAATGGACAGTGGAAGTAGGACGAAGCGGGAATAATGGGTGACTTATTGATTTCCGGAGGAACTCTCGTCAATGAAGGAATAAGACAGGAAAAAGACCTGCTTGTCCGAAATGGCAGGATTGAAAAAATAGATTCCTCGATCTCCCCTGGTAACTCCTCAGTGGTGGATGCATCGGGCATGCTTGTAATGCCGGGACTTATTGATGACCAGGTACATTTCCGTGAGCCCGGGCTTACCCATAAGGCATGCATGAGGAGCGAATCCCAGGCCGCGGTGGCGGGGGGAGTGACCACTTTCTTTGAAATGCCTAATGTTTCCCCCCCCACCCTCACTATGGATCGATTGGAAGAGAAGTGCGAAATCGCCCGGAGGGATTCAATTGCAAACTATGCTTTTTTTCTGGGGGCCAGTAATGAAAACATCGAAGAGGTAAAATCGGCCGATTCCTCTAAAATCGCAGGAATCAAAGTATTCATGGGTTCCTCAACCGGTAACATGCTGGTTGACGAAGAAGAAGTATTGGAAAAAATCTTTCGTTTTTCTCCCACTCCAATTGCGACTCATTGTGAACACACTCCTTTAATTCTAAAAAACGAAGAAATTGCCAGGGGGAAATTCGGGGAACAGGTTCCTTTTTCAGAACACCCAAGGATTCGTTCCCGAGAGGCCTGTTTTCGCTCATCCAGTCTGGCAGTTGAATTGGCAAGGCGGGAAAATGCCCGTCTTCATGTTTTACACATCACCACCGAAGAAGAACTTGATTTATTTACCCCGGGAGATGAAAAAATTACCGCCGAAGCATGCGTCCATCATCTTTGGTTTGAGGAATCAAGCTATGAAAAACTTGGATCCCTGATCAAGTGCAATCCTGCAATTAAGGGAGCAAGTGATCGGACCGCGATTCGACAAGCGGTAGTGGACGGTAGGATTTCAGTTTTGGCGACTGATCACGCTCCGCATACATGGGAAGAAAAACAGAGGAAATACTTTCAGGCCCCGTCAGGACTCCCTCTTCTCCAGCATTCTTTGCTCCTGTTTATGGAAATGGTAAAAGAGCAAAGTTTTTCTCTCGAAGCAATGGTTCAACGGGCCTGTCATGCGCCGGCAGAAATCTTTGGGATTCAAGAAAGAGGATTCCTACGCGAGGGCTACTGGGCTGATTTGGTTTTGGTGGACCCAAGTTCCACAACCACAGTGTCTGAAAATGAATTGTTTAGCCGATGCCAGTGGTCGCCTTTTGCCGGCGAAAAATTTTCCCACCGTATCGATACAACAATAGTTTCCGGTAAAATCGCCTGGCAAAAAGGCCACATGTTTCACGGGACACGGGGCGAGCGCATCAAATTCGAAAAAGAACGAAGATGAAAGAAGTCACCTTAGGGAAGCCAGGGGTATTTTCCAAAGTCCGGCTTTCTCTTTTCGAGGAAAGCTTTCTTCCCTTCGGCTCCTTCTTCGGACAAATAATAAAGTAAAGTTGCGTTGCCGGCTAATTCCTGAATTCCAGCCTGTCCGTCCAGTTCCGCATTGAAGGCGGACTTTAAGCATCGAATGGCAAGGGGACTCTTTTCCAATATTTCGCCGGCCCACTTCAAGCCTTCTGCTTCCAACTCATCCACGGTTACTACTTGGTTGACTAATCCCATTTCCATGGCTTCCGTGGCATTGTACTGTCGACATAGAAACCAGATTTCTCTGGCCTTTTTCTGGCCAACGATCCGGGCGAGGTAGCTGGATCCAAATCCGCCGTCAAAACTACCGACCTTCGGACCGGTTTGTCCAAAAACTGCATTCTCAGCAGCAATGGTTAAGTCACAGACAACATGCAGCACATGCCCGCCTCCAATTGCATAGCCAGCGACCAGGGCAATGACTACTTTGGGCATGCTACGAATTAATTTTTGCAAATCCAGAACATTAAGCCTTGGGACTCCCTCTTCATCGACATAACCCGCCTCGCCCCGAACACTTTGATCTCCCCCCGAGCAAAAGGCATACTTTCCATCAGTGTGCGGACCGGCTCCTGTTAGTAAGACCACTCCAATCTCGCTGTCTTCGCGAGCGTCAAGAAAGGCATGGTACATTTCACTCACGGTCTTGGGACGGAATGCATTACGTTTCTCCGGCCGGTTGATTGTGATTTTTGCCACCCCCTCATTCTTGTGGTAAAAAATATCCTGATAATTTCCAACGGATTCCCAATTCATTGACTCTCCTCCTTGGCTTGCTTGGAACCCTGATTTTTTTCCGCTGATTCCTCCGGTGAAATTATTTTTCCCTGTCGTCCCCATTTTTCCCGGAGGTATTTTCTTTCTTCCTTCCAATCGGTGAAAGGTTTTCCCCTCATCGAAAGCAAAGCATCCAATTCTTCGGTGGAGGGAACGGACTGATTTTCTTCTTTCATGGATTCAGTCGTTGAATGTTCCATTTTTCCCCTCCCTGGTGCCGGGAATAAATAAAACGATCATGCAATCGATTGGGCCCCCCTTGCCAAAATTCGATTGAAACCGGAGACAAGGAAAAACCTCCCCAGTGAGGGGGCTTGGGTGGGTCATCCCCCCATTTTTCTTTGGCTTCCAAAAATGCTTTCTCAAGGGATTCACGCGAATCCACTTCCTCGCTTTGTTGAGAGGCCCAAGCCCCTAATTTACTTAGCGAGGGCCTCGACTGAAAATAGTCGTCCGCAACTTGTTCACCAAGTTTGGAAACTACTCCAATGACCACCACCTGTCGTTGCAGAGCAAACCAGGGAAAATGAATACTGGCGTTTGGATTGTTTTCCAAGTGGCTTGCTTTTCTACTGTTGTAATTGGTGTAGAAAGAAAATCCACCCTCTTCCATTCCCTTAAGCAGAACTGCCCGGGCGGAAGGGTGACCCTCTTTATCCACGGTTGCCAAACTACAGGCATTCGGATCGTAGATTTTTTTCTCAACTGCATCCGACAGCCAAGTTGAAAATTGTTCATACGGACATGCACTTAAATCTGACCGCCTCAAAGGTTCCTGATCATAGTGTTCACGCATGGCTTGCAGGTCTTTAGAAATAGACATAATAATATAATGTTATTTTACCTGGTAATTGAAAAACCGCAACGGATAATCATTTTTCAAATTCATAACTTTTAAGCAATGGTTCGGAAGCTTTCGTACGGGGTGCTCTTTGCCGAATTTTTTTCCGGATTTTCATATTCCACAGGATTAAACGGCGGGCAAGAAATCCACGGATTGATTTTTTAAACCAATGACATTCAGGTGCAGGTTCAACCAAGGTTGAAATTTTTTCCTTGTAGTCCAGACTGACGGGCAGAAAGTCAATTTTTCTACCTTCCTCCCATGCCCTCTTCAAGTTGTGGTTGAGCAATTGTTTGCCGGGTGAATATTTTTTCCATTTCTGGTCAAAGGCCAAGTGATGAAGCCAGAGATTTCCTTCCCCGAGTAAATCAACTTCCCAGGCAACAGGTTTTTGTCCAACATAGAGAATTGAGATTCGAACTCTTTTGGATCGGGCAAGTTCGGGGAACAATTCAAAGAAGAAACCACGTTTTCCTCGAATTGTATAGAGACCCGCACCCTCCGCTGATTTCCAGGATTCGACTTCCACGATACAGGTCGTTGGCATGATCGACCTGACTTCCTCGAAGGAATTGTAACTCTCCACCCTGACTTTGCCTTTTTCGGCTAACCCTCTTTGGTCATAGCGAAAGGACTTTTTAGTTTTGGCTCCCATTTTTCCGTCCCAGTACTCATCAAAAGAAACATCTGCCTTTGGATGAATCATCGAGGTTTTTCGATTCAACCGGGTAACGGATAGATACTTCCCCCCTTCCACAACCGGTTGCAGAATCCGGTGCCAAAAAGAATCCGGCATCAGTGGAATCCAGCAAAAAAGAAATTCTCCAATCAACGAGGCCAATCCATTCACTAATGCCCCGGCTCCATTGTGAGTCGAATTGGGATGAAAATAATTTGCTTCATCGTAAATAAAAGGCCAGAGGCCTTTGGTTCCCAAAATCCCCGGTCTTTGTACGAACGGCCAAAATCCTTCGATTCTTCCCTTGGGTCCGCGGGCAAGAATAAAAACAGGTTTCGTGCCCGGGGGTTGACGGTTCAGCCATGAGCGTAACCACTCCATTGAAAAGTATGGGTTTTTCCACTCCGCCCGGACATCTAAATCGGACAACTCTTTGGATGCTGAGTCTAAGAATTTGACCGATCGTTCGATTTCCCATTCGGTTCCAACCATTGGGGATACCCGCTGGGAATCAATGGTATTCACGAAGACCGGTTGTTTACACAATCAAATTTGAAAAATCTTCGTACTCCGCACGAAATCCCCCGTCAATACCTCGGCATAAAACCGCGACCGCATCATGAGAATGCAAGGATTCAAAATGTGAGCAAACCACCCGAAAATCGATAATTCTGGAATCATCGCTTAATTGAGAAAATAATAAACGAGCAGCGTCCTCCACAAATTTCACTTTTGCTCCATTCATCTCCGCAAATGCTTGTTCATCTTCCCGGCGGACCATCACTTGAGTCTCGGTCTTAAGTCCATTGATGCACATGTCGCGTAATTCCAAAAGGGAGAGTTCACGGTCAGGATGAACTTCCACACTAACCCTTGTCTTGCTTCTTTGCGAGTGTGGTATGGCGAGTAGATCTCGAGTTTCACGGGCATGCTCGGAAAGTTCAGACGCACAGGGACAAGCCGAAGAATAAACGAAATCAAAGTGAATAATTTTACGAACCCGGTCTGCCCGGTCGATCATTCCTTCAAAACTACATCCATAGTACTGGTATCCCTCCAACCCGCTTCTTAGACTTTGTTGAACCATGGGGTAAGAAAAATCCGCCTTGATGCGGGCTTCCCTGGAGTCGAGTTTCAATTTGTAGTGACGCAAAATTTTACCAAGAATTTCCGGTGAAAAAACCTCTTCCTTGTATTCATAAAAAATTCGGATGATCCGGGACATATTGATGCCCTTTTTTTCAGCTTCCAAACTCACGGTTCCAGTAACTTTCGTTTCAATTGTGAGGTTTTCACCATCCGGACCATCAAAACGCAGGGGAATACGGAATCCGGAGATTCCAACTTGCAGGATCGGGACATGTGCTCCTTCCCTTTCAACATCACCCGAATTTTGGACATCTGGCAAGGATGCCCGGTACTCAGGAGTGACAGTAAACGATTCGTCGTACTCTTTTTTGAGCGGCTTGGACTGATCTTTAGAGGTATCCATGATAACTAAAATACTTTGCAGAATGACCGAAAGGGCAAATTGAGGGAGAAAAAAGAACCAACTATTTCGCCTTTCCTTGATTGGCGACCGCTTCCATTGCTTGGGCAACTTTTTCCGGATCGCCGAGGTACTGGCGACTCAAAGGTTTTAAGTTTTCGTCCAGCTCGTAAACCAAGGGCATACCAGTCGGTACATTCATTCCAATGATGTCTTCTTCAGAGACACCATCCAAATATTTGATGAGTGCACGAAGGGAGTTTCCATGGGCCGCAATGATGACATTTTTTCCGGCCTTAATTTGTGGGGCAATAGTTTCCTCCCAGAGAGGAGAAAATCGAGAAACCGTGTCTTTGAGACATTCCGTCAAGGGGAGGTTAGATTCATCCATATTTGCATAGCGTCGATCGTTCCCGGCATAGCCGGAATCTTCCTTGGACATTGGCGGAGGTGGAATGTCGTAGCTTCGACGCCAGACTAATACCTGTTCCTCACCATGCTTCTCGGCAGTCTCTGCTTTGTTTAATCCCTGCAAAGATCCGTAGTGTCTTTCATTCAATCGCCACTCCCGGTGGACCGGGATCCAAACCTGTTCCATTTCGGTAAGGGCAAGCCAGAGGGTACGAATTGCGCGGGTAAGAACGGAAGTGTAAGCAAGATCGAAATTAAATCCTTGTTCCTTCAGCAGGCGTCCGGCTTCCCTGCCCTCGCTTTCTCCCTGGGCGGTGAGGTTGACATCGTGCCATCCAGTGAAGCGATTTTCCAAATTCCATTGGCTTTCACCATGACGAAGTAATACTAATTTGTGCATAATTAAAAGCATCCATACTATGGACTTTAATCGAAATTGCGATTAAATTTAGCTTCCATCGGTAATTCCAAATGGTTCCTAAAAATTTTCATTCCTGTTTCCAGTTATTCTTGTTCCTAATTTTTCTCTCGCTCAATGCACACATGGAAAATCAGTGCTTCATTCGCTTCCTTGATCCAACAACTCCCGAAGAAAAAAATAAACTGGAAAAAAAATTTGGCCTCGTGGAGTTGCGTACTTTTCTACTCACAGAAGCAGTCCTCTATTCGATACACCCTGACTCCAATGCTTCGTTCCTGATTCCAGAACTGAGAAAAGAAATTACTGTTAAATATGCCGACTTTAACCGCAAGCACGCTCTACAGGAAGTGTATCAAGAAGAACCGAGGGTGAAAGAACAGTGGTATTTAAATAATCTTGGAAAAATCATTAACAACAAGGGGGGAAGTAAAGAGGCAGATATCGATTGGGACGGAGCCATTCAGAAGTATGAAGCGAGAAAACAAAGAATCGTGGTTTCGGTAATCGACACGGGAATCGCCGCGGACCATCCTGAATTAACTGACAAATTGGCTTACATGCCAGCCGAAGTGAATGGAGTGCTTGGCATTGATGATGATGGAATGGGCTATATCGATGACAAATACGGATGGGATTTCATAGGCAATGACAATGATCCCGCCGACCTAAATGGACACGGGACTCAAGTAGCGGGAATCATTGCCGCCCATTCCAACAATGCGAAAGGAATATCCGGAATTGCTCCCCATGCAGTCATTCTTCCATTGCGTGTATTTAATGAATACGGTGGAGGAGCCACCGACGACCGGATTCTTTCTGCCCTCGGATACTCCGTGCTTGGAGGGGTACGTATCATAAACTTGAGTTTGGGCAAAGGCTCCCCGGTTTCCAATGTCTTGCAGGAAGCACTTTTTAACTTGGACAAGAACTATGACCTTCTGATGATATGCGCAGCAGGAAACGGAGGCTCCGACGGAAAAGGATTGGACTTGGAAAAAAATTCTTTTTACCCGGCTTCTTACTTAGGTGAGACCGTACTGGCGGTTGCTGCTACCAATCAGTACAATGAACTCTCGCCTTTTTCAAACTATGGAAAAACAGTGGTTGATTTGGCCGCACCCGGCTCAAATATGCTGGCCCCCGATCTTTCGAGAAAAAGATTTTATTATGAAGATTTTCAACTTGGTCTCAGTGGATGGGTCACGAATGGAAGCTCCAATCATAGGGGTTTGCCTTGGGAACCTTTTGCCGACGAGTCAGGAAACTTATGGATTACAGACAGTGCTTATGATTCCACCGGCGGGCTCCTTAATTACCAGTCCAGCACAGAGTCATCAATCATTAGCCCTGTAATTGATTTGACTGGATTAAAGTCCCCTACCCTTAGTGCAAGGATTTATCATAATTTGGCCCAAAATTTCTTCTTCGCCTCTTATGACCGCTTACGGGTTGAAGTTTCCCCAGACAATGGACTCAGCTGGAATGGAACCGGGACAATCTATGGTCGCAATATGAGTGGCGGGTCGATTTATCAATTCGATTTGTCCAAGTATGAGGACATGCAGATAAAACTTCGTTTTCGATTACTCACAGATTATTTTCGGAATGCAGATGGAATCTACCTTGATGATTTGGAAATCTCCGGAGTTTCCTCCTTCGAGGACGGTACTGAGCAATATGCATTCGTAAGTGGCACCTCTTTTGCCGCTCCTGTAGTTTCCGGAGTCGCCGCCCTCCTTCTTGCAAACCGCCCGGAATTGTCCGTTCGAGAAGTGCGTGAGATTTTACTTCAATCGGTCACTCCAATCGAGGGACTGAAAGACAAAGTTGCTTCCGGTGGGATTGTAAATGCAGAGTCTGCCCTTGAGTTTGCTTTGAAAAAGAAAGTTTTTCTAGACAGTGGCTGGCATTATCATGAATGGCCATGGATTTACTCTTCGACAGAAAACAAATGGAATTTCCTCCATCTCGAAGGAACGGAAATTCTTTCTTTTAATGAGATGCAGCAAGAATGGACCCAGCGAAAAGCCAATAGGTTTCAAGGGAAATGGCTTTTTCATGCTTGGCCCTATTTATTGGATTCGGAAACAAGTTCGTGGTACTATTTATCGAGTGTCTCCCCCGTATATGGATGGAGGGGGAAAAATCAATCCTGGCATTTCTTCGACTCCAAGTTGAATTCCTGGAGGAAAGAAATCTAACCATTCAAGAGAGGCCTTTTCCATTTATTTGCATTTTGCATTGTTTGAAAATTTGGACATAATAAAAAAATCTTAATTACTAAATGTTTGGTCGCTTACTATTTCTTTTCATCGTGGTTCCAATTGCAGAACTTTATTTGCTCGTTCAATTGGGCTCCCGAATTGGCCTGATGCCAACCCTTGGTTTAATTGTTCTTACAGGTTTTGTTGGAGCAACGCTCGCCCGATGGCAAGGGTTGTCAATTTTATCAAAAATACAAAATGAACTCCGTGCAGGACGCCCACCTGCTTTAGAAATGCTGGAAGGGGCGATGATTGTGATTGGTGGAATTGTACTTTTAACCCCGGGAATTTTAACGGATTTATTTGGTTTTTCCTTGTTGGTCCCAGGCATTCGAAAGTCGCTCGCCAAAAAAATTCAGAATAATTTTTCAAAATCATTCACTACTTTTTCTCCACACTCGAAATCTTCGAATTTTAAAAGACCGGATGATGATGTCATTGATGTATAGAGTCTGTACTACAAACCTCTTTTTTCTGCTTCTTGCAGGATGTGGAGGAAGCGGACTGGAAGGAGAATTTGTTGGATCAATCGGTCAGAAGCAAGAGGTGATCCTTCGATTTATTGATTCTGAAAAAGTTGAACTGAGGGGATACTGGGGTGATCCCCTGAGTGGTCATTATGAAAAGTCATCAATGAAAGGACAGTCTGTGGATTCAGTGGTTTTTCAGGGTCCGGAGGAAAAACCCTTCAAACTACGAATTTGCTACCAAAAAGGCAAAGATGGTCTTGAGATACTATCGATTCACTCACGCATGATTGGTCCCGGTGCCCGTTACATTTCTACGGAACCAGACTCTACATTTTCAAATGGATTTCCAAGGTTGGTCCGTTCGGAATAATTTGAAAGAATTTATTCCAGATCACCTAATTCGTTTATTTTTTGGAGTAAACTATCCCGAAATTCAGGTCCCAGTCCCTCCCGCTTCGCAATTTCGATGTAAAATGGAACATAGTCCTTTTGTTCCAGTGCCTTGTGGGCGATATTGTAAAATGGATCTTCGGTACTGATTAGATAAATGCTTTCTCCAAATGAAAGTGTGATACCGGAATCACTTTTGAAAATTGCCAGTCTGTGATGAGAGAAATCCATCTTATTTATATTTTCTACCAACCATTACACTAATCTCGATTGCAACCAAGGCGTAAAGGTCTTAAGGCAAAAAAAGATGTTTTTTCTTCCTTATCGAGATGACAACCCGACTCAAAAGTTCGCCCTCGTCAACTGGACCTTAATTGGTCTCAACCTCTGGGTTTACTTCTATTTTCAGTTTCCCTTGGGAGAGCGTGAACAACTTGCATACTTTTCAAACTTTGGTTTCATTCCCGCTAGCTTCTTCAAACAATTTACCGGATTTGACCTGGGTTATACAATATGGGAATGGGGAAGTGTTATAACCTCTATGTTTAGCCACGGAGGAATTCTGCACCTTTTCGGGAATTTACTTTTTCTATACTTATATGGAGACAATGTTGAGGATGCCATGGGTAAGGTCCGGTATTTATTTTTCTACCTTACTTGTGGATTTTTGGCAGCTTTTGCCCAATCCTTTTCAGATCCATTCTCCCAAATACCTATGGTAGGGGCATCGGGAGCAATTTCAGGCATAATCGCGTGCTACTTATTGCTCTACCCTCGTGCAAATATTCGAGTTTTCTATTGGTTTATTCTATTTGTGGGAACTATATATCTACCTGCTTATTTAATTCTGGGTTTTTGGATTTTCGAGCAAATCATCGCCTTACCAGAATCAATGAGACAAGCAAGTGGAGTTGCGATTGCCGCACATCTTGGCGGATTTGCCGGTGGCCTCTTACTGACTCCATTCTTCAAAAAAAGAGAGGTCAAATTTTTTCAAAAGGGATATTCTCCTGCTTTTGCTCGCAAAAGTCGAAAGATTGGCAGATAGTATATCTCTTACTCGTCAATTTCTTAAATGGAAAAAGCATATTTACCCCAAAATGTAGAAGAACGACTTTACACAAAGTGGCTCAATGATGGATGTTTCGCGGGCAAACATGATCCCGAAAAAAAACCGTACTCGATTGTAATTCCACCCCCAAATGTCACCGGTGTTTTGACAATGGGCCATGTATTAAACAATACGATTCAAGACATACTGGCAAGAAGAGCAAGGCAGGCTGGACATTCAGTTCTTTGGCTGCCAGGCACCGACCATGCTGGAATCGCAACCCAGACGAAAGTTGAACAGTCCCTGAAAAATGATGGCCGAACTCGTGAGGAAATGGGACGGGAAAACTTTTTGGATCATGCCGCGATGTGGCGGGACAAGCATGGTGGAATCATTTTAAACCAGTTGAAGAAACTGGGGTGTTCCTGTGACTGGGATCGAAATGTACATACTTTGGATGAAGAATATTCCAATTCCGTCCATGCAGCCTTCGTTAAACTTTTCAAGAAAGGCTACATCTACAAAGGCCAGAGAATGGTGAATTGGTGCCCTGCCAGTCAGACCGCACTTTCTGATGAGGAAGTAGTGATGAAGCCTCAAAATAGCATTTTATATAAAATTAAGTACGACATTGTGGAAACTCCCGGTGCTTTCCTTGAGGTTTGCACCACCCGTCCTGAGACAATCGTAGGAGATGTTGCCCTTGCGATTCATCCAGATGATCCACGATGGTTGAATTTGCAGGGGAAACATGTGATGCGACCCATTAATCCGCTCGCACTCCCCATTATTGCAGACGAAGCGGTAGACAAGGAATTTGGAACCGGAGTTCTCAAAATTACTCCGGCACATGACAAACTGGATTTTGAAATCGCACAGAGGCATAAGCTTCCAATGCTCGAAATTTTAGGTCCGGACGGTACTCTCAATGATGCAGCTGGTCCAGATTTCAGTGGAATTGAAAGATTTTCCGCCCGCAAAACAATTTCAGTAATGCTCAAAGAAGAGGGTTACTTACTCGAAGAAAAGGAATATCAAAACAACATTGGGTTTTCTGAAAGATCAGATGTTCCAATCGAACCAAGACTCTCGGAACAATGGTTCCTAAAATATCCCCGTGTCGAGGAAGCTAAGGACGCAGTTAAGAGCGGGGCGATCAAGTTTTACCCACAGAGGTGGGAAAAAACATACTTGCACTGGATGGATAACATTAAGGATTGGTGCATCAGCCGTCAGCTTTGGTGGGGACACCGAATTCCGGTCTGGTATCGGAAGGGAAAAATAAAGTCTGATCCAAGTAACTGGCATGTTTCTGCTACCGGTCCCTCTGACCCCGAAAACTGGGAACAGGACGAAGATGTACTCGATACTTGGGCATCTTCTTGGCTCTGGCCGCTGGCGACACTTGGCTGGCCTGATGAAAAAGAAATGGAGAAAAAAGGATTCGATTACTTTTACCCAACTTCTGCCCTTGTGACCGGTCCCGATATCATTTTCTTTTGGGTTGCCCGTATGATCATGGCAGGCTTGGAATTCAACGGACGCTCTTACAAAATCGAACATTCCATACCCAAAGAAGAAATTCCCGTTAGAATTCCATTTAAGCATGTCTATTTTACCGGCATTATCCGGGACGCTGAGGGCAGAAAAATGTCCAAGTCTTTGGGGAATTCTCCCGATCCCCTCGACTTGATCGATAAATACGGTGCCGATGGACTAAGACATGGAATCATGAGCATAGCACCCAAAGGCCAAGACATTCGTTTTTCAGAAGAGCGAATCGAACAGGGAAGAAACTTCTGTAACAAATTGTGGAATGTCTGCCGATTTCGTACCCTGTCCGGACCAGTGACTGAAAATGACGACCACAATGCAATATTGAAAAGAATAAATCCCTCGTATTTCAATGACTTCGATCAAGCAATATTACTTCGACTAGTTTCAACTTTAGATGAAATTGAAAAATTCTATTTAGAATACGATTTCAACGCTGTCCTCCAATCCATTTATCGATTTTTCTGGACCGACTTTTGTGACTGGTATATCGAAAATTCAAAAGATCGAATGCAACAGGAAGAATCCAAAATTTCCTGCCTCGCAGTACAAGACACTTGCCTCAGGCAAATTCTTTTGCTCCTTCATCCGTTCACTCCATTCATTACTGAAGAATTGTGGACTCTTTTAAAGTTCGGCTGGAATTCTTCGATTCAAACCGTGCAAGCAAGCTCAGGAAAAGAACTTTTGTCAGTCCTTGCCAACAATGGAGTCTCACTGGATCCCGTAGCACTTCGTGAAATGGAAAATATCCGGGAACTTGTAACCCAACTACGCGCCCTCAAAGCCGAGCGTCACTTGTCGAGTAATAAAGACCTTGAATTTTTCTTTGTGTCCGAAGATGAACCCACCACGGTTCTAGAAAAATCAATGTCCTCGATTCTCAATGCCGTCGGGGCCAGTTCCTTGAAAAGAGTAGATACTGCACCGACCGGCCTTCCTGCCACCGTCACTCCTTTTGGTTCATTCTACCTCGATCTTACCAGTGGAATTGACTTGGAGAAGGAGAGAAGCCGAGTGACTAAGGAAATTGAAAACTTGAATCAAATAATTTCTTCAATCGAGTTGAAATTAAGCAATGAAAAATTCACCGCCCAAGCTCCGCCTGAAGTAGTGGACGGTGCTAGGTCTCAGTTAATTGAAAATCAAGCAAAACTGAAAGACGCCAACGAAATCCTTAGTTCCCTCCAGTCTTAAATAGAGAAAGATTGGCAAATTTTAATTTCTGCACTCAAGCAGTGTCTTGTAATTTAAATCGTTCCTTTTGCCTAAAAGGAAGTGTAGGTAAAATAGGGAGTTCTCTTTGTTCCTGAACCTTGCCGATAACTTCAGCGGCTTCTCTTTGTAATGCCTTCCATCTTTCATTTTTTAGAACGGGTGCCTGGGTGATCAAGGCCAGCAAACTCTTCCACTCGATCACTACCCTTTCCCAGTCCCCTAAACTGACTTCTCCGTCCGGGTCCTCCTTAACTTTTATCATCATTTGATCCTGGAGAACCTCCGAGGCTCCCTCCCCATATTCCAAGGGTAGTCCTGCTTTTAAATAACCTGGACAATCGCGAAAACCAAAAGCCTCCCGGCAAACCAGTGCCATCCGAGATTCCGACTTTGCAAATGAACGAAAACGATGACCGGCCCGTAAATTAGCCAGGTCCTGAATTAATTCCGCCACTGGATAACTCGTATCCTCCAAAGCCACGGCAATTGCCAAGCCCTCACTTCTTGAAAAGAAACTAAAGATCTCCCCCCTTTTCGTGGGTCGGGCATTCTCGTCGATTAAACCAAGTTCGTACCAGGCTTCGGCTGGAGTCAAGGTCCCCAAATCAAGCTTCTTGGCTCCTTTATTTTCAGTAAATGGGGAATCGTACACACGGGTTGTTTTGCGAAGAGGGGGATTGATCAACATTCTTCCCCGCGCATCACGCCAAGCAAGAACAGTTGCTTGCTCATAACTCAAGCGGGCACCCAAAACTTTACCCCGGTCGACAAATTCCTTCAGTAATCCGCCATTTGAAACTCCGGGGAAAAACTCTCTCAATAAATCCTCCAACCCATTGCGTTTCCATGTCTTTCGAGAAAATTTCTTTTTCAACTTGGAAGATTTTTCCCTTGTTACTTCCTTTAATTTTTTGTGAAACGATTTGATCAGCACGACTTGCTCCCCATTTGAATCCTCCTGGTATACCGCCAACGGCATCTCTCTTCCGTAAATGGGATCACTTCTTTTTCCAAACCTGCACGGATTCCCCACCCGTACCTTGCTGAGAGTATCAGGTAGAGCAAGTGCACGGACCCACTCACCTTTGCTAAGGACCAAGGCATCTCCCAAATTTGTCTGAGATTTTCCTCCTCTCCTCTCCCATAGGCCAGCCGAATTCCTCATTTCGATGATGTGATCCCTTTCATTTTTTGATGCTTTTGCCTCAGCATCCACTGTAAGATTTTTTTTACTGGACTTAATGAATTGAGAGAGAGAATCACGGAAGCCCAGTCTTACTTCCTGTTCAGAAAAAAGTCTCTGTGCGAGAAGTCGAGCCGAATTAAAGTGATCTTTTCCATCCTCCACCGCCTCGCGCATCGCTCTTAACAAAGCAGGCCAATCAAGGGTGGTCGACCTTTTCAATTTGAGAGGGCGGGCATCGGAAAGACGGGCTTGCTTGGGAGCGACCACGACGAATCCACGATCATCCAATCCTCGCCGACCTGCCCGACCGAACATTTGTAAAAGTTCATCTGGACGAAGTAAAAAAAGTCCATCATCCATTCGATACTCCCGATCAGTCACTAATACTGAACGCATTGAAAAATTGATTCCAGCGGCAAGGCCGGTGGTTGCCACAACCACCTGTAGCTGTCCCGATTTCGCAAGTGGTTCGACCAGTCCAGCCCGTTTAAGATAACTTAATCCGCTATGATGATAAGCCACTCTTCTTCTCAAAAGAAATCCCATTTCCTTACCTGCCACTTTTTTCTGTTCCGGGGTCAATTCAAGGGATTCAACCTCGGGTAATTCATGAGCCAATTGTTTCGCTAATTCCTCCGCTGCTTTTCTTCTTGGTGCAAAGACCAGTATCGGACCAAGGTTTGCACGGAGAGCGGACGAAATCAGCTTCGGCCAATGCCCCCGAATTCTGCGACTTTGAAAAGGACGGCGCAACAAAGCCTCGGCAAAAACTTCTTCCAAAGGAACCGGCCTTCTAGTTTCAGAAACCAGTGCCACTTTTCTGTCATGACTCTTCAACCACTCCGCTACTTCGAACGGATTTGCGACGCTTCCACTCATTAAAAGAAGCCTCACCCGATTATCTGCCATGGCTAGAGTGACTTCATAACCTGGGCCCCTTTGCAGATCGCCAAGCATCTGGTACTCATCGACAACGAATAATTCAGGAGCGTCCCCCTTTCGCAAAGTCCCCCTTTGCGTTTCCAGCGTAGCGACCACAATCCTAGCCTCGGGACGATGTCTTAAATCTCCTGTCACTAATCCAACTTCCCAGCCACGATCCTGCCACTCGCGAAACTTGTCGTTAGCAAGTGCACGTGTCGGAACAGTGTAAACCGCTTTTCCTTTCCATCCGCTTTCGATTAACTGTTCAAAAACATAGGTCTTGCCGGCACCAGTTGGTGCATGGAGGACAACATCCTGACCTTCTCTCAAAAAATTGAGAGCTTGTCTCTGCCAAGCGTCAGGCAAAGAAAGGGTTTCACCAAATCGAGTGCTGTTAGTTTGCATTTTTCCCGCATACATTCCATATCATAACACAATAAAAAATCCATGAAAACCATTCCGTATTTTAATTTTCGATCCGCATGATCAATATAATTGTAGCCTGTGGCCTCGATCGAGTGATTGGTCGCAAAGGGAAACTTCCTTGGGAAATCAAAGAAGACTGGGAATATTTTCTAGATACAACTCGAGATGGAGTTCTGATTATGGGGCGTAATTGTTTCACTGAATTCAAATCCTATGCCAAAGAAAGAGAGGTGATTGTTCTCACTCGAAATCCCAACCTGAGGTTTAAGCATGCTCAGAGTGCTCCCTCTCTACAAGCAGCGATTTCTCGTGCTGAAGCACTGGGCAGGAAAATCTGGATCTGCGGCGGAGAAAACATTTACCGCGAAGCGATGCCATACGCCGACTTGTTGTACATAACTAAAATCAATCGAAAATATGACGGAGATGTTTATTTCCCTCCGTGGGAGGAAGTATTTCATAATGAAATTTCCCGTAAAGAAATCCGTGCCAATGACCTTTCGCTCGAATTTCTAGTTTTTGCAAAATGAGATTTCTTTCCCCAAAGCTTGCTTCTTATTTGGGATCAGCCTATTCTTTTTAATCTCTTTTCCTGAACATGCAGACCCTTAGATTTCTCTCTTCTTCCGACCTTGAACAAATAAAAATCGAATTTGGAACCCCCACTTTCGTATACGATGAGGACATCCTTCGCAGCAATGCTAGGGAGGTTAAGGATTTTCCTAATCAGTTTGGACTTTTTCCCAGGTATGCTATGAAGTCAGCACCGACTGCGGCAATTCTTCGAATTTTTAACTCTGAAGGACTGGGAATTGATGCCAGTTCTACGCATGAAGTTGAGCGGGCCATTCGGGCAGGATTTGGTACGGAATTAATTTCACTGAGTACACAAGAGCTTAGTGATGAGGTAAGGTTTTGGATTCAAGATGGTGTAAAAGTAAACTTATGCTCCCTGAATCAGATCCATCAGTTTGGCTCCTGGGGAAAAGGACTTTCGGTAGGTTTGAGATTTAATCCAGGGATGGGTTCTGGTGGAACGAATCGTACCAATGTGGGTGGTCCTTCCAGCAGCTTTGGGATTTGGAAAGAGGATTGGCAGGAGGCCCACAGATTGTGTAAGGAATACAACTTGAAGGTCGAAAGAATTCACACCCATATTGGTTCCGGATCTGATCCGGAGGTATGGAAAAAAGTCGCGTCTATGAGTTTGGATATCGTGCAAAAATTTCCCCACGCAAGAACTCTAAATCTTGGAGGCGGATACAAAGTAGCCCGCATGCCGGATGAACAAGCAACCAACCTTCAGGAAATCGGCAAACCTGTCAGAAAACTCTTTCAAGAATTCGAACAAGAAACCGGCAGGAAATTAAAATTAGAAATTGAACCAGGTACTTTCCTACTGGCTCATTCCTGTAGTTTAGTCACCCGTGTTCAGGACATTACCAGCACGGGAAAAGAAGGATACCGATTTCTCAAGCTTGATGCAGGAATGACAGAAATTCTTCGCCCCAGTCTCTATGGTGCTCAACATCCAATTGTCGTTGTTCCAGAACCAGGCCAGGAAAAGTTTCGTGAGGAATGCGAGCAGGTGGTCGTGGGACACTGCTGCGAATCCGGAGATTTGCTAACACCAGCCCCAGGTGATGCGGAAACCCTTAGTCCAAGAATGTTGCCACGTGGGGAAGTCGGAGATTTTTGCATCATCGAAGGTGTTGGTGCATACTGCTCTTCCATGTCTGCGAAGAATTACAACTCTTTTCCTGAAGCAGCGGAAGTTTTGAAAAAATCCGATGGATCATTGGCATTCATTCGTAAACGCCAAACTTTTGATCAAATAGTAGAGAACGAAGTCGTTCCCTGAAACAAACAAGCTTGGGTGCAAAAAACATGCTCCACTCAAAGAAATCGCTGTGGATGTGAAACCAGATACAGGGCAAAGTGTGGTTTTTACTATGCTGGAATCGGGGCAGAATTTATTTTGTGTTTTATCGCAAACTTCTTTGCATAAAATGTAACAAAGTGAGAAACTGGTTGGGTGACTCAACCTAGTAGTCAGGGAGATTTTATCTCCAAGAAAAATATAAAAAGATTAATAGTCCGATTTATTCGAACTCGTGGGAATCAAGAACTTTGCGGATTCTTCTTTTGGAAAGACGGACATAAGCAGGCACTCCATTTTCATAGGGCACTTGTACTTCGCCTTGAATCAATGGCTGGCAGTATTTGATGAACTTTGCGGTCATGCTTGTTCCATCCTCTGAAATCCAATCCTCGGGTATCTCTTTTACCCCGTTTGCAATTTCTGAAAGTGGAGCAAGGCTGGTTTCACATACATAATTTTCGCCCTCAGCACGGACTAAAATGACCATTTTGTCCGTTTCCCCTTCCACGGCGGCCCGAACTGCTGCCTTGCCTGCCATAAATGCTTCGTCATTATCAGTTTGCGAAGAACAATGAGTCGCTGCACGCTGGCCAGTGCCGAGCTTGGAAGAGCGTGCCTTTACGGCAAGATTTTGCTCAAGTACACCGGCAAGGAAATCTCCAACGCCTCCTAGTTGTTGATGGCCAAACGCGTCCTTACTGGTCGCAGAATTTGCAACATAGTTACCGTCTTTGTCGAGTAGCCCTTCACCGACCACAACCATGCAATACTTGTTTTTCTTCAAAACTGCCTGAACATCGTCCACGAATTTTTCCTTTGAAAAAGGCAATTCGGGTAAATAAATCAGGTGCGGTGCATCGTCGGGATTATCCTTCCCCTTCGCCAAAGTTGCTCCAGCTGCAATCCAGCCGGCATTCCGCCCCATTACTTCAACAATGGAGACCAAATCGTGCTGCCCCATGGCCTCATGATCAAGGGCAGTCTCCCGGATCACAGTACAAAGATATTTCACCACGCTTCCGTATCCCGGGCAGTGATCGGTGGTTACCAAGTCGTTGTCGATTGTTTTAGGCACACCAATTACTCGTAGTTCATACCCTTTGCTTTGTGCGAGCTTAGAGATTTTGTCGGCAGTATCTTGCGAATCGTTTCCGCCACAGTAAAAAAAGTATCTAATATTATGAGCTTCAAAAACTTGCAATACGCGATCGTAGTCCAAGTCCCGTTTTAGCTTGAACCGGCAGGTACCAAGAGCGGATGCTGGGGTGTATCGCAAACCTCGTATAATTTGCTGAGATTCTTCCGCTAAGTCGATTAACTCTTCTTTCAAAATCCCAAGAACTCCATTGATCCCACCATAAACTTCTTCGATGCATGGGTTGTTGAGAGCCTCCGCAACCACACCGGCTACACTTGCGTTAATAACAGCGGTTGGACCACCCGACTGGGCGACCAAACAATTTCCAACTAATTCCTCTGACATGACTGGTTTTAAAATTTAAAAAAACATAATTCATGAACTGAGTAGGGGCGTATTGGCAATCGCAAAAATTTTTTTGCCAAAAAGAAAAGCCCTCGCGAGTGGGAACTTAAAGAATTGTGGGAGGATTGTAGTCTTTTGCCTCAGGATATTTTTTTGCCCAGGAACGAGCTTTCTTGACGAAGGAATCGACTTGGGAATGTGCTGCCCCGACTTTTCCCTCTCCATCTTTGATCAAGGCTTGTATACTTTTTGCCTTCAAGCCAACCCGCTTGTCTTTTGCCAGCCTCGAAGGAAAATCATTTTCCTTTATTTTCCCATTTCGCAAATCGCTTACTGTGGCAACGGCATGTTGTTTGATCGCAGCATGGGCATCCTCCCTCCCCGCCCCTGCCTTCACTGCTTCCATCATCATAGTGGTTGACAATAAAAAGGGGAGGTATTTTTTAGTTTCTGTTTCGATCATACTGGGGAACACTTCCATTTGATTGAGTACTGTCAGAAAAGTATCCAGTAAGCCATCGAGGGCAAAGAAAGCATCTGGCAATGCTACCCGACGAACCACCGAGCATGAAACATCTCCTTCGTTCCATTGGTCACCGGACAATTGAGAAACCATCGTCAAATATCCATTTAAAATTACATGAAATCCATTGATTCGCTCGCAACTTCGGCTGTTCATTTTGTGAGGCATTGCAGAAGATCCAGTCTGCCCCTTGGCAAATCCCTCTCCCAAAAGTTCGTGTCCAGCCATAATCCGCAAAGTCTTCGCAAAACTGGACGGGGAGGCAGCAAGCCTGACCAGTAATGAAACGACTTCAAAATCAAGGCTTCTGGGATAGACTTGACCGACATTTTCCCAACTGGAGGGAGCCCCTAAGTACTCCATTACTTTTTGATCTAATTTCGCTGCCTTTGCCGGGCTTCCAAGTAAAGTAATTTGATCCAAACGAGTTCCCACCGCACCCTTTAAGCCACGATACGGAAAGGTGGCACACAGACTTGATAGGCTCTCAATCGAGCGGTCGAATTCCTCTCCCCAATTCGCAAAGCGTTTTCCAAGAGTGGTTAGCTGGGCGGGAACATTATGGGAACGTGCAGTCAGAGGGAGGGATTTATATTCCCGTGCCTTTTTGGCCAAGGCAAGCAGGGCCGCAATTGATTTCTCCAAAATAATCCCCATAGATCGATGAACTTGTAATTGCTCGACATTTTCAGTCAAGTCTCTGCTCGTCATTCCTTTGTGGGCATGCTGATGTCCGGCTTGCTCTGCAAATTCTTCCAACCTTGCCTTTACATCATGTTTAGATGTCTCTTCCCTCTTCCGTATTGCCTCCAAGTCAACGAGCATCTTAATTTTTTCAGAATTTTCAATGGCTCCTTTTTCAATGCTAACCCCTAATTCCTTCTGGGCTTTCATGACCGCAATCCAAAATTCGCGCTCGAGAACTACTTTCCCCGAAGCCGACCAGATCGATTTCATTTCGTTCGAAGCGTATCGCTCCGCCAAGGCGTTAGGTATTAACTGACTCATTTGATTAAAGGTTCTAAAGTTTCTAACTTCGAGCAGACTTCTCGAATAATAAATTCTGGGGTGGATGCTCCCGCAGTTACTCCTACGGTTTGAAATTTACGCAGCGAATCAAGGTCCAAATCGTTCACTGTTTCAATGTGAAAAGTCGGACGACCTTGTTGAGCGGCTAATTTAGCCAGCTTCCGAGTATTTGCTGAATGCTTGCCACCAATAACCACAATTACTTCCGCACCTTCTTTGACCAAGGAAACAAGATCGGACTGGCGTTCTTTGGTTGCTCCGCATATCGTATCGAAAATGAGAAGATCCTTGTAATCCTCAGCCAATCGATTGGAGAGTTCCTGGAATTCATGGGTAAACATGGTTGATTGAGAAACCATCGCAACTCCACCTTTAAAAGTGGGAAGGTTTTCAATATCCTCCAAATTTTTCACCACATGTCCCTTCCCCATGGCATATCCCAGTAATCCAATGACTTCAGGATGCTCGGGGTCACCAAATATCACTATATCAAATCCTTTATCGGCGTGCACTTTTACTTTACCCGCAATGATCCCAACATCAGGGCAGGTGCCGTCCCGAAAAGGCATTCCAAGGCTTTTTAAATAGTCCCGGCGTTGAGGGGAAATCCCATGAGCACGAACCACAACCACAGATTCCTTCGATTCTGATTTCTCAAGAGCAAGCTTATCCTTACTGTGGTAATCACCGACTTCGTTAATGTCTTCACTACTTAATGCCTCCATCATTTGATTATTATGAATCAAAGGCCCGTCGGTGTAGACCTTGCGGAGCCCTCCCTTCGCCTCTGCTCGGGCAACTTGAATTGCTCTTTCCACTCCCCAGCAAAACCCTGCACTTTTGGCTCTTATTACTTTCATAATTTCTGCACAAGTTAATATCGAATAGTTCAAAGAGGAGCAATATTGATTTGCAAATGATTGTGTTCGAAAGGTAAAACGCATTATCAGATACTCGCGTTTTTATTCTATTCAGGCAATTTGGTTGTTCTTTGCCGTAACCCCTGTCTGCTTGTTGCAAGCCAAGGAGACAAAGAAAAAATCAACTGATTATATTTTGAGTAAAGCCTCAAGGGACGGAACTGGGAAATTTTACATGGGGCGTGAAATTTCACAGGTGATGGGACACCTGGGTGCCTCTTGGTTGGAACGACCGATGCGCGAACAAGAGGAAAGAACCGATCTTCTGATAAAAGGAATGAATCTTAACCCAAATGATCAAATCGCAGACATTGGGGCTGGCTCCGGCTATTTTTCCTTTCGCATAGCTTCACTTTTGAAGAAAGGAAATGTATATGCAGTTGATATTTCACCCAAAATGCTCGGTATAGTCCGAGCCAAGATCAAAGACCAAGAGATTTCCAACGTGATGCCCGTTCAAAGCACAATTACAAAAACAATGCTTGAACCATCTTCCATCGACAAAGCTTTGATCGTAGATGCCTATCATGAGTTTTCCCATCCCCGCGAGATGGCTCTTTCCATTCATCGATCACTCAAACCGGAAGGTCGTCTAATTCTTATTGAATACCGCAAGGAAGATCCCAGTGTTTCCATAAAGCCGTTGCATAAAATGTCTGAAAAACAAGCAATCCTTGAGATGGAATCAGTTGGATTTCAATGGGAAAAAACTCTCTCCATGCTTCCCCAGCAACATTTCATGATTTTTAAAAAATCTCCCGACAAATAATTTCTTCGATTTATTCAATTTATTATTATAAAAACACATAAATCTTTTTCTTAAACTTAATCTCCCCCTACTCATGAAAATAAAGAAAATTCTTCCAGTCCTTCTTCTTTTCGTTGCCTCTTCAACTTACTCCGTCGCTCTCGAGGTAGCCGGTTACACTTTCTCCGCCCCAAAGGAATGGAAATCAGTTCCTCCTTCTTCCAATATGAGAAAAGCTCAATTCGAAGTAAGCGGTCAATCAGGGGGAAAAGCAGATGTCGTCTTTTTTCACTTTGGTTCAGGAGGAGCAGGCGGGGTGCAGGCAAATGTTGACCGGTGGATGAAACAATTTGAAGTTCCCCTGGAAAAAAAGGTACAGACTGAAACTCTTGAAGGGATAAAAGTAACTTATGCTCAAGCACACGGGACTTTTTTGAGTGGCCGACCATTTGGACCTAAAACCCCGAATCCCGGATTTGCATTAATGGCCGCAATTATTGAAGGCAAACAAGGTGCAATCTTCATCAAGATGACCGGCCCCAAAGAAACCGTGGAAACAAATTCGGATTTGGTTAAGAAAATGGTGGGTTCAAGCTTGAAGAAATAATATCATTCCGCTTGCTGAATTTGTATATGCAAACCACCTACCACAGCTTGTGCGTATTCTTCCACCAAAGATAGTAGCTTTCGGTCCCCGATCAGGCGATGTCCGCGATAATCCCCCATTTGTATTCGGTTATACATCTGTTGGGAATTTGCAACATAGGGTTCCAGAAAAACTACCGGGCACCTGTAAATTCGGTTAGCAAGTAAATTTCTCCCCCACACTCCCGGAACGGAACCCACCTTTACGGCATTCGGTCCGTGGTATCGAAAAGCCGGCAAACCAGACTTTTTCTTAAAGGAGCGGCTTAGGTCTTCTGCAAGAACCCGCTCAGTTTCATCCCAACCATTCAACAATCGAAACAACAATTCGAATCGCTGGTCGTCAAATGCAAGTTCACCACCCATGTAGCATCCGTTAACAAGGAGGTGATAATCATTTCGTTCCACAAGTTCAATCTGATCAGGATTCTTCCATGGGGCCGCGTTCAAATGAAGACAAATGACTAAATCCGGACGAATCTCTTCGTTAATAAGTCTGGCTCGCGCACGGATTTCACTCACCCGATAGAAGAGAATTTCTTTCCTCTTGGTTAATAATTTCTTGATTTCTTCCTCAGGAATTCCGTCTAAATTTAATCCCTTTAACCAGTCTTTTGCCAAAGAATCAAAATCCGCTGGTCTTTTCTCAGTGACTGGCTCCTCTTTCTCTCTGACTAGAAAGACTTCAAGGCCCTTTTTTACGAGAAGTTCTTTTATCCTCCGGGCTACCCGCAAACTTAAGCCTCCCTCCTTAACAACCGGCCCACCTTCGATACAAAAATGTCTGCCCTCCATTTCGGAATAAATCCCTCCGATATGACCGGGATCCAGTGCAATTTTGCGAATCGATTTTTTTTTGCCCTGCCCGAAGGTATTAATTTCATCCTGTTTTATTTCCTCGAAAAACTTAAGAATATACCAGTCTTCGGAATTCGCTTTTTTTCGAATTCTAGCTTCTTGCTTTTTCACTTGTATCCATGGTGCCCACCATTTTTCTCTGGGACTGTAAATTTTTTTTAACTTCCCCAGGAATTGTGCACGCGTACATGAATTTTGAAAAACATCCAATTCACTCCAATCCGGCTCTTCGCCCAAGGTTGAAATTTTACCGTCCCCGGAAGTTGTCAAACCAAGCAGGAACAAAAAGAGGAGAGAATTAAACCACACACTCATAGAATGGTCGGAGAAAAAGGAATTGCAAAGTCTTTTCTTTTGGTCGAGGACTTCCATTCAATTCATGATTACCAACGATTCATCAAAATCCTTCTTCAAAGGAAAAGAACTTTTGCTTCTTGAGGATGATCCCATTCTTTCCAGGCGGCTGGTTGCCAAATTCGAACTGCTCGAAATGGAAGTAACCGCATGCGCGAAAATTGAAGAAGCAGGCAATGCCCTCGAATCTCTTCATTTTGACTTCGCTCTGCTTGACCTAAACCTTCCTGATGGAGAGAGCCTAGAATTACTCAGGCAAGGACTAGTACCTGATAATACGCTGACCATTTTAATGACGGGTGAAGGCGGAGTGCGTTCCGCCGTCGAAGCAATTCGTCTTGGAGCAACCGATTATTTAAGCAAACCATTTGACCTCGATGAATTGCCATTGATGTTTGCAAATTCAGATAGTTCAAGAAAGAGTGCCCGTCTTTTTCAGCATCACAAAGAACAACGGCAGAGAGAGACAGAAAGCCTTTTTTTTGAAGGTAATTTTAAAATCGACCTGCACTTACTCGAAAAAATTATTGAGGTTGATAATCGCTTATTGGCAAATCTTCCGGCGTTGCTGATTGACGGACCAACCGGGACCGGAAAATCAACCTATGCCCGTTGGATTCATCAACATGGGCCCCGCTCTGATCAATCATTCATTTCACTTAATTGCTCTGCAATTCCAGACAACTTGATTGAGTCTGAACTCTTCGGGCACGAAAAAGGGGCTTTCACAGATGCACAAAAAGCTCGTATTGGCCTGTTCGAGGCAGCAGACCAAGGTACACTCTTTCTTGATGAAATTGCCAGTTTGTCACTACCTGCCCAGGCAAAACTTCTAACTGCGATTGAAAGTGGGATGATCCGAAGAGTCGGAGGAAATAAGGAAATTAAAATCGATGTCCGGATCATTGCAGCTGCTAATCAAGACCTTCGTCAAATGATCCAAGAGAAAAACTTTCGCGAAGATCTTTATCATCGCCTGGATTTACTTCGAATTTCTATCCCTTCTCTTTCAAGCAGAGGAAGAGATATTGCCTCTCTTGCGATGCATTTCGTCAAAGGCCTGAGCAGAAAATACAAACTTCCCGTTGTCCCCTTGTCTGAAAAAAGCAAGCAATACCTATTGTCACATTCCTGGCCCGGTAATACCCGCGAGCTAATGCACGAATTGGAACGAGCTCTCGTGATGTGTGAAAAGGGGAATGAATTGGAACTGTCCAACCCCAATTCCCCTAACCCTGAAGACTCATCCCTTTCGAAAGAAGGGGACTGGCTCAATTTATCTTTTTCTTTTCCCTCGGATGGTTTCAACATGGAGAAAGAAATCCTACGATTGATTGAATTGGCAATTGCACAAGCAAATGGCAATATTTCCGAAGCAGCCCGCCTGCTTGGAGTTCCCCGGGATTATATTCGATATCGAATTAAAAAAACAAAAGAATAAAGCCCCGGGAAATAGTTCCCAAATGAGATGATTAAAATTGGGTATTATTTACCATATTTAAGTTTTTCAAGTATCATTAATTTTTATAAGATTCCATAAGTAATTGTAAATTAGAAATTAAAGAGATTTGAGAGGGTTGGCACCAAAAATGATAATTGAATCGTAAATCACCTATAAATTCCCCTTACGAAATACACGAATATGAAAAAATTAATCGCAGTCTTACTCATCACATTCTTAGGCGCAGGTTTTTCCTATGCTCAAGAAAAACCAAAAGTGGAACGACCTGAAATGGAAAAATCCAAACCATTGTTTCCTAAGCATTGGGGAAAGCCACCTGAAATCCAACTTCGGGATTATGTAGATTTACCCGGGAAATTTGGAAAAGGCAGCTCCACCCTTGCGAACTGGATCAAGGAGAATATAACCAGTGATAAGGAATCAGGTAAGTTCCCAGAAAAAGATAAGGATTTTGCACTGAGCGACGCCGAAAAATCAGACCCAAAAAAATTTGAACGCGATATGTTGAGTGCCGTTAAATCCGGCAAGATTTCCAAGCAGGATGCAGCTAAGAAACTGGATGCCCTTCGAGATGAAATGGCAAAGAAAGGTGAATTCAAGCGACCCAAACGTATGGAAAAACCAGAACTTTCCAGCGAAGTGAAGGATCAAATCTCCGCGGTCAAAGAAATGGAGAAAAATCTCCATACTCAGATTCGGGCTAAAGTTGATGAACTGGGAAAAGACGCCTCCAAAGAGCAAATTAAAACCGCAGTTGAAGCGTTCAAAGAATCCAACAAGGATAAATTTGAAGAAATTAAAACTGCTCATGATGCAATTCGAAAGGATTTGGAGGCTGCCCGTCCCTCTAAGCCTGAACGACCTGAACTAAGTGCTGAATTAAAGGCAAAAGTTGAAATCCTCAAAGAAAAGCGCAAAGAAATAGAAGTCGCTCAAAAGGAACTTCATAAAAACCTAAAGGATGCCAGCGAAGTCGAACGCAAAGCAATGATTGCTGACTTTAAGGAAAGCAACAAAGACAAACACCAGGAAATTAAAACACAAGCAAAGGAAGTGAAGGAAGACATTCGAGCACTCGTAGAAACTGAAGCAACGAGAACTTCCGATCTATAATTGCATTCACAATTATTTTTCGATCACAAACGGGGCGACGCAAGTCGCCCCGTTTTTATTGCTCACTTCACGCTAAGCTGATTCAATTTGAGTGTGTTCTTATATCCCCCCACCTGCTTAAGGATCTGCTTGTTTTGTTTTCCCGCCCTTTCTCTTCTGGGACAAGTGGATTCAAATTCGACTTTGTCGGAGGAAGAACTCAACGCAATGCTCTTTGGAGAAAACACTTGGGAATTAACCGAAGAAAAAGAAACTGTAACCGTTCATTGGATACCCTCCTACTCGGGCGATCTTGGAGTGGGTTATTCCGATAATCCTCTGTATGGGCCATTCCTGAGAGAAGATTCCTATTATATTGAATCTTCCATTGAAGCTTTTTTCCTTCGTCAGGGCCGACCTGAATACTTTACCTATTTCTATTTGTATGGCGAAGGCAAAGGATTCAGAGACCTCCCCGAAATCAAGTCCACCAGTATTCTCCTCGGACAATTCGATCATGCCTACTCGCCGGAGGGTTCTTCAACAACCTACGGGATTCGACTTCGTCATGTCTACTACAACCAAGGGTTTGACTTTTCTGAACTGGGACTCCCCTACTCCATGAAAATGACTTCAAATAAATCTGAAGTGATTCCTTACTTTTCTTACAGCTGGTCTGAAGAAGTAAGCGGTTCACTCGAATTTTTTGTCGGCGAAGAGGACTTTGCCGAGATCACAGACGATAATCAGGATCATAAAATCTCCCTTTCAATAAAAGGAACTTTTGATTCATTCGACTGGAAGTTAAATGCTTCGGTTCAGGAAAAGCACTATCGGGAGCGTAAGAAAAGATATCAGGATGGAAGTATCATGTCGGAAGAAAAATTAACCACCTTGATTAAAGCAGCCGGAATCAAGCTTAAAAAATTTAACGGCCATAGTTTTTTTACCTCCACCACAAGTAAATTTTCATGGTCTGAACTCAAAGATGACGGCGGTGGATATTTCGACTACCAAAAAATCTCCGTTTCTCTCTCTCAAGAAGCAAACTGGAAAAATTGGCTAATCGAACTGGGAGCTTCTGCCTCACGATTTTCATACGATTATCGTTCGGTTGACAGCGGAGATAAGTTTGAGCGAAAAAGTATAAGGTTTAATTCTCTTTTTTCTCGACCAGTTTCTCAAAACATTGATCTATATTTCAAATGGTCATACGAGGAAGATTTCTCGAATTCAATGGATTATGAGTACAATTCCGCTTTTTGGTCAACAGGCATAAGTTGGGAAATATAGAATGAAAAAGATTCGAAAAGAATGGCTCGGTTTCTGGCTCTGTCTCAGTCTGACCGCTGGCTTGACCACAGCTATGCTCTTTCAGTCACGCTCTGAATTCCGCAACCAAGTTGTGGAATCCGAAGTCTATCTTTTGCAAAATGAAATTCAAAAAATAACCGAGGTCCTGGAATTCGAATTCCTTGACCAAGACCTTGCTTTCCTGGACTTGGGATTACCTGAACTGATTCATAAGCCCAATGAATTTCTCGAACAAATTGCGCTGCAGGCTCTCGCGATACCCCGAATCATTCAAGTTTTTGCCTTCGATTCCAAGGGTGCCTCCATTGACCTTCCCACCGACACCAAAAAAAGAAAAATTGGCAAAGAACGAATTTACGAAGTCAGGAATTTCGAATTTTCATCCAGAAGATTGAACGATGGAACTTGGTCTCTGGTTTTTGGAATTAAGCTCGAGGATTACAACTGCCTGCTTGAAGTTCAAATGGAAGATATTCCCCTCGTTAATGAATGGCAAGCGATTGACCAGCAATTACTGAAACAGGGTTTTTTCATCATTGGAGCTGGAAGTCTTTTACTCTTTTTTATTTTTCAATTGCTGAGCAAGCGGATTCAAGAACGCGAAGACATGCTCGAATCCAAAAACCGCCTCCTTGAAAAGACAAACTTGAAACTGGCCCAAGCGTATAAAACAACGAGCTTAGGTGCCATAACCAGTCACCTCATGCACTCCCTCAAATCACCACTCACAAGTTTGCATGCTATTTCAAGGGAAACTGGAAAAGATTCCCCGGAAGATATCCGCTCGGTTCACCGACAAATTCAAGACTTGGTCACCGAATCATTAAATGCTCTCCAGGAAGTCGATCAAAAAAAGAAATCCTACGAGCTAAGTATTTTAGAAATTTTTGAAATATCGCAAAGCAGATCAAAGAATTCAGCTAAGAATGGCAGGGTCTCGATCGAAAAAAATTCCGTGCTTGAAAATTCATTGGATAATCTTAATTCCACTTTAGTCATTCCAATACTTGTTTGTTTGATAGAAAATGCATTTCAGGCGAAAGCAGACTGCAAGGTTTTATTGAGTGCTCGAAGAGAAAAAAAATCCATTCTTTTGGAAGTCTCTGACGACGCCGGGGGAATTCCTGAAAGACTAAAGGATAATTTGTTTCTTCCTTCTACCAGTTCCAAACCACATGGTACGGGGCTGGGATTGGCAATCGCCAAACAACTGGCCGAAAGTATCGAAGCCCAACTAGAATTGACTAGCACTACAAAAGACGGGTCAGTTTTTTCACTGACAATAACTTGCGACTCCATTTAAACAATTCATTGCAATCATTTTACGCCCTCATTCTTGATTACTTTCTTGGGTAGAATTATAATATTTAATTACATGCAAAGAATGAGTTACAGGGTTTTCATTTCCTCCGTTGGATTTTTTTCACTCATACATGCACCCAATCAACTAGTCGCAAATTCGAACAACCCACCCAATGGTTATCATGGGGAGACCATGAATTGTACGAGTTGTCACTCCGGTTCAGGGGTAAACACCGGCGACGGTGGTATCAGTGTAAGCGGTCTGCCCTCCTCCTATGTTCCTGGCCAAACTTACGACCTTTCGCTCACCGTAAACGGTACGAATTCTAATGGTTTTGGTTTTCAGTTTATGCCAAAATCACTCGCTGGTGCAAGTGGTTCACTCACCGCAGTTTCCTCTGATATGGGAATTGAAAGCAATGCCGCAGAACATCGAGGGAGATCTTCCGACGGGAGTTGGAGTTTTCAATGGACCGCACCTGCAACCGATGAGGGAGAAGTAATTTTCTATGCCTCCGGTCTGGCGACCGGCGGAAGCTCTGGCAGTTGGGGAGATTCTGTTTACACATGGACGGAAAGACGAAGTGCCCAGGCGACTCCTGTAGTCGTTCCGTTTCCGCACGCATCAGCGGATTGGAACTCCTCAACGGGTGGGGTAATCTTTTCTTCCGCTGCGGTCGATTCAAGCGGATCGATTTATTTTGGATCAAATGATAATAAATTATATGCATTAAATGCGGATGGCTCAAGCAAGTGGACCTTTTCCTCGGGCAACTGGATCGACTCGACTCCTGCAATTGGCTCGGATGGGACTTTGTATGTCGGATCATGGGACAACAAGGTATATGCCTTGAATTCATCGAATGGCACCAAACTATGGGAGTATGAAACCAATAGTTTCGTCACCGCCAGTCCTTCCCTCGGTGCGGATGGAAGAATATATGTCGGATCAAAAGATTCAATTTTCTATGCTATCGAAAATAATGGATCAGTGGCTTGGGAATATTTCGCCGGTCAACCAATTTCCTCCTCGGCTGCTTTGGGCCAAGACGGCACGATTTATTTTGGCGATGAAAATGGAACTTTTCATGCAGTTAATCCCGATGGTTCCTCAAAATGGACTTACCTAGTGGACGAGGTCACGGATACCAACCGATCCATTTTTTCGTCACCGGCTCTTGATTTTTCAGGCAACATTTATTTCGGTGCCGGGAATGGTTATTGTTATTCACTGTCCGACAATGAAAACAACGCCACTCTAAACTGGAGCTTCTTGACGGGTGATCGTGTCGATGCTTCCCCAGTACTCGGGATGGACAACGAAGTTATTTTTGTCTCGAGGGATGGCTACATGCGCTCCCTTTCTACCTTGGCAGGGGGATTAAACTGGGAGGCATTTGTCGGTGATGTGTTTTACAGCAGTCCGGTGGTTGATGCAAATGGACGTGTGTATGTAATTGGATACACCGGGTCAGGGGAAAACCATTTATTTGCCTACGACAAGAACGGCAGCAAAGCATGGGACACGAACGATACGGATTGTCCGTTTGAGATCGAGGGGATCGTGGATTCTTCGCTCGTAATTAGCGACACTGGTAAATTAATCTACGGATGCTACGACAATTATTTGTATTCTCTGGACCTTGGAATTGGACCCGCCTCCTCTGATTGGCCAATGTTCCAAAGGAATACTCGTCGTGATGGAGCATGGCCCAGTTATTCGGTAGAGATTACAGTTTCACCAACCGGTATTGGTGATGTCAATGGCAGTGGGGTTTACAACCAAGGGGCAAATGCTGTACTCACTCCATACTCGACCATATCAGGATATAGCTTCAACAACTGGTCAGGGGCATACTCCGGTTCAGACAATCCGCTTACACTGGAAATTAATTCAAACCTCTCGCTCACCGCCAATTTCTCCTTAAACTCATACCTGTTATCTACATCTGCCGACTCTGGTGGAACGGTCTCCGAGGGTGCTTCCTTCAATCACGGCATCCTCGCCTCGATTTCCGCCACCCCCAATACCGGTTATTCTTTTTCGGGTTGGTCCGGCAGTGGAATAACTGATGCTTCTGCCGCCTCCACCACGGTCGATATGACGGAAGCCCGAACAGTATCTGCTTCGTTTTCAATTAAATCTTATTCAATTAACTCCTTAGTTTCTCCCCAAGGCACGGGTTCGGTCACCGGATCCGGCACTTACTCGCATGGTGATTCCATCACCCTCACTGCAACCCCCAATACCAGTTTTGGCTATAGTTTTGTAAATTGGTCAGGATCTACATCCAGTGTGGACAACCCCCTGGTTTTGGAAATCAATTCAGACCTCAACATCACTGCTAATTTTGAACTCAAGTCCTACAACCTAAACGTAATTGCTGAAACTGGTGGAACGGTTGAAGGAGGAGGAACGAATACTCATGGGACTCTTGCTCCAGTTTCCGCCATTCCCGATCCTGGTT
>PBSV01000056.1 GCA_002726435.1 Opitutia bacterium | reverse complement strand
TTTTTCCTTAGACCGATGCCCACTAAAACCAAACTTCATCGAATGAGCCAACCAGTTCCCAACCATTACAACATCGATTAACTTATTGATTTCCTCATCGTTAACAGATTCCCTCTTTTCGCAATCCTCTTCATGGTGCCAACGAATCACGGATTCAACATCACGGTTCAACCCCCATTCCTGACAAACTACTTGGCCAAGAAGATCGTGAGCTGGTGAGTTTTTTTGTCGTTCCACTTCGATTAAAGTAGTTTCATCGTAGAGTGCATCTCCGATGTCTTCGATGAAATCCTCTGGGTGTAGTTGCAGGCGAGCAACTTTGCCAATATCATGGACGAGTCCGCAACTGTATGCCCTTTGATGAGGGACGATGTTGGTTAATTCAGCAATGGTTGAAGAAGCAACTGCAACACCAAGGCTGTGCTTCCACAATTCTGCGGGGTCGTAATTCAGGTCCTTCGCATTTTCAAATTTGAATGCCTTGAAAACAGAAGAGGTCAAAATAACCATGTGAATTTTATCAAAGCCTAAAGTGCCAATCGCTTCCCCTACATCCGTAACCTTCTGTCTTTCGCCTCTATACTGGACACTATTTGCGATCCGTAAGACTTTCATGGAGAGAGTTTGGTCAGACCGCATAACCTCTTGAATGGAATGAGTCGGAGAATTTGGATCTTTCAACATCAACGATAAATCGTCAAAAATCCCCGGCAATGTGGGCAGGTTATCTTTGAGTTCTTCTTTCAAAAAAACATAATCAACCTGTCCATCCAATCCAACCACCATATTTCTTTATTAAACTTAAGAATTCATGAAATCAACCCGAAATAACACATGACAAAAAGTTAAGTTAAATTAAGGGCACAATTTTCATGGAGAAACCAATTGCTGATTGTTTGATTTCCACTTTTCTATCTGATTAAAAACTAAAAACAAAGCTGTGATCAATATGCAGATCCAAGGAAAGAAGTCTCCATGCTTGGAGTAGAAAGTAGAGGATTTGGGGATAAATGAAACTTGAACAGTGGAGGCACCCTGAAAATAAATACTTCCATTCTCATCGCGCAGAATGTCGTGTAGATGTCCCCTGCTGTCGATCCACCCAGACAATCCAGAATTGCCACACCTAAGTATTGTTTGACCGGACTCCAAAGCACGAAGAACCGAATGAGAAGCATGCTGCTCGGCGCATCCTTCTTCCCCAAACCAAGCATCGTTGGTGGTCACAAAAATAATATCCGATCCACCTTTCACAAGGTCTCTGGTAAGCTGTGGAAAAATATCCTCGTAACAAATCAACGGACCCACAGAAATTTTAGTCTTTTTTTCGTCCTTTAATTCGATTTCCTGAAAAACTGGATACTCACCCGCCGTAAAATTCCCGACTGGTCCAACCATCTTTCTTAATCCAGGAATCAATTTGAAAGGAAAAGGAACATACTCGCCAAATGGAACAAGTATTCTTTTTGCGTACCACTCTTGATCCATTCCAGAAGTTGGGCGAATTCGAACTACCGAATTATAATTATGAATTCCTTCCTTCACGGTTGCTCCGATTAAAAGAGGCGCATGAACGGATTGGGCCAATTTCTTGACCCAAGGAAGGTCGACATGTAATCCATTTGGAGTCGCTGCTTCCGGCCAAATTATCAAATCTGGATTCAAGGCCCCTAGGAAACTTGTCTGCCTAGCAAGAATTTCCTTGTGTGAATTACTCGAAGACTGCTGCCACTTTTCTGTCAGATAGGGCTGACAAATACCTACTTCTATCGTGAGGCTAGTAGCCTTTTCAGAAGAAATGGATCGATTTAAAAAAAACGGCGATACCATCAAAAAAAGTAATAAAAGCCCGAAATAAAGATCTGGGCAGAGTGAACTCAAAATGTTTCGGGTGACTTTTTTCCTACGTACCAGAAGATGATGCAGGTAAGAAGCGACGCAAAGATTGAAACATACAAGAAAAAAAGACACAACCCATGCACCAAACCAAGGAATAGTTTGCAGAATTGCTGGTCTTTCCCATTGAGTTGTCGACAAGGGGCACCATGGAAAACCAAGGGTAAAGTAACACCGTATCCACTCGGTCACAACCCATGCACAGGGGAGGACAAGGAGTGCAACGATTCTTTTAAAGAAAGAAGTATGCATGCCAAGTGGAAGGAGAATCTTGGCTAACCAAAACCAAGGCAACTGATAGGCAGATAAAAGAAAAGTGGCAAGTATCATCCCAACAGGGCTTATATGCCTCATCCATCCAACGAGAAAAAAAAAGTACAACCAGCCTGTTACCAAATAGACAATCAAAACTTTTTTTAGCGGAGGCTTGGTCGCAAGCCAGATTAAACTTGGTAAAAGAAATACATAAGCACCTTCGGGGGAGCTATGTGGGGGCTGTGCAAAAAAAAGGATTCCATAAGAGGAGGACCCGGCAAGGAGGGGAAGGAACCAAGCTCTTAACCATTGACGTAAATCCAGCCAAAGTGAATAAAAATTCATCTATAATTTATGATTCAACAGATTCTTGACTGGGCCGTGCAAGGAGTGAATCAAAAGGCTCAAGATTGAGTTTTTGAAAAGCCAATCCTTCCGAGATCATAAATTTCTCACAAATTCTAAAAAGCTCTGCCGGGGTGGTTGATCTACGCATTTGGTGAAGAAATTTACCTTCTGGACAAACCGAAAGGCCAACAAAATTCAAAAATTTCTTGATTCTTCCTACAATTCTTCGGTCATCCATTTCAGGTTTTTCAAGAGCAACAAAAAGATTCTGCACGTACTTGTATAAGTCATTCATTCGAGGCTCAAAAACAGGCATGCCTAGCTGCATCTCTCGTATCTGGCGAAAAATCCACGGATTCCTGATAGCAGATCGTCCAATCATTACGCCAGCTGCCCCAGTTTGGCATTTCAAAGAGTAAGCAACTTTTGCAGAAGTGACATTCCCATTTAATAGGACTGGACAATCCAATCGCTCGACTGCACGAGCAACATATTCATGATCCGGATCGGTTCGATATCCTCCAAGAACAGTTCTTGTATGGAGACTCAAAAGATCGACTTCACAGTCATTCAAAATACTAAGAATGTCTTCAAAATTCCTGTCGTCTTCAAAACCAATTCGCATTTTGACAGTTAACAATGATTTAACCTCTCGACGAAGAGATTTAAGAATCAGTTCAATTTTGCGGGAATCCTTTAGCAAACCACCACCGACATTTTTCTTATACACTCTTGGAGCAGGGCAACCCATATTCAAGTCTACTCCAGCAATTGAAAACTGCTGCAGTTCCCGGGCAATTCGATCAAGGTTTGGAATTGATTCACCAATCAGTTGAGCAAAGATCGGTTTACCCGATGGATTTCGGGTAATGGATGAAAGAATTTCAGGATCGAGTTTTGAATTCGGATATACCCGAAAAAATTCGGTGAAGTAAAAATCAGGGGATCCGCACTCTGCAATTACCCTCATGAAAGGTAATCCGGTAACATCCTGCATGGGTGCCAGTGCACTAGGCCATGGATTGGTGCATAGGGAAAGAACTGAGGAAGTCTTGGGCTCCGCGTTTGCCACGGTCATTAAACAAATTAAATTCAGTCTTGCTTACGCAAAATACGCTCTAGGATTTCACTCATATCCTCAACATTTTCCAATACTCGGTCTGCAACGTGAATCGGCTTCTTCATTTGCAAAGCAAGCACAATTGAGTCACTGGGACGAGCATCAAGTTCAATGATTTTTTTACCAAGTTCGTTTTCCATCCTTAAAATGATACGGGCAAAAAAAGTACCTTCATCGACATCATTGATCAACACCCTCTCAATGCTAGTTTCAAGCCCCTTTAAAATTAGACCGATCAGATCATGAGTGAGAGGTCTTTCCTTCTTTACTTGATTGATTGTCATGTTTATTGCGTTGCCAATAGCCGGATCCACATAAATGACAAATGTCTTTTCATTATTGCCAAGAAAAACCGCACAGCCGTTCGAAGTAGGCATTACACCCTTTACTGAAACTTCTGAAGACTCATTATTCATAAATGTATTATTCCTTTATTACTTTTCATTCGCAAGCTCATTACCAATTCAAATTCAACAACTGATCTCATGACCAATCCGTTCAACCAAAAACTTTTCCTGGTTGGAATGATGGGATCTGGGAAAACTGAAGTTGGACTTCAATTTTCTCGAAAATATAATCTTTCATTTTTCGACACAGATCAGGAAATTGAGAAAATGGCCGGCTGTTCAATTACGGAAATTTTTGCCAATCAGGGAGAAAGTGAATTCCGAAAAATGGAACAGGCTGTGATTGATTCTATTTTGACTAAGGAAAGTTGTATAATTTCATGCGGCGGAGGTCTTTGTATACCAGAAGGAATGATGGAGAGACTAAAGATTCTTGGAATTGTTGCCTGTTTATGGGCGGAACCACGAACAATCTTGGCACGCATTAATAAGGACAACTCCCGTCCGCTTATTGATCAAGGCGATCCACTCTCCTCTATCGAGGAAATCCTACAAAAGCGCAGAAATCGATATTTGGCGGCGGATAAAATTCTGAACACAGAAAATAAATCTATCCAAGAAATAATTCAGGAAATTTCAAAATTCTTTCCGTTGAATACCGTTTAATGAAAAGGAAGAAAAAAGACTGCATCTCATTGCTGCGAATATTTCTCGATTAAATTAACTAATTTTTCCGGTGGCCTGACTGGTCTACCTTCAGATGATACAAATGCGTGCTTTGTTTTGCCAGTTGCAAGCAGTTCCTCTCCTCTTTTCACTTTGTAGCAAATTTTCATCTTGAGTATCGAGGGTTGTGACAATTCAACAAATATTGTGATAAAATCGTCAAATTTGGCAGGCTTTCGAAAATTTGCTTCAACCTCCAAGACTGGTAGGAAATGACCATCTTCTTCCAATTTCACATATGGATATCCGATTTGATCAAGCAAATCAATTCTGGCTACCTCGAACCAAATTAAATACTTCGCATGGTAAACGATTCCCATTTTGTCTGTTTCTTCATACCTTACTCTTATATCAGTCTTTGATTGTATCATCGTCATTCCATACTTTATTCTACTATCTTCCGCCAAGCATTAACAAACCCATGGTACTTTCCAAAAAAGAACGTAGAATTGTAATTGTTATTGGTATCACGATTGGTGTCGCTTGTTCGTCCATGCTGGTTCGCTATGCGATGCAACAAAAAACTATGAAGTCGGAGAACAGACCCGGCAATTATGAATCGCAGATGACTGCAAAAGACAAAAACAAGTTCCCTCCTTTGCCAGAGGAAGTAATAAAATCTGTCCGAAATGGGGTTGTCGTTTATTTCGACTACAATCAATCCGTTGGCAATCCTCCCCTAAAATCGTGTCGCAGTTGGGTTCTTGAAACAACTGGTTCTTTTCGCTCGGAAAGACTTTTTATATTGGTGGAGCAAAACATATATCCTGGGAATTCCATAAACTACTATCGAGCCTCAGAGTTATACCTTTCGATTATGGAAGGAGAAACAGAGGAAGAAATCACCGAAAAACTTGATCCGAGGGCATACCGAATAATTGGAAAAAATAGCAAAACCAATGAATTCATTCTTCAAATTAGACATTTTTCTCCCTCTGACATAAAGAAAACTATCGAGGATTTACCAACCAAGATCCCATCAATTAATGGTATTCGATTGGTTAGATGGACCCCATAAAATAAGGTTTTTAAAATGGGTAATCTCATTGACCATTTGTGTAAATTTCCTTTTAATATTGTCCCTACCTGAGTCGCATCCAGCGGCTTGCATAAACCTTCAATATACTCAAAAGTGAATCTTGAAATAAAGGATGCGGGAACAGCCCGGAAAATAGCTACGGTTACCTTCGAATCGAATGAAGTTTCTGAAAAAGAAAAACAAGCCTGTTTGGAATTAAGCCGAGTGGCTAACATACCTGGCTTCCGCAAAGGGAAAGCTCCCTTACCTATGATTCGCAAGCGTTATACGAAAGAATTGCTTGAAGAATTAAACCGAAAGATTTCAACTGAAGCTTACGAAGCGGTCCTGTCTGAAAAAAATCTTAGGGTCTATTCCATTTTGAAAGTCGATGCGGGAAATCTCGACCCGAATTCATCCGCCAGCGTAGAGATCACAATTGATGTAGAACCAGAATTCGATTTACCAGACTATGAAAATTTCGAACTTGAAATTAATCCGACTGAGGTGAACGAAAGCGATGTCGCCAAAGAAATTCAATCACTTTGCGACCAACGTGCCACTTTTGAAATCGTTGAAAGAAAAGTGGAAGCTGGAGACTATGTAAAATGCAGCTACGAAGGAAAAATTGGTGATCAAGCGGTTGCTGATTTAGTTCCTGAAAAGCCGATTTATGGGAAACAATCCAACACATGGGAAGAGGCTGGTCAAGTCAAGGGTATGGGAGTAGAGGCAATCGCAGAAGGAATTATTGGTCTCGCTAAGGAGGATTCAACAACCTTAAAAGCAAGCTTTGAAGAAGACTTTGAAGTTGCTCCCTTGGCTGGAAAAACCGTGGAATATTCTATTGAAATTCACGAAGTCCGGGAAAAAAAATCACCTGAGCCTGATTCCAAAGAATTTCTGGAATCCCTCAAAATTGAAAATCTTGAGGAGTTGAATGAAAAAGTTAAAAAAGATCTCTCAAACAGAAAAGAGCGAGAAAATATAAACGCGAAAAGACAACAAGTTACGCAAAAGATCTTGGAAATGCCAGAATTCCCGCTTCCCCAGCAAGCAGTCGAAGACGAGTCCAACACAATTTTTCAAAATAATGCCCAACGTGCTATCCAAGGTGGGGCCAAGCAAGAAGAGATCGAAGAAAAAAGGGACGAGCTTTGGAAACAGTCTCAAAGTCAAGCACAGTCCCGGGTCAAGCTAACCATAACTTTAGGGAGGATAGCAGAGAAGGAGAAAATAGAAGTTAAAAACGAAGACCTCGCCCAAGCTGCCACTCATGAAGCAATGATGATGCGTAAAGATCCCAACGAATTCATCAAAGAACTTACTCAAGATCGGGCACGCTTAAATCGGTTTAGGCAAGATATTTTACACGACAAAACACTTGAATTCGTTGCTAACAAAGGCAAAGAGAAAGTTTGTGAAATCGAAGGTGATCCTACAAACTAA
>PBSV01000055.1 GCA_002726435.1 Opitutia bacterium | reverse complement strand
GCGTTTTTGTAATAGGTCCAAAGAGCAATCTTTTTGAGTTCCGGATCACGGACCATCCAGTTTTCCTTGTGAGCGGCAAAACAATCCCGACCGGATGCATCCACCACAATGGGTGCCCGCAGTTCCAGCTCACCCAGATCCTTGGAGACCACCTTCACTCCTTCCACACGGTCACCAGTTTTGAGCAGTGTTTTTGCCTTTGTTTCTTCCCACACGCTTGCTCCGTGCTCCCGTGCTTTATCCATGATCATTTTATCAAACTCAGAACGCCAAACTTGCCAGGTAGTGGAGGAAGGGTGGTCAAAATGCTGAAAGAAATAAAAGGGCTGTGAGAGGAAGCCGTCTTCCCGAACGAATTGAACACAGTATTTTCGCGGGTTAGCTGACTCCATTAAAGTATCGACCAAGCCGAGTCTCTCGAGAGGGAAATAGCAAAAGGGCATCAATGACTCACCAACATGATAACGTGGAAATTTTTCTTTCTCCACGATCAATACATCATGGCCTTTCTCTGCAAGTAATGCGGCGGTGGAGGATCCGGCAGGACCTCCTCCAACAACAATTGCATCATATTTTGTTTTTTGGGATATCATAACGATTTACATACAATTTCCTTTTGGAAAGTTCTCAAGAAAATTTACTCTTCAAGAACGGGTAAAATTTCAACGATCCGGGCAATGCAATCTCCATTTAATCCGGAAATTTCATTACTTCGGCCATATAAAATGTCTGCCTCCACCGTTCCGAATGCCTCGATAATCGGGCCGTCGGGAATTATACTCAAGAATGCCTTGGGTGAACTCGAGTAAGGAATTCTGGAATCATTAAGGATGCCACCAAGAGGCTGCCTAGCCTCAACCACAAGTTTTCGAACTTCTTCGGGCAAGGAATTCAGTTGTATTTCAATCGCTCCATATTCAGCAGGCCGGGCCTCTTGTTCTGTTTCAAGAATGACTTCTCGAAAATAAGATTTTCCATCATTGGAAGACCTGAGGCAACGAACGCGGATTGATTTTTTATGATAACCTTCCAGTCGAGAAGTCATGTCCCCTTCATGTACGAGCAAACCTAAATATGGCTCTGGGATATCAATTGTTTCGATCTGAGTAAAGTTCAACCTGGGAAGCTTTCGAGCCATGCGCATTAAACTCAATGGATAAACAAGGTCAGAAACAGATGACATTGGAACTAGACGTAGCGAGAATCCTGATGCTGTGGAAGAAATAACTCATGCAATTTCGAATCGATTCGGAGCAGAGCATCCCGGGAGAGAACAAGCTCATCAACCTGTACAAAAAGATCTCCAGCTTTCATCCAACGATCGATAAGTTCGGAATATCGATCTTTCAAATCGATGCCAAATTTTTCTTTAAAATAACCGATACTTACTTTTCCGAGTTTCCACTGCAAGATTAGTTCCCGGATAAAACGTTCTTCTTCAGTCGTCAAAAGAGCCCGTCTAATAATGGATGAGTCTTCTTCCATCGCATCGCAGTATTGTTCAATGTGAGTCAAATTCTGATAATGAATCCCTCCTAAATGTCCAAAAGAGGCGACACCAAGGGCAACCATGTCCGCACCCGACCAAAGTCGGTCTCGATAAATAAATTTTGTCTCTTCTGGATTTTTTACCGCGGTGCAAGTACTGGTGATCGAGTAGCCCGCATTTTCGAGTCGCTCAAATGCTTCAGTTACCCATCTTCTTTTCGTCGGCCAATCAGCGACTGGAGCAGCTCGCTTTTTTTCTGCCTGCATGTTCTTGAAGATAGTTGTGTTAAAAGGAATTTCCATCTGATAAATGGTCACGCAATCAGGAGAAAGTTCAATCGTTCGATCAATACAATCGGACCAGTTCTCATCCGTTTCCTCGAGCATTCCGGCAATTAAATCGATATTTATATTTTCAAATTCTAGCTTCCGGGCGAGTTCATATGCTTGGAACACTTTTCCGGAACGATGTGCACGGCCGTTGGTTTCCAGAATATGATCGTTAAAATTTTCCACGCCTAAGCTTAAACGAGTTACACCGAAATCCTTGAGCACCCCTAACTTTTTTTCCGTTAATGTACCAGGTTCACATTCAAAAGTAACTTCTTCTATTTCGTCCCATGGCATAATCGCTTTCATTTGATCCGTCAGTTCAACTAATTGAACGGAGGACAGAAAGGAAGGAGTGCCCCCGCCAAAGTAAATGAACTTGGGTTTCCTGTCTTTGAGGTAGGGTGCGTCCGCATATTTTTGAAATTCCTTCATCGTCGCCGCAAGGTAGCGACGAACATCCTTGGAGTTTTTGTCAGTGTACACGCGGAAGTAACAAAAATGACAGCGTTTTCTGCAGAATGGAACATGGTAATAAACTCCCAACGGAGAATCACCAGGAGAAGGACTGTTGAGCATACTTTCGACGCATGGAACATCTTCTTCATTCCAAAAAGAAAATGGTGGATAATTGGAAACAAAGTAGTTTCCTACCTTGGTTTTATCCTTGGTCTCGCGGTCCGGTTTGATGAAAGTATCTTCCGTCATTTTTAATTCTCCGATTTAAAAGCATAAACTTTTCCATCTTCACACCCAACGATAATCTTTTCGTTCAACACAGCAGGTGTAGATGAAATTGGCTCACCAATTTCATATGATAGAAGTTCTTTTCCATCGGTCAGGGATAATATGTAAAGTTTGCCATCCATTGAACCAAAAACAACCTTGTCACCTGCCACCACCGGTGAACTGTCCACTCGGCCACGAGCTGAAAACCTCCACACTTGTTTTCCGGATACTCGGTTAATTGCATGCAATCCTTTGTCTCGCCCACCAATAATAACTAGATCCTTGGTCACTGCAGGAGAGGAAAAATACGGGAAACTTTTCTGCTTGTAGCTCCAAACAAGGTCTCCACCTTCCAAGTCGAATGCCATGACTGAGCGGTCCATGTTTCCGACATACCCTACCCCATCGGCTACGGCCACCGACGCGGCTATTGGGGCTTCCACTTCAACCGAGCGGATCTGTTTTCCATCCTCCAAACCAATGATGTAGAGCATGGAATCACATCCCCCAAATACCACGTTTTTCTTACCGTAAATCGTCGGGACTCCGTTGACATAATTTTGAGTTTCAAATTTCCATAGCAGCTTTCCTGATTTTGCATCCATACAGTGAACAAAATTATCGTAACTTCCTACTACGATGACCGAGTCCTTACTCAATGGGCGAATGGATTGGTTGGCGGCTCCCATAATCTCTCCCTCTGTTTCATACTTCCAAAGTAAACGTCCGGTAGCAGAATCGAGGGCATAAAGGAAACTATCAGTGGATCCGGCATAGATAATTCCATCGTAAAAAAGTGGCGGGGCTTCTATCGCCATTTCAGATTGAAAGTGCCATCTTTGATTACCAGTTTTTAAATCAATTGCATGCAACTTTCCAGAGTCGGCACCCACATAAACCAGTTCATTGGCAACCACCACCGAAGACTTCAGAAAGTCCCCGGTATCAAATACCCAGTCAAGAGAGAGCGTGCTTCCTACTGTTGCCAAAGAAACTGCTTTTAAAGCAGGGTCTCCCCGGTGCCTCGGCCAATCCGATGAGGTATCCTCATTGCCCGCTTCCGCCCAACTGCTGAAAGACAAAAATAATAAAGCCAAGGAAAAAATTTGTTTCATCCGAATTAATTTCCCTGAGGACTTGATATTTCGCAAGATTCCTCGTTGTGTAATTTTAAATAAAGTTTTTCAAAGTCGGGAATTTTTAAGGTCCGCGGATTGAATCCGGCAGTCCATTGTTTGGAAGCATCTTTGGCAAGATTGTGAATATCCAAGTGATTGATTCCACATGCATTCATGGTTTTAGGAATTTCTGCAAGTTGTAAAAGAGACCGCACTTTTAAAATTAATTCTCTGGCCCCTTCTTGGTCATCACCGGACTCTTCGACTAATCCTGCGATTCTGGATAATTCCGCATAGGTTGAGCACGCGTCAGGATCAACGGAATTAAATTCCATGACCGCCGGCAAGACCATGCCCACCGCTATTCCATGGACGATTCCTCCATCTGCGGTCAGCGGATTTGCCATAGAGTGGGCTGCTCCAAGCATACTGCGTTCAATCGCGGCTCCTGCGTGAGACGCTCCCAGAAGAACCTTTCCCCGCGCTTCCAAGTCATTCGGTTCAGCAAATACCTTGGGCAAGTTTTCTTGAATTAACTGAAAAGCAATCCGGGAATGTCGATAGGACCTTGGATTCCTTTTGTTTGTAACGGCCGACTCCAGTGCGTGAGCCAATGCATCTATGCCAGTACATGCGGTGACTTTGGCGGGTTGTGAAAGTGTCAAAACAGGATCAAGAATGGTCAAACAGGGCAAAGCTTTCTTGTCTCCACAAGCCATTTTGCGATGGGTTTCATCGTCGGAAATCAAAGCGAAGGATTGACATTCACTTCCAGTGCCAGCGGTGGTTGGAATTGCAACCATGGGAAGCATGGGCTTGTCCGCTTTACCAATTCCCCAGTAATCAACCATCCTACCACCATTGGTGAGTAAAAAATTACAGCCCTTTGCAGTATCCATCGAACTACCGCCCCCCAAACCAATAATTAGGTCGATCCCTGATCGCCTCGCCACTTCAGCACAGGTTTGGGCACTTGAATCAGTTGGGTTTTCAATCGATCGATCGTATAGGGTAACACGAAGTCCGCTGTCCGAAAGGATTTTACATATTTTATCAGGGTGACCCGCTCCGGAAAGCCCGGAATCAGTGACTAAAAAAGCATGAGTGCCAAGTTTTTTCGCACGCCCGCCGAGTTGTGAGTCACAAATATTTTCCCCAAAAATGACTTCCTGACTTTCGTCGTCCTTCGTGAAAAAGGACATTGTCAAATTCCCTGACGAATCGAGGTCGAGCATTTTAAGAGTTTAAATTTGCCTCAGGCAGCCATTCCTATTGACCTGCGCTTGTAAAGAAATTCAAACATATTGCCTTCGTGGGGTTGATCCCAGGAAATCTTCATTGTTGAAATCGGTCCAATGTTCAGACGTTCGACATTGGAAGATCCAAGTAATTTTCTTTTGAATGTATCGTCATTTGTAATAGCCGTGACCACAAGGGTCGGACCAATCGCACTCAGCATATCAGCTTGTGGTACTGCCACTACACTTGCATAGGGGCAGAGAAATTCGCGATTGGCCAGTGCGTGATCCATCGAATCGCAATGAACAATGGTCGGTTTGAGGTATGTGCCCCCTTCGGCCTCTACAAGTCGTGAACCGTTTCGGTATGGAGCGGTGGCGTCGAAAGCACCCTTTTGCGCAAGGTCCGTGTCGAGGGTGGAATTAATCCAATCTCCCATCTTGGGGTTGGCGAAGCCGGACAGCACGGCATTTGGATCCTCGGCTGGCAAAGGCATTAAAGGACCCAATCGTTGACCAAGTGCATCTGCAATTTCCCGGGCATATTTCGGTACGATTACGGCCGATGCATTTACACAACTTCTGCCTCCATTGTCAGAGATTGAGGAAACCATAACATCGATAAAATCTGGCCAATTCTCAATTTCATCTTCCCCGATTAAAATTTTACTGAACCCTGGTCCATGGACTTGCACCCCGGGATCACCGGCATACAAATCAGTCGTGCTTTTGTCACCAAAAATTAGTGCCCGATCACACAGACGTAAAATGTCCCCGGCGCCTTCGTGGTCAGTGGGGTAAAAACCAAAAGCTTCCCTAGGACATCCAGCTGCAATAAAAGCTTGGATTAATCGAAACGGTGTCCATGGCTCTTCTCTTCCTGGTTTCATCACTATTGGTATTTTCAAGGCAATGGATGGAAGCCACAAGGAATTGACTGCCGGAGAATTGCTCGGCATTACTAGACCAAGTGAATCGGTTGTGGGGTAAAAACACACCGGAGATCCTGATTGCTTTCCAAATCCTTTGTCCAAAACATCAAACTCAATTCCTCGGGTAAGGCCGTTTAAGATCAACTCCAAATGTGTCAGGGCATAATGGATTTTGTCCATATTCCGGCGAACCATGACATGAGGAAGCCCACTGGTTGATGATAATGTTTTCAGGTAATCTCCAGGACTTTGCAAAACTCCGTCTTCCCCCAAGGGAAGCTCGGCAGAGAGAAAAAGTTCGCCGGCTTTGGAGCTAATTTCAACCAATTCACGGGTAGAAAATTTTTGCAGGGCTTCCCGTGCTTTTCCTATCTTAGTGAGGTCGCGTCGAATGATTCCGGCATTCACTTGACTCATTGTTGCCTTGACCGAGCCGTCTCGGTAGTCCTTGACCTCGGATTGATTGAAACTTTCATAAGCTTCTCCAAGTCTCAGGCAGGGAATGTGTGGTATGTTCATCTTTAATATACTCCTTCTACGATATTTTTTTCCATTGCTCCGAATGGACGGACTTCCGCAACTCCGTCCCAAGGTGCTTCTTTCCATGGTTTTCTTCTCAGTGCTTCATCCCGTTCTAAGAATCGGGGCATGAAAAATTCTTTGGTTAAAGTTGTCAGCTCCACTCTGCCCCAAGAGTCGTGATCCACGGTCTGGTTGGTGTCTGGGTTAATCACTCGTAGGGCAGCCCGTGGCTGAGGGGCATAATAAGCAATTGAATAATCATTTTCCGGACCAATCGGATGGTGTCTAGCCAAGCCCATCAAGGTATTGCCATAGGTGGGCACAAATCCGATTTTTCCTCCTTCACATACTTCTTCGACCAAAAAACGTGCGTATTGTTTATCCATCGTAGTTCCTCCGCAAAAAACTCCTTTTATTCCCGCTCGGACTAAGTCTTTTCTCTCAGCCAACGCTTCAAGCAACTTGGGAGTGGTAAACAAAGCACTCACGCTGCGATGCTTCAATATCGTAAGGGCTTGGTCTACCACATGGTCCATATAGGCACGGGCTTGGTCGTATTGTTTGTTTGCGATTAAACGCTTAACCCATCTTGGGTCAAGGTCGACGAAATAACAAGAGCAACCCCTCTCATTTGCCAAATGTTCAATCGCAAGGCGCAAGCGACGAGGGCCGGTTGGGCCGACCATCATCCAGTAATGATTGCGGGGGAAATGCTCGTCCTTAAGAGTGTCAGAGAATGCGGTGTAATCAATTCTGAAATCATCCCAGCCGATTCTCTGCTTAGGCATGCCAGTAGTGCCGCCAGTTTCAAAAATATTGAAAGGGCGACCGGCAAATGCCTTGGGAACCCAAATCTCATTGGGAAGGTCACGCAACCATTCATCCTCAAAGTTGGGGAATTTTTGACAAAGATCAGAGAAATTTTTCACTTCTTCGAGTGGATTCCAATCCTGCTCATCCGCCCAGTTGAGCCAAAAAGGGGAACCAGTTTCAGAAGAGAAATGCCACTTGATCATTTCGGCCACATGAAGGTCAAGTTCCTCCGCAGCTTGTTGAATTTGAGTTTCGTTCGCCATGAGAAAATCTATTAAATTAATTATCGAGAAATCACAATTTCTGTTGCGAGGGGAAAAACTTTTCCAAAGTCTGACGAGATGGTGGTTTGGTGAAAAGAGAAACAACAATCATTGCCAGAGCGGAGGCAAAAAAACAAATCGCTGCTGGAACAATCCCCGGGCCAACAAAGAACTCCCCTCCGTAGCCAGACAAATGAAAATAATAAAGCCAGGTGATAACTGCAGCTATAATACTTGAAAATGCCCCATATTTAGTTGCACGCTTCCAATACAAGGCAGCAAAAACAACCGGAAAAAGTGCCGAGAATCCACTGAAGCACCAGATTGCCAAATCGAATACATTGGCATTCTTTGCAAGCATTGCCAGTCCATAGGTAAGGGTTACAATTACAACAATGAAAATTCTCGCAATGAGAATGATTTGCTTATCGGTAAACTTATTAGCCCCTGCCCGGTGTACGACTATGTCGTTGGTAAAAATCGTGCCCAAACAAAGAAATTGTGAGTCCAGAGATGACATGATCGCGGCTAAAACTCCGGCAGTCAGTAAACCAGTTAGCACTGGATCTCCCACCAATAGATTGAGCATTGCCGAAAGTACTGCAGGAGGAGGAATACCCGGAGGTAGTACACCACTTGCCCAAGCCCCGACTAATACACAGGGCACCCAGACAATCATGATGCACAACGGGTGAGCAATCACGGTCAATTTGAACGATTTCGCACTCTTCGCTGTCAGCCAGTGTTGAAACAAATGAGGAAACATTCCCACACTCAATGGAATGAACAGATAAGTTACAAAAGTCAAAAATGGAAATCCGAGCTCTCGTTGAAAAGGAACTAACTCGCCAGTTTTTGGATTTTTCTTCTTGAATTCCACTTTTGTTGGCTCACGCCAGAAATGGGGCTGTTTACCCGAAAGGTCGGTATTTGTAGATTCCAATACTTTCCCAACAACCTTAGGTTTTTCATTCTTCAAAAGCTGTCCTTTTTCCTTATCGAATTTAAAATCCTGCACCACCATGCCACTTTCGGTGATCCTAACAGGAACTTTACCCGCCTTTTCCAAACCGCCCAATCCATCAATAATGAAAGCAAATGCAACCAGACCCATAATCATGAAAACAATGGTTTGAAAAGTATTGGCATAAGCCGCGCCACGGGATCCTCCCATGAAAACATAAGACAAAACAACAATTGAAACTACTAGACCGGTTAGCCAAGGAGGAATTCCGCCCAGCCATGGAGGTGCGGATGGATTGGTGAAGAGCCCGGGGAATGCTCCCGCAGTGACCGGCTCAATTGTTTTTCCTGCTCCAATGATACCAATGAGTAAGTAAGGAATTACCAATAAGACTAGGATTGGAAATAAAAGATATCCAAGTCCATCCGATTCAAATCGTGTACGAAAGAATTGAATTTGAGTGATAAATCCGTATTTTTTACCAAATGCCCACAATTTTATACCCACTAGAAAAAAGATTCCTGCGTGTACAAGTCCGCTGATTGAAGCCATCAATCCGTATGTCCCTATTCCACGCTCGAAGGATTTACCGGTTGATCCAACTAGAGCAAATGCGGTCATGGTGGTTCCAAAAACACTCATCAACAAAAGGAAAGGTCCTATGCTGTGGCTAGCAACGAAGTAGTCTTTACTAGTTCCCCGAAACAATCGATTGCTAAAAAAACCAAGTCCAAGCAAGAGGCAAAGATACCCGATTATTACAAGAAGAGTTGTCATAGCGACTTAACGAAAGTTTTAATAATCTTCAGTTTTCTCGGAATCTTCGTCGGCAAATTTTTCCAGATGAACCGGCCATGCATACCGAATTGCAAGCCAACCTAGCACGGCGCAGGCAATCGAAAATAGACCATGATATGCGAGTCCCATTGGAATGAAACCAAAAACAAGATTCACATTTTCCCACCACCAAAAATCCTGATGAAGGAAGAACATCACGATAAAAAGTCCCCAGACTAAAAGTTTTCCGGAATTTGAATTGGAAGCACTCAAAGTTTTACTTTCCAATTGCATAGAGGTGAGTTTGAGTGGCAACATAAAGAGTCCCATTTGCAACCACTGGCGAACTGTAGACCGGGGCACCCATATTTACGGTTTCAACGGTTGGTTTTTCCTTGCCGTGGTCCAGAACCAACAAATCTCCATCTTCATTTCCAAGCAATACTTTGCCTGCTACCACAAGTGTGGACCCCCAAATTCGACTAAAAGAATCGTAGGTCCAATAAACCTCTCCGGTAATCGCGTCCAAGCAATGAATAAGACCCGCATATTCGGCAATGTAAACTAAGTCTTCATGAACTGAAACCGTTGATATCGTCCTTCCGACATCGGTGTTTTTCCACAAAACTTTACCCGATTTTGCTTCAATGCAACTTAATCGGCCCACCCCATCTCCATGTTCAGGGTCCTGTCCAATTGCACAATACACTTTTCCCTTATAAAGAACGGGAGTTCCTATTAACTCGCTCGGGCCGGGCGGAGTCGCATAGGGAACCCGCTTTCCGGATTCGTCCTTGCGGTAATGAGGTTCGTTGCAATCTACTTTCCAAATGGGATTGAAAAGATCATATCCATCCGCGTCCTTCTTTGTATCAGTGGAATATCCGTAACAAAAACCATCTGTACCTCCCCAAATTAAAGTTTCCTGTCCGTCTATTTTTCCATAAGTCAAGGAAGACCAAGCGGCATGAAGGGCATTTTCACTTGCCCCAGATCCATCTTCACCGATTAATTCACCAGTTTTTTTATTTAAGGCAATCCAACTAGGAGACAATGGACTTGGAATGTTTGTATGGGACCAGTCAACTCCATTGGAAGTGGCGACATACACTCGATCTCCTAAAATAAATGCTGAAGAACTGGTTACATTATGAGGGAAAACACCTAACTCATCTCGCATGTCATACATCCAGATAATGTCTGCATCTAAGCTCTCATCCAGTGGATCCTGCATGCCTTTTGGCTTGATGTAATTTGCTTCGTCAGTGAATGGACCTTCATTTCCGTCAGACAATCCGTTGATGTCCAAGCATACCACCTCACAGCGGTTGGTAACGACATACACTTTATCTCCTTCTATCGCGGGTGACGAACACACTCCGATGTATTCCCAATCGCTTACCTTGCCAGCCCCAAGTTTTGGAATCACCAGTTGCCATTCGAGTTTACCAGTTTTCTCGTCCAGACACATCACCACTCCACGATCCCCTTTTTTCTTTGGATCCCTCGGCGACTCGTTATTTGTACCGACAAATACTTTTCCGTTGGCAACCGTAACATTTCCGTAAGCTTGTGATCCTAATTTTGCGACCCATTTGACATTTTCAGTTGTTTTCAAATCAACACGTTCATCCGCATCCATTTCTCCGGGTTTGAAAGACCAGGTGACGGATTCTTCAAGAGAAACCATGTTTCTTGTTCCATTCCCTCCCCAAATTGGCCAGTCCGACCCCAACAACGAAAGAGCATTTAAAAACAAAAGGGAAAAAATTACTTGTAAATATGACTTTTTCATAAAAAAACTAAGAGTTGACTTTTATTTGTTGTAATAGACGGAAAGATTATCGAGGAATACTTTTTTCTTACTCTGGGGAGACATAGCATACACCCCAGGTGCACCATGAGTATGAGCAATTGTATGCGGTGCTTGAAGCGTCCATGAACCAGGCTCGGGGTCACCTTTTATCCATGCTTTTGCCAAAACAACCCCAGATCCATCGTCCTTGAGATCAACTCTAGTTTTTAAACGATACCAGGTGTTTGTTTTAATGGAAAATGGAACGGAATATCGAAACCTGTCGTAATTAGAAACAACTTCCAGTTTCTGGCTATTTCCAACCAGTACAAAAATATACCTCTGGTTGATTAAACCAATGTTTGATTTTGTGCGGCGATCGCCATCTGTCATCACATCTGATTCGAGCGTATAATTACTCATGTCCTTATGACCGAAAAAATTAATCGCTCTTTGGAATAAAACTCGGTCAAGGGTATTACCGGCAATGAAATTACTGCCCGTATCTTGTACTTGCCAGCGCATTCTGGCGCCCAACCAAGCCAAAGGCGGATATGAAAACGGAATTCCATCCGAGCTTGTGTTGGACAATGAAAAACTATTCTCAAAATTTTCGTTGTATGGTAGTTCTTGCAAAACTCTTCCTCGAGTAAATCCAGAAATGTTACCATTCGTTACTCGCAACGCACCGGCAGAAAGTTTGGCGTCTTGATTGGCGGTAAGAATTCCCATGTCGCTAATTTGAGCGTCTACTTCTGATTGTACTTTTGCAGTCGGTGGAATCCATTTTTCCCATGTTAGATTTTCACTGATACGATTGACTCTCCTACCCGTTCGGTCCAAGCCATGCACCTGAAAAGTTAATCGGTCTCCTGATTTTATTGCAAACTCAGCGGGAACTACTTGTAAGGAAACAACTTCGGCGTTTGATTTAAGATTCGATGCGGGAAGGGTCACGAAAGGTGGAGCATCATCAGCACTTCCAAAGCAATAGAGTTTTTTCTTTGTTTGAATGTATACCCTGCCGTGAGCAACTGCAGGTGCAGCCAGGCAGGCTGATTTCAGGTCAATTTCGCTGACGACTTCCGCATTGTCACCCAAATCCCTCACCACGAAGACCATACCGTTAAACATTGGGACATAAAGTTTACCATCTGCCCATGTGGGAGAAGCATGAACTTGGTCAGGAGCTAATTTTAAAACCCAGTGCTCTTCTCCAGTCGCTGCATCCAGGCAAACTAATTCACCGCGTTTGATGGTTGAGTAAACCCGGTCGTTTCGATACACTGGAGAACTTGTAAATGCTTCCATCGAATTGTTTCTCCAAACCTCATTGGACTTATCAAGCACGAGGATTTCGTCACCGAGTTTAGGCAACTTAGCGGGCTTCTTAATTCCAACCATCCTACCTATTACACTGGAATCTGTATTTTCTTTGCCATGAATTGCGATGACCAAGTCATCATGAAGCACTACTCCTGAATTTACACCCCCGTAGGACATTTGAAACCTCCAGAGAGGCTGACCGGTTCGAGCATCTATGCACACAATATGTCCGCAACCAGTTCCGCTGTAAAAAACTCTTCTTCCATCGGGCAGGTCTTCAAAAACCAAAGGTGAAAACGAACTATCTTTCGGAGTAATTCCGGGAGTTGAGGACCAAACAAGGTCACCAGTATTTTTATCAAATGCATAAAAACGGTCCCGTGCAGGGCCCTGCTTTCCCCAATTTGCTGTTATTGCATGAATAATGACCAATTCACCATCCACACATGGACCACCAGTTCTTCCGTTCGGAAAAGTGAGGCGAGCAAACTCCTCCATCAATGAGCGTTCCCATAGTAGATTACCGTTTGCATCGTATCCAATCAACGGGCCCGGGCTGGTTTGAAAAAATACATTCCCGGTATGTGGATCGACACAGGCAGCACCCACTCCATAACGATTGTAAACAATGTCGCTGATGAAATCACTATGTCGTCTGTCCCAAAGAATTTTTCCAGAAGTGACATCCAAACATGCAAGCGACTCTTGGAGCTCATCTTCGACTCCATAATATCCAAATTGATAGGCCCGACCACCGGCTATCACTGGGACCCCACCACCTTGGATTTCATAGGTCCAAAGTAGACTATCATTCAAGTCGTCCGGTAGATTGGTTTGACTGGAAACGCCAGTACCCGCTTGTCCCCGCCAATGAAGCCAGTTGGAATTTACGGCGTTTGAATTGTTAAGCGGTTGTTTTGGGGAAGCACTTTCTTTCTTTGAAGGACTTTGAAGGCAGGACTCCAAGAAAAACGAAAAGAATACAATAATACAAAGGGGGTAGAGTTTTGCTCGCATGATGGGATTGTTTGGCTTTACCTAATTAGTACTTGTATGTAGTTTCTTGTCAAACGTACTCTTTTGAAATGGTAAAAATAGTCAAATGAAGTCTGATTCGAATTCCACACTTCCTCCTTTACTCCGTGCATGCTGGATAAAATTAAATTCTACTTTTCAAAAAAGACTCTCCGAATTAAAAATTACACCGGACCAGTACACAGTCTTAAGATGGTTAAGTGAGCGAACTAAAGAACAGACCACGCAATTGACACTTGCAAATCTTATGTTTACGGATGCCAATAATATTTCGGCTCTCTTAAAAAGAATGGAAAATCTTGGTCTTCTCAGCCGGTTTAGCAATCCGAATGACAAGCGCATGAAAATCATTCAAATTTCCACAAAAGGAGTTGAAAAATTTAACCAAGCGAAAAGAGTGGCTTCATTACTCGAAAAACAAGCACTTTCCGGATTCTGCGAAAAAGAAAAACTTGAATTCAACATGTTACTTGGCAGGCTGAACGAGTTCCTGAACAAGTCCTAAGGAATCAATTTTTTCATTGAGAGACAAACCCAAGTACCCCCGCTGCTTCTACAATGCATCCTTCCCGAGGAATAAGTGGGGGGCGTCCAGTTATTTTTCCCGGGTAGTACCTGAAAGTTAGCAAGCTCTTGGTAGAACCTTGGGTTGGTTGCAACTAAAGTAAGGGTACCTTCGTCGCTCAAAACAACGAGCGTATCTTGTACCAATATAATTGATCCAACCCCAAATCCTTTTTTTTCCCATATTTTCTTTCCACTTTCAATTTCCAGACAAAATAGGGTTGCATGACGAGCCCGGGCTCCAGCCTGACCATGAATCCCAAAAGCATACTGGTCTTTTTTTACTAGGCTAGCCATTTGGCACGAAATCGCATCCGACTCCCATTTTGCTCCAAAAGAAGATTTTCGTTCTTCGATAAATGCTGTGCCTTTTCCATAGGCACTCGAGATCAAAAATGAGTCTCCCACTTCCAGGGGTTGGGTTGCATTAATTCCATACCTTGTTGTGTGTTGGTATTTCTTGAATTCCTCACCGTCAGATAATCCATTCAAAACAAGTCCAAACTGATTAAAGCTAACAATCTCTCGTTTCGATGATTTTCTTAAAAAAGGGCTGGAGTACCCTGCACCATAGTTTCCTGTTCGCCAAACCACACTGCCATCCAGTGAATCCAACGCCACAAGAGATCCTTCTTCGGATCCAGTCTGAACAATTACTTTATCTTCTGCGACCAGAGGTGCAGATGAATATCCCCATTGGGGACGCACTCCGTTTAAATCTTTTACCAAATTGGTGCTCCATAATACATTTCCGGTTTTAAATTCAAGGGCGTATAAGTCTCCTTCATGACTGAGAAGAAAAACATGTTCACCGGCAATCGTGGGAGTCGAACGACTGCCACCCTGAAAATAATCAGCAGACTTTTTACACGGGTATTGATGAGTCCATTGTACCTTACCCGAATCCGTATCGAGACAATAAAGAGTATTTTTTCCGTTTTCATTTCCCTGGCACAAAGCAAATCCTCCGGATACGACGACACTTGAATATCCCGCTCCTACTTTTATTGACCAAAGAACTTCTGGTTCCTCCTCCTCCCAATTTAATCGAAGCCCAGTTTCGTTCGACGAGTGGTCTCTATTTAAACCTCCATAGGTAGGCCAATCTAGTCCCAAAAGTACAAAGGGAAAAAGCAGAACAGAAACAAAGGGAAGGAAATTCATCTTTAAATATCTTTTCAATCCCAAATGGAGAGTAAAGACAAGAATCTTACATCCTACAGTGGTCCAATCACACTGCCATCATCTACCCTCAAATTAATCTTTAGATGATCAGCGTAATAACCAGAATCACTCGGAAGCAGTGCCCCGGGACCGTCCTGACGGGCCGACAAAGCAACCACTAAGAAATCTGTGCCCGGAGGAACTAACCACTCAGACTCGACTTTCTCCCAAGTTTTTAAATTAGAATCAATTTGCAAAGTATTTTTGGACACCCCCAAT
>PBSV01000054.1 GCA_002726435.1 Opitutia bacterium | reverse complement strand
TTTGGAAGATTCCAACCTTACAAAAAAAACTGCCGGTCGTCTTGACTCGGGAATTTACTTTCCAATCAGAGAGGATTTGAATTTTTCGACTAACTCCGTGTCACCTAATGAAGTTTTTTTATCTGCCGTAAATTCTTCTACGATTATTGAAAAAGAAATCTCTTCGGTTTCCATAACCGACAGTACTGGAACCATGGGTCGGGAGGAAGTAATCAAGTTGTCCGAGTTATTAATGAGCGAAAGCACTTGTTTCTTACTCTCTGTTAAGGGTGACTCCCTCGGGAAAATATCTCTTTCCTATCGTTCTTGGGAGGAGTTAGTTATTGAGAGGACTGAATGGCAGAACCGAGAAAGGATTTTTGGATTGAGTGAAGGTTCTTACGAAATAAGAATGGAGCAAACTTCGGGGATCGTTCTGATTTTGAAAGGCTTTCTGACTAAGAATATTTTGAACAAAAAGGATCTACCGACTTATTTGTTTTCCATTCAAAGACTTTGGAAACTCGACAGTGATGAAACTAGGACTGCGGTTGGATTGATTAATGATAACCCTTAGAGGCTGTGCAAACCTCTACCGTCGGTCGAAAGCGCTGCCTCCTTAAGAGATTCCGACAACGTTGGATGGGCATGGATTGTGCGAGCCAAATCTTCCGCTGAGCCACCATATTCCATATGAGCGACTGCAGATGCAATAAGTTCGGAAGCCCCACTAGCGACAATCTGTACGCCAAGAAGTCGATCATTTTCTGCATGTGCAACCACTTTGACCACTCCATCGGTTGATCCAGTGGCAAGAGCCCTGCCATTCGCACTCATTGGAAACATTCCCGAACGAACCGGAATATTTCTTTCCTTGGCCTGTTTTTCACTTATTCCGACATTGGCTATTTCCGGGTCTACATAAACCACTCCGGGAACCATGTCATGATCGACATGCCCAGCTTGCCCGGCTAAAATTTCTGCACAAGCAACCCCATCTTCCTCAGCTTTGTGAGCGAGCATCGGACCAGGAATTAAATCCCCAATTGCTCGAATTCCGGAGATATTGGTGGAGAAATAATCATCAACTAATACCCTGCCTTTCTCATCAATTTTCATACCCAATTCCTTGAGCCCAAGTCCATCTGAAAAAGGCAATCGTCCAACTGCAACCAATACACGGTCTGCGGAAATTTCAGACTGGCCTTTTTCGTTCTCTAATCTGAGAACTGCTTTTCCTCGGGAAAGCTTAGCGGAAATTACTTTTGTCGATAATTGAAAAGAAAGACCTTGTTTTATAAAAATTCTACGTGCCGTCCTGGCAACTTCCATGTCCAATTGTGGGCAGATTTCAGGGAGGAATTCCACAACCGTCACCTCAGTCCCCAACCGGGACCAAACACATCCGAGTTCCAATCCAATGGCGCCACCGCCCACCACCACCATCTTCTTGGGAACTTCCTTAAATGCAATTCCATGGTCACTGTGAACAACTATTTTTTTGTCAAAAGGTAGAAAGGGTAATTCGACTGGTTTCGACCCAGTGGCCAAAATTATTTCATTTGCTCGTAATTGAGATTTCTTTTTTCCGTTGGTGACTTCGACAACACCATCGCCCAGTAACTTGGCAGTTCCCGTAACTATGGATACCCCTTTTTGGGAAACTAATGTATGCACTCCCTTCCCGAGTTGTTCCACCACGGAGTCTTTGCGTTTCATCAAAGCAGAGAGATCGTGACTTAATCCACTTATTTGAATCCCATGTGACTTAGCATCATGCGAAATCTCGCGGAAAATCTCGGTAGAATGAAGCAGTGCTTTACTGGGAATACAACCGACATTGAGGCACGTACCTCCAAGTCTAGGATTTTTTTCGACCAAACCGACTGTCATTCCCAGCTGTGCACAACGTATTGCACAGACATATCCACCTGGACCGCCACCAATTACCAAAACATCTAGAATTTCTTCTTTACTCATATCAATTACACTCCCAACGCTAACCGGGCAGGATCTTCAATTGCCTCCTTGATTTTGACTAAAAAGGTAACCGCTTCCTTCCCGTCGACCACTCTATGGTCGTAGGATAATGCGAGAAACATCATCGGCCGGATTACAATTTCACCGTTTCGAACGACTGGTCGTTCTTGAATAGTATGCATTCCGAGGATTCCACTTTGGGGGGGGTTGATAATCGGAGTGGATAGCATCGAGCCGTAAATCCCTCCATTTGTAATTGTAAAGCAACCGCCTTGCATATCTTCCAGAGTGATAGCTCCAGATCTTGCTTTTTCCGCGTATCCAATGATTGATTGTTCGATTTCCGCAAAAGAAAGTTGGTCGCATTTTCGAACGACGGGTACGACCAGTCCTTTTTCGGTCCCTACTGCAACACTAATGTCGTAGTAATGATTCTCGACCAGTTCATCGCCTTCAATTCTTACATTTATACCAGGCACTGCTTGGAGACCGTGAACCACTGCCTTGATAAAAAAGGACATAAATCCCAACTTTATTCCGTGTTGCTTAATGAATGCATCTTGGTGAATTTTCCTTAATTTCATTACCGCGGACATATCGACCTCGTTGAAAGTCGATAAAATGGCAGCAGTTTGTTGAGCCTCGACAAGTCTGGCGGCAATTCGCTTGCGAATTGGACTCATGGGACGACGTGTATAATTCGATTCTTGAGAAGTGCCTTGAATCAAGCTTGGCTTTGCTGGGGGCGTCTTTCGAACTTCTTTTTCTGCTTCCAGTACATCGGCCTTAGTGACTCTACCGTCTTTGCCACTTCCCTTGATTATCTTGGAATCAATTCCGGACTCTTTGATTAATTTTCGAACCGCTGGAGAATGACGGGCACTCTCTTCATTTACGGTTGAGGTTGTTGGCATCGATTGACTCACTGGGGTCGCAAGTTTGCTTTCAAGTGCAGAATTTTTTTGAGATTCCGCAACTTCCACACTTTTTTCTTCCGGAACGGTTTCTCCTTCCAAAGATTCAGGAACTTTATTTGATTCAGTATCGGGTTTTTCCGCAGTTTCATCGATACTTGCAACACTTGCCCCGATTTCAACTTCTTCACCTTCTTGGACAAGAATAGAAATTACACCAGACTCTTCTGCCAAGCCCTCTTGGGTGATTTTGTCAGTCTCAAGTTCATAAATTGGCTGATCCAACTGAACATACGATCCATCTGCAACCTTCCAGGATGAAAGTATACCGGAACTTATTGATTCACCAAGGGCGGGGATAATTACTTCTTTTGGCATGGGTATTTAAATTAACGTTTAGTGGGGGAATTGGACTGTCCTAAGGCTTGTGTTATTATTTCCGCTTGCTCTCTTTTGTGAAGAGTTAATGACCCAGTTGCCGGACTAGCAGTGGCAGTTCTGCCGATGAACTCGATCCGTCGTCCAAATGACTCCTCTAGTAGGGGAGATAAAAAAGACCATGCCCCCATATTTTTTGGTTCTTCTTGGCACCAAACGATTCTTTTTGTTTTTTCGAATGGCAGGATTAAAGAGGTGAATTTCTCTCGATTGAAAGGGTAAAATTGTTCGATTCGCATGATTGAAGCCTTGGGCGAACGATAGGATTCGCGGGTCTCGATCAAGTCATAATATATTTTCCCGGAACAAAGCACCAGAGTCTCTACTTTTTTGGGAGGAGCAGGATCCAATAAGAATTCTTCGAAAGATGAATTGGTAAAATCCTTCAGCTCAGAAACGCAGGATTTATGACGAAGAAGACTCTTGGGGGACATGATCACAAGCGGTTTGGCGTACTCTTTTTTCTTTTGCCTTCTGAGTGCGTGAAAATATTGGGCAGGTGTGGTCAAATTAGCAACCACGGCATTATCCTCGGCACATCCTTGAAGAAACCGTTCTAAGCGAGCGGAACTGTGTTCGGGACCTTGCCCTTCGAACCCATGAGGAAGAAGCATAACTAAATCGGAAACTGCTCCCCATTTGTCTTCTGCACTCATAATGAATTGATCAATGATGACTTGAGCTCCATTAGCAAAATCCCCAAACTGAGCTTCCCAAATTGAAAGCATACTCGGGTAGTCCAGCGAATATCCGTAATCGAAAGCGAGTACAGCAGCTTCTGAAAGAAGTGAATTGTAAACACAAAACTGACCTTGTCTATCCTCCATGTTCAACAGTGGAACATAGCGAGTCCGGTCTTTGAAATCGTACCATGCAGCATGTCGATGGCTAAATGTTCCCCGTTCACTGTCTTGACCGGAAAGCCGAACGGGAGTTCCTTCTAGCATTAATGAACCAAATGCGAGTTGTTCTGCGAGTCCCCATTCAATTCCATGCCCAGCTTTAAAACTTTTAGCTTTGTTTTCCACTTGTCGCTTGATTTTTGGATTCAAGTTGAAATCGTTCGGCCATGTACTGAGTGCACGCATAACCTTTTCCAATTCCTTTTTGGGAACTGCAGTATCAACTTTACTAAAATCATAAGGGATTTGGTGAACTGCCATTGATCCCTCAAAGGTACTTGATTTTTTTACTGTACGCACTTTTTCAAGAGAAGCATCAAGATGACGGCGAAGTCGTTGATGGATTTCATCGGATTCTTCCTGTTTTAATTCACCATCCTTGACTAACCGATCTGATAGAATCGATGAAATCGAGGGCATTGCTTTGATTTTCTGGTATAAAAGAGGCTGAGTGAAAGCGGGGTCATCGGCCTCATTATGCCCGTGCTTACGGTAACAATTGATATCAATTACAACATCTTCACTGAATTTCTGCCGGTATGCCAGTGCAAGTTCAGCAACCATTGCAACTGCCAAGGGGTCATTGCCATTAACATGGAAGATAGGTGCTTCTATGGCCTTGGCTACATCCGTACAATACAAGCTTGAACGAGCTTCGGTAGGGTCAGTAGTAAAACCTATTTGGTTATTCACAACAACATGTACAGTACCTCCAGTTCGGTAGCCGGCGAGTTTCGAAAAATTAAAAACTTCGGCAACCACACCTTGGCCTGCCATTGAAGCATCGCCGTGAACAAGGATAGGAAGAACTCGCTTCCTTTCACTATCTCCACGTAATCGCTGGCGGGCTCGTGCCTTTCCCTCGACTACCCCGTTGACCGCTTCCAGGTGACTGGGGTTGGGCGAAAGATGGATTACAACTTGTTGACCGCTGGAAGTAGTTCGTATGGACTCGTAACCAAGGTGATACTTTACATCACCACTACCATGTGCTCCATCTGGAACGAAGTTTTCGGAGAATTCTCGAAAAATGAATTCGTGAGATTTCCCCATCACATTTGCTAAAACATTCAATCTTCCACGATGAGCCATTCCCATCACAATCTCCTCCACTCCTTCATCCGGGCATTTCTGGAAGATCGAGTCAAGGGCAGTGATAAGAGTTTCCCCTCCTTCGAGCGAAAATCTTTTTTGTCCAACATAACGGGTATGTAGAAAATTCTCGAACTCTTCGGCTTGCACAATTTTTCGGAGAATTCTAAGTTTTTCATCGTGGGAAAAAGATGGCTGATTAAGGGTGGGTTCGATTTTGGATTGAATCCAACGCCTTTTATCAGTGGCCTGTATGTGCAGGTATTCTACTCCGACATTCCCGCAATAAGTGGTCTTAAGGCGATCGAATATTTCACCAATTGATATTCGCATTCCACCCAGGTAATTGCCGGTGAAATGAATCTCGTCCATATCGCTTGAATTAAATCCCAGTCTTTCCATGGAAAGTCTCGGATTTTCTTCAATTTCACTTCTTAAAGGATCAAATCTACCTTGCGTGTGGCCTATATCGCGGAAAGCATATATTGCACCGTAAAGTCGGGCATGTTTTTCAATTGAATCTTCGGGTGACTCATTGCTTTCACGAGATGGTTTAGAAAGCATCGTGTCTCCGTTATTACCGAGGTGAAATCCTTCGAAAAAGTATTGCCAGTTGGAATCAACCGAAGAAGGACTCAATAACCACTTGTCGTAGTTGCTCTCGATTTGATCTAAATTCCAGCGGGTCGCAAATTTTGGGTTATCCATAAATAGTTCTAAACCCTATCTCGTATGATTTAAAATGAACAAAAACAAGGAAAAGAAATAAAAAGATAATTCTTTTTCGAACTTTTGGAAATGCTTTATTTCCCGATGAAAAGAATCTCATTTGTTTGAGCTGATAATCTTAGCTTGTCTCCATATTTAATATCACCAATTTTTGGGGCAATTATCTCGACTATGCTCTCCGATTGAGTGAACTCTGGTTTGGTAGAAGGATGGGGCCAATAAAGTAGGCTATGTAACAGACTCATTTCTGGTTCATGGTGAACTACACAATTGAAAAAGGAAAAATTTTCCGCGGGAAGATGTTCCGACCATTTGATTCCTGAAAAATAATGGGCGGGATTCTTAAAATGAAATTTGAACGGAAACAAATTGAGGTCTAATGTTCCATTGAAATAGTGGGAGAGATCCAAACCTCTTTCTTTAAAAAATGGTGCCTGCATTGCGAGTGTACCATGGGGGAATCGGGAATCAAAGTTTTTCCCGGAGGCAACTCCATGACCCCTGGTCAATGTTGCGTTTGCGAAGTTCTCATCAGGTAAAATAGGCTTCAATTTCCCTCTCACGGACAAAAACACTTAAAAAAACGATGTCCCGAACCTGAAGGTCCAATTCTTACCCTAACGGGATGCATGCAGCGAGGGCAATTACCGACATAGGCACTGCCTTTTTTGTTTTTATAAATCCTTCCATAGGTCCCGCATTTAACATAGTGAATGCCAAGAAATGAATTTCTTTTTTCATTTGGGGATTGAGGATTCTCAGAAGGTCCGAACTTCATTAAAATTTTATTTAAATTGAATCAATCAATCCATCAACTTTTTGACTTACAATGTTCGCTTGTACACTAATTCCATCCTGGCCTTCAATCACTTCGGACACCCAAGTCTTAACCCTTTCTTCAATGAATTGAAGCTTAGTTTCGGAATCGGGGTTAGCTGTTAAAGCAAGAAAACTGGTTCGTAGGTCGGATTGAATGGCGTCGGTTTGTCCAAGCATTTCCTGTAATGCTTGAAACGATTTCTGGACTGACTTGGGATCGATTGATTCACGTTTCTTTTGAATGGGGTCTAAGTAAAAAGGGGCAGCAGGTTGTTTTATTTTTGGTGCATTAGGACCGGCATCTTTGAATAACTTAAAACTTTCATCGGTTTCTTTGCTGCTGAAAAGGTGGCGTTGGTTGAATTCCAATCCAGCAAGAGTTTTCAGTTCCTTCCTTAACTCTCTGTAACGCCTGCGGGATTTTTTTTCTTCTTCTTTTGAAACTGAACGAATAACATCAGCCTTTAGCGTTGGAGCTAAATTGGCGATCTCTTCAAGAATTTTAAGAGATCGTTCCAAAACTTTTTCTTGGGTCTGTAAAAAAGAAATCGCAGATTGAAGATATTCCTCTAAGTTCTCTTTAGTCTTGAGGGGGACTTGATCATCACCGATCGGCAATTTCTTCCTGGTTTTTTTATTTAAGCGTAAGCGCATTGGTTGATGAATTTATGTCCAAAGATTAGTCTAAATCAAGAGGAAAGGTTTGATCTTCCAAGACTGGATAACGAATATAATCCTGACCCTATCAATCTCTCACCATCATACAAAGCTAAAACTTGGCCTGGTGTCAGTGCACGTTGAGAAGTGTCAAAAGTTATTTCTGCTTGGTCGGAGGAAATAGGCTCAAACCCCAATTCCACAGAGGAATCTCTGTATCTTGTTTTTCCTAGTAAACGAATGCCTTTCTTAGGGGATGGTATCCCAAGAAAGGAAACAGAATGTACGCGATAACGAGTATCCCAGAGAGTAGATTCTTCCGGGTCTTCAAAAGCTACGATCAATTCATTCGAAGACTCATTTTTTCCAGTAACGACGAAATTTTTGTAATCGATATTGGAGGGAACTCCGATACCTCTTCTTTGACCGAGCGTATACCGATGCAACCCTCTATGCTCTCCCACTTTATGGCCATGGGTTGTAACAATTGGGCCTGGATTATCGTCAATGAAATTAGAAAGGAAATCAGTAATTTTTACTTTTCCCAGGAAGCAAATCCCCTGACTGTCTTTTTTGTCGGCCACTGGAAGTTTTTTTTCAACTGCAATTTTCCTGACAACATCTTTATTTAGTTCACCAAGTGGGAATCTTGCGTGCTCCAATTGCTCTTGAGTAATTCGGGCAAGAAAATAAGACTGATCCTTGTTTTTATCTGTTCCTTCAAATAGTTGAGCTTTCCCATTCTTCCCGATAATTCTCCTGCAATAGTGGCCAGTTGCCAAGGAATCGAAACGGTTTTCCAATGCGTGATTTAAAAGAGCTCCGAATTTCATTTTTCGGTTGCACAGAACATCGGGATTGGGAGTGATTCCTTTCGCATATCCGTTTACCATTGGTTGCACAACCTCTCGGTTATAAAAATCAATATAATTCAATACTTTGAATGGAATTCCGAGGGTTTTGGCAACGGCTTCCGCGTCTGCTAAATCTTTTGCTCCCGGGCAGTCTGCCAAAAGATCATTCTCATACTCCCAGGTTCGAACATAGACGGCCTCGATACAATGACCCTGTTCTACAAGAAGGGCTGCCGAAACGGCACTGTCAACCCCACCAGACAGAGCTACAAGAATTTTCTCAGATTGGAATGTGGGCATGTCTACCTTCTTAACTTATTGTAACGAGATCGGCAAAATTTTTCGATTGGCTATCCTTTAATCCTAGGATTTGCTTGTTGATCGTGTGTAATCGAGGTGGAAAAGTTCGCGTCTTTGATGGCCAAATTGGTTATGTTTTTTTACAAAAAGACTGGAAACTTGATCGGTTGCCCGTTGATCTTGTGGAAGAAGCGGGATTGCTTGGTGCTGAGTTTACTCTTCTTGAAAGTCACCAAAGAGGAAAACTTGCAGGTTATTCAAAAATTGGTGAGGAAGCACATTTTTTGGTGAAAGACAGTCAGTATCCATTTATAGATCGTGATAATTTGAGCATTTACCTTGCTTGTGAATTGAATGGTTGGCCAAATGCCATTGGTGATGAAAAATGGAGACTACTTCCCGACGAAAATAATTGGCACAGCCTGAGAATTAAGTGGGAAGAGCTTTTTTCAGTTTCTCCCTTTCAATTTAAATTTATAACTTCCAATGGAATATGGTTAGAGCCGCAATATCCATGTTCAAACATAACTACTGAAAATGAAAATAACAATTACCTCTTTGATGTATCAAGATCTGGTGAAGACATTCTCTCTTTTTCTGTAATCAGTGTAAATAAATCTAGCGACTTGGATTATTGGATCAATTTTAAGCCCTCCGGTTCTTTTGGCTACACCGTAGAAAAAAAAAGGGGCCGATTTCGAGTCTTCGCTCCGCGGGCCCAAAAAGTAGAGTTAATTTTACACAAAAAAGAGGATGAGTTCGAGACAACGCGATTATCCATGGTCAGAGAGGAAGATGGAAGTTGGGTCCAATATGTCCAAAGGAAATGGGAAAGAAACTACTATAATTACATAGTGTTCAACGAATGCCCGTCATTAAAAAGTGGGCACTTTGAGAAAAAAATCCTCGATCCATATGCCAAGGCTACTACCGGAAGAGACGGTTTTGGTATAATTCTACCGCCAGCAACTGATGATAATTTAAATGACTTATTTTCTCCCCCGCCAATGAGTGAGCTTATTATACTTGAGACGCATTTGAGAGACTTATTGGCAAAGGCTCCGATTGAATTAACTCTGTCCGAAAGACTTGAGTTTAATGGCCTCACTAAATGGCTTTGTTCCAGCGATTGCTACCTGCGTGAAATTGGGGTCAATGCTGTTGAGCTCCAACCGATTCAAGAATTCGATTCAAGGGCCAAAGAAGAATATCACTGGGGATATATGCCGGTGAATTATTTCTCCCCTGAGTCCAGTTATGCGAGTGATCCCAACAGTGGAGTAGCGATACAGGAATTCAAGGCTTTGGTGGAGGCTTTCCATAGTGCAGGAATTTCCGTAATTTTGGATGTTGTTTACAACCATGTGGGCATTCCCGTCCATTTATTCAATTTGGACCGAGAGCTTTATTTTCGAATCGATGAACAAGGGAAGCTCGAGAATCACAGTGGTTGTGGGAATGATTTAAATTGCGAATCGGAACCAACCCGGAAGCTCATATTAGATAGTTTGGAGTATTTAGTAAAAGTTTTTGATATTGATGGCTTTCGATTTGATCTAGGCGAACTGCTTGGAGTTGATTTCCTAAGGCTAATTGAAGAAAGAATGTCAGGAATAAAGAAAAACTTGATTTTAATTGCTGAACCTTGGAGTTTCCGTGGCCGATTGCCTAGTTCAATAAGTTCTACAGGATTTGCTCTTTGGAACGATGAGTGCAGGGAGGAGGTATTAAAATTCGTAAAAGGGGAAGGCAATGAAAATATGATTTTACAACTCCTTAAAGGCGAAATGAATAAGAGCACTTATCCATGGCAAGCAGTGAATTATATTGAGTCCCATGATGATTTCACTTTTGTTGACCGACTTTGCGACATCAATGAATTTCCGAAAGGCATCATCCCCACTGAAGTAGCTAGGAAATCGACCTTGGCATTATCAATTCTATTGCTTTCACCAGGCATTCCGATGATTGCTGCAGGGCAGGACTTATTGAGAAATAAAAAAGGAAACAGGAACACATACCAGCGGAGCGACTTGAACGAAATAGAGTATAAAAATTCGAAACAGGAGATTGAATTTTCACGGCAAGTAAGAAAATTAATCGAGTTTAGGAGGTCGGAAAATGGGTGCGTACTAAGACCGAATACAAAGGAAGAAAATATCTATGAGGAATGGAAGGAAAGTCCAGAGGGAGTGATTGGACTTTTTGTTGAAAAGCGATCAGGAGGAAATAAGATAATGATTGTTATAAATTCGAACCCGTGGGATGTAACTCTGAATCTTCCCCAAAAGTGGAATTCAGTAAAGTGTACAATTACCGGTGAAATTTGTCCAAAATCTTTGAATCCCCACGGATGTAGACTACTTGAAAGAATGAATTGAATTACGCATGAATGAAGGTTTAGTTGCAATTCCATATCGTAGGTTATGAAAAGAATGGATAATCGATTGAGAATTATAAAATTTCATAATTTGATCAATAACCAGTAGGGCGGCAGGAAAAATATCAATTCGATCATCCGGGATTTCAGGATACTTATTTTTAATTTTCTCAAGTTTATGGGAGATGAATTCATTTAGTAATAGTTGAATTTCATTAAAACTAATTTCATCCTTAGCTTCGTTGCCTGATTGAATCACTGGTCGTAAGAGATGCCTCAAGTGAATGACCGTACCCCCGCAAGCAATTAATTTTTCGCACTTTGATTTTTCGATATGATCCTCAAGCATGCAAGTAATATAGTTCCTTGCTTTAATTACTTCGGCAGGCTTAATCGGATACCGCTGGTCAGAAAAGAATTTTTCAGTCATAACAACAGCTCCTATAGAAAGACTTTTAGCCGACAAGACTTTTTCCTTAGCAATTTGAATTAATTCAACGCTCCCACCGCCAAGATCAAAAGCATGAAAAGATGAGACTTTTTGCAGCCTTGGATCGGTCGAAATTCCTATGGCAATGCACTCTGCTTCTTCCTCTCCGCTCAGCACTCTAAGTCTGAAACCGTATCGTCGCTTGATTTCTTCGACTATTAGGTTTGCATTCTTTGCTTTCCTCAACGCTTCAGTTCCAACGGCAATAAGT
>PBSV01000053.1 GCA_002726435.1 Opitutia bacterium | reverse complement strand
TAACGAAGCGTCTGAGAAACTATCGAAGATGATGCGTTGCCAATACCCGAAAGCTGTTTTCAAGACTAAGCTTACCAAGAAGGTCGAGACTAAGTTCTCGTCAATGATCAAATAATAAATATGAACATCCAAGAGATCATCCAGTCAGCTATATTTGTAGCCATTTTAATCCTCATGGCTTGGGCCGGAGGACAACCGTAACAGTAATGCAGATTATGAACAAATACTTATACAAAGTCATTGCTATTTCAGATGAGACTCCTTGGGCTAAAACTGAGCTTACTTATTGCAAAGTAAACAAATGGTTTGGCAGCTCTTCAAACCTAGTAGAGGATTATGAGTTTGAGTCAGAATCAGAGGCTATAGAGATTTTAAACAAATCTTTAGATCAGTTTGATTCTGATATGATGCTTCGTGTAGAGCTTTGGGATCATCCTGATTATCACGACATCTTTGGATACGACTCAATCACGGTGTACGAGAAAACAGGAGAAAAAGATTTGACGATGTGTGATAATTAGATACAACTTTGGCAGCAGCTTGCTGCTTTTTTTCATTCATATTAGTGTGTAGCAAGCCGGTCTGAGTATTTATTTGCTCAGGCCGGTTTTTTTGTTTATATTTTTAGCATGGCAGGAGGACGACCGACAAAATACAAACCAGAGTTCTGCGAGATTGCGATAGAATGCGGCAAGCAAGGGATGGGAAAGGCTGAGATCGCGTCTAAGCTAGGAGTCGTAAGGGAGACGCTATGGGATTGGGGCAACAAAAAGCCTGAGTTTTCTAACGCCCTAAAAAGAGCTTACGAGGAGGGTCTGTCTTGGTGGGAACGTAAAGGGCGTGAGGCCACGTTTGGAGGGGTTGAGGGATTTAACTCTACCAGCTACATATTTCAGATGAAGAACCGTTTTAAGGAGGATTGGAGAGACAAACACGATCACTCTGTAGAGGTCTCCGGCGAGATTGAGATCGTTATTGGAGGAGAGGATGAGTGAGGTAACATTTGAAGAAGTTGAGAAGCTCGGACAGGTTGAGAGCTACCTAGAGGCTGAGGGCTTCCATAACATTACTTCGTTTGCTGAGATCACTGAAGGCGACAGGGTGATAGTGATGCTTGGTTCAGATACACCCAAAGAAGTAAACGTCTTCGGTATCTGCTGGAGCGCGGATCATTTTCAGAAACTTAGTGTTACAGAAATTAGAAACGATTTCATGACCGCATATGGCGACGAACAAGACTAGATTGACACTTAAACCTCGGAACTGGGTCAGGCCATACTTGCAACGCACAGAGGACAGAGCTTGTCTGGTGGTGCATCGAAGAGGCGGCAAGAGTTTTGGATGTTTGCAGGATCTCATCCTTAAATGCCACACCTACAAAAGGAAAGGCATGAAGTCTGCCCCTTTAAGGTATGCTTACTTCGCTCCTACTCAAGCGCAGGCCAAGAAGATTGCTTGGAGTTACCTTAAAACCTTTACGCATCAGATACCTGGCGTCATCAAGAATGAGTCAGAGCTATGGATTCGATTCCAGAACGGCTCCGAGATTGGCCTATATTCCGGTGAGGCTGTGGAGAGGTGCAGGGGACTCTACTTTGATGGTTGTATCATCGATGAGGCAGGGGATTTTAAGAGTGATGCGTGGGAAGCAGTCATTGAGCCGTGCTTGATTGATTACAAGGGGTGGGCCACGTTCGTTGGGACTCCTAAAGGGAAAAATCTATTTTGGAGGATATATCAACATTCGCTCAAAGATCCAGAATGGTTCTCTCTTTGTTTAAAGGCTTCTGATAGCGGTCTTATACCGCCTGATCAGTTAGCTAGAATGAAGGCTACGAGAGACGCTAGCGTGTTTGAGCGAGAGTTTGAATGCTCGTTTTCGTCTGATATACCTGGCACGATTTACGCCAAGGAGGTAGAAGACGCGCTGAGGCTAGGTCATGTTTGCGACTTTGAGCCTAACAGAGTTCCGGTATGGACGACCTGGGATATTGGGTCTCCAGTGAACACTGCAGTGATTTACTTCCAGCTAGAAGGCCTGAGAAGAACGGTAATTGACTGCGACATATCAGCCAGCATGACGTTAGAGGAGCGCGTTGGACATATGCAGGCCAAAGGATATGACTATGGCGGTCACCTACTGCCACATGACTCGGCAGCTAGACAGCCTAATGGACTCACGTTCGCAGAGGAGCTACGGAAGGCTGGCCTGTCAAACGTCCAGACAATCCCAAGGACACACGACAAGGAGCTACGCATTAACGCGACAAAGAAGGCGTTTCCGAATATTTGGTTCAGAGATAAACAAACCACTCACCTCAGAGACGCTCTAAGTCAATACCATTACAAGGAATCTACCGATGGGACGGGATGGATAACTAACAAGATCTCTCACGGCTGGGAGTCTCATCCATCTGACGCCTTCTCAATGCTAGCAGAGGCAGAGCTGCACGATATGCTGAGCGATCAGCAGTCACACGCTAAGCGCCGGCGTAGACCACGCATCAATGCTGGGTCTGGATACTAAAGTGTCGCTTTCTTGATATTTAAAGATAGTTGACATATTTACATAAACACGATAAAGAGGCTCATGGGATTTCTAGCACCAAAGCCACCGCCGCCGCCGCCGCCTCCAGCTATGCCAGACGTTGGACGCACTGAAGCTAAGAAGATCGCCAAGCGTAAGCGGAAACGCAGCATGAGTGAGTCTAGCTATGCTCAGTCAACTAGAGGTGGGGCCGTCAATCCAAACTACTCGACGGGGAGTAAGACAGCACAGGGTCAATGATCGACGAGAACGTAGATACTATTCTCCGTAAGGCTGAGTCACTTGAGAGTGAACTAAACGCTTTCAAGTCTCACTGGGATCTAACGGCTAAGTATTTTAAGCCACAGCTTGATATATTCACGCAAACTCCCCAGTCGCCTGACGTGACCGGATTCTCTGGACTGTATGACACTACAGGGATTGAGAGTCTAGATACCTACTCCAACGGCATGATAGCCGAGGTATTCTCGTCAAATGAAAAATGGATGATCTACACGCCCCAGGATGACCACGAGGTCGATGATGCGGGCCGGAAATGGTATAACAAATGTTCTGAGCTAGCCTTAACTGCTCTTGGTCGCAGTAACTTCTACCAGTCAATCAAGCCGGTCGTCACCGATATGGGGTGTGGCGGCACTGGATCACTGTATGTTGAGCGAGGAAACAAGAAGCTACTCAAGTTTTGTTATGATCGATTAGGCACATTTGCTATTGAGAAGGATGGCGAGGGAGACATTCGGACCGAATACCGGTGGCTGACTATGACTGCCTCTGAAATGGCAGATAAGTTTGGAGAGGATAACCTAGGCAAAAAGGCTAAGGCATCGCTAAATGATATGAAAAAGGGCGGTGAGAAGACTTATTTCACCGTGATCCATGCTTGCTTTCCTCGCAACAAGAACGGGATCGAAGCTAAGAACAAGCCATTTGCCAGCATCTACGTCTGCAAAGAAGACAGAATGATTTTAGAAGAAGGTGGGTATGATTACTATCCATTCGCTTCACCAAGAGCTGAGATCTGGAACGACTACAACTACGGTCTAGCTCCAGCGTCCAAGGCGCTACCGGCAATGAGAGAGCTGAACAAGCTCCGTAGAGATGTGCATGAGGGCGTAGCTCTACAGGTCAAACCACCTTGGCTAGTGCCATCAGACTCAGTAGATGAAATCTCAACACGGCCTAATGGCGTGACGGTCTTTGATGAGCGTAACGGGATGAAGCCTGAGCAGATGAGACTCTACAACGACATTAACGCCGGCATGGTATTAATGGAGAACGTGACAGAGCAGGTCCGTGGGTTCTTCCACGCACAGCTATTTGAGGCCGTAGCACAGAAGGACAAGCAGATGACAGCTAGAGAGGTTGCCAGCATTGAAAACGCAGCCCTTCGTCGCTTCCTGCCTAATTTCAACCAGATCACTACAGAGCTAACACCAATATTCCAGAACGTGTTCCTGCTACTGTTTAATGAAGGAGCATTCCCAGACCCACCTGAGTCTGTGAAGCTTTACCCTGATGGCCCAATGAATGCCGGTATCGTGCCGCTTCCAAAGGTTGAGTTCACCTCGCGCATTGCTCTAGCGATTAGAATGATCGAAAACAACGCAATTGACCGCACTATTGAGCGGATTATGCCAATGATTCAGATCGCTCCAGAGCTTGCCGACAACTTTGACCTTGACCAGATGCTTAGAGATAGCGCCCGAAATGACGGTATTTCTGAGGATGTCATCAAGAATCTTCAACAGGTAATCGAACAGCGCGAGGCCCGCGCAGCAGAGATGGCTCAACAGCAGCAGATGATGATGGCTCAACAAGCCGCCAGCGCTGCCAAGGACGCTAGCCAGGTCGATCCTGAGAAGCTTCAAGGCATGATGCAGTAATGGACAGACATACACATAACGGGAAGGTTGTTAAGACTCTCCTGTCTACTACAGAAGGGGACGCGCTGTTGGAATGGATGAAGGTGAAATTTCAATTCGACCAGCCGGTGTTCAAAGCAGAGGACGACTACAACGAGACATCCGCAAAACTACGAGAAGGTGGCCGTCACGTAATCATAGAACTAGAGAACCTAAAACCAAGAAACCCAGATGATTGATCCAAGGCTATTTAAACTAGTTGGCGACAAGTTCATTCGACAGACCGACATGAAAGAGATCGCCACGCTTGTAGACGGTGAGGTTACAGGTCTTCACCACAAGCAAAAGAAGTTCAGAGAGACTCTAGAAAGCCTGATAGGTGACGCATCACCAGTAGAGGTTGAGGTTTCTATTAAGCAACCTAAGACAAAACGGTCTAAAAAGGATGCTCCGGCAGAATATTTCACTAAACGCATGGGCGGGAAGTCAGCTCAGGTAGTTGAGTGGAGACGCGAGAACTGGAGCGCGAAGCAGTTCAAGGACGAATATGGCGATCTATTTACAGAAGAGAATCTATGAGACAATACGAATTGATTAGAAACGAAGAAGGAGGAGATGCTGGCGGCGGTGCTGCCGTAGCTGATCCTACAGAAGAATACGGCTTAGACCCATCAACCCCGCCGACCTTTGACGCATCAGGAATGTTTGATGCAGATGGTAGGTTTCAAGAGATCGGAGACCGGTTTAAGAACGACAGCGTCGATGCTGACTACATTAACCGAAACTTTAAGGGCAAGAGTCCTTCCGATCTGGCCAAGATGCTAAAGGACAATCAGACGGCAGCGCGAGCAAAGTCAGTCAGTTACCCAGGAGCAGACGCCAGCGATGAGGATTGGAGTCGATTCCGTGAAGCTGCCGGTGTGCCAGAGAGCGCAGATCAAGTCATGCCGGAAGACTTTGAAAGCTTCCAGAACGCTACCGGATGGACTGAAGAGGTGGCAACTCCAGTAGTTGATGCCCTGATCCAATCAGGAGCGCCAGGGCCAGCAATTACTGCCGGACTAGCGGCTGTTCAAAAAGCAGCAGCAGCACAAGCCGAACAATGGCAGGCAGAGGCCCAAGAGCGACGAGAAGCCGGCAAACAGCAGCTTTTAGAAGCATTTGGAACTGAAACCGATGCTCGCATCAATGGAGCGACTGTCGCAGCCGAAAAGCTCGGCATCCAAGCTGGACTTAGTCAAGAGCAGATTGACGGCGTCAAGCAGGTAGTGTCGCAGATTGATAGTCCAGAGCTTACTAGGATGTTTGCTCATCTAAGTGATGCAATCTCAGAGGCTTCCTACCGAGGGCCAGGTCAGACAGCTAAGGTTGATGACTTCCGAGGACCAGCCGAAACAGCTCAGGCAATTATGGAAGATGACCAGCACCCAATGCACGCCAAGTTTATGGCCGGCGACGATGCTGTCCACAAACACGTTGATACTTTGCTAGCAAAAGCGAGAGATATTGCTTAACAAATTTCTAGGTGGTCTCTCTCTTCCCATCTAGCACCGAGCCTCCTCCTCTTAGTCATGTCAGAGGGGGAGGCTTTTTATTTGACTAAGTTGATATTTTAGCTTAGAAGGCTATTTATGACAGCTTACCTAGCTTGCTAGACCTGTCTATACAGCCCCAATTTGGCCGCCCTACATACGCCCCTCGCATGGCCTACCAGCATTAGCTGCCCCAATTTTAGAGGTTTCCGTTCACAGACAGCGGCTTTCGTGAACCAAAACAAAACCTAAACCTTAAAATATTATGCCAGTTAGTCCAACACTCGCGCTGATCGATCAGTATCAGCCTAAATTTGAAAGTCAGTGGCGTCGTCTTGCCCAGCAGGTCGATAGCCGTCTTAGCGGCGCTGTTAGCGTCAATTCCAACTGCACCGGTGAGGTAAACTACCGCGACCAGATTAAGCCTATTGACGTTTCGTCACTTGGCACTCCTAGTCAAAACCGCATTGCTGCAACCGCAATCTCTGAAATCGAAACTCAGAAGCGCGCTAACTACCCTGAGAAGTTCCAGGCTGTTAAGCACTTTGACGAGTTTGACGAGGTGTGGCTTGCAGAGCAGTCAAAGCCCACATCGCAAACCTTCCTTGAGTTTAAGGCAGGATTTAACCGCAAGATGGATGATCTTATTATTGCCGCTGCAACCGGAACTTCAAAGACCGGTAACAATGGCGCTGTAAGCACAACTCTTCCAACAACGCAGGTTATTTCTGTTGATACCGGCGGCACTGGATCTGGAATGAACCTTTCCAAAATCCTTGATGCTAAACAGCTTATGGAGCAGAACGAAGTCTTCGGTCAAGATATTGACGGTGACGACGCTTACCTTGTTCTTAACGCCAAAGCCCTTCGCGGTCTTTATGATGAAGCTAAAATCACTTCAAGTGATTACGCCGGCGAACTACAGGCTCTCTTTAACGGAGAGATTGACCAGTTCCTTGGTTTTAACTTTATCCGCACCGAGCGCCTCGCAGTCGCTACCAATGTTCGCACTTGCTTTGCTTTCGTGAAGTCAGGTATCGCACTTGATATTTGGCAGAATCCTAAGTTTAAGCTTAGCGAGCGTAACGACTTCAATGACGCCGCCCAGCTTCGCGGAACTGCCGCAGCAGGAGCCACTCGCCTTGAGGAAATCAAGGTTGTAGAGATTCCTTGCGACGAGTCCTAGTCCATAGCAACAACCAACAAGGGTCCGTCTGTCTTTCGGGGCGGGCGGGCCTTTCCTTTTTATGAGCAAGATCATTACCGACATCGACATCGCCAACCAAGCGCTTGGCTATTTGGGAGAGCAGACAATTGCAACAATGTCTGAAAACACCAAGGAGGCACGGCAGGTCTCGCTCCACTTTGACCAGACGCTCCGTGAGATCATGGAGAAACACAGGTGGTCAGTAGGCCGGAAAAGAACTAGAATGACGCTATCCGGCGCAACACCAGATTTCGGGTGGTCTTACGCTCACATTATCCCAGAAGACTGCCTGAGAGTCTTGGATTTGTTTGAGCTTTCAGAAGAGACACCCACACCAAGTCCAGTTCCTATTCGCAAGTTTGAGAAGGAGCCTGGCCTTATCCTTAGTAACATTAAGCATTGCGGATTAGTCTACATCAAAGAGGTAATCTCATCAGATCTGTCACCACTTCTTGTTAAGGCTCTAGCAATCAAGCTGGCATCAAAGCTAGCAATTCCCCTCGGTGAGTCCAGACTGGCCGGCGATCTATCTAATATGGCCGACAATGCCATCAAAGACGCATGGCTGAGCGACGCAAGACAGTCACGATCAGGAGAAAACTCTGACTTCCTCCAAAGATCCGAAGAAAACAACGCCGAAAGCGGAAGATACAATGCCTGAGTTTTTGCAGTCTAACTTTAATGGTGAGTGGTCTCCGCTCATGCTTGGCCGTGTAGAGCTGTCACGATACGCTACATCGCTAAGAACGATGGAGAACTTTGCCCCGACCATACCTGGCGGCGCGAGAAAGCGACCTGGCACTGAATACATTGGCGAGGTCAGAGATTCATCAAAGAAAACACGGCTTGAAAGCTTCACGTTTTCTAATGAGGAATCTTACTTGCTAGAGTTTAGCGATCTTAAGTTAAGGTTCTGGAGAAATGGGTCACTATTAACGGATAATGGAGGTAATCCTTACGTTAAAACAACTCCCTACACTGAGAATGAGGTGTTTAGTCTAAGAATGACATCGACAAACGACATTGTCTATATCGCTTCGCCTAATCATACTCCATACAAGTTAACCAGAACATCTGACACTACGTTTGATTTTGCGCTGCTTGAGTTTAAGAACCAGCCGTTTGAAGACGAAAACCTTACAGATGTCACCATAAGCGCGTCTGCAACAGCAGGAACAGGTATAACCTTAACGTCTTCCAGTAATTTATTTACTGATGACATGGATGATCCAAATGGCAGTCCAAATGCAAGCACGTTTAAAATTTCTCACTATGTTCCTAGGACTGTATTAGAAAGCTCTATTAATGAAACTAAAGTGCTAGGCCCTGCTAATTTTTCTCCTACAACTTCTCACCAAGTAGGAGATGAAATTAGACATCCCGTTACTACGGGAAGCACTACATATTTTTACTACACCTGCCATACAGCATACCCTGCAAATACTTCTGCTTCTGCTGAAACAAATCCTCTTAATTTAAATCAATATTTTTCTCCTGGTGTAGTTGCAGAGGTTTTAGGGACAACTTCTGATGTGATGAAGTTTTACATTGAAGGAGAATGGTCATTCAGAACAGAGGGTTCATGGGATGGTGAATGGGGTATTCAAGAATCAGAAGATGGGCAGGACAATAACTGGATAACTAGATTTTCAATGGCGTCTTACTCTGGCTCTGATAACTACGTAAGAGAGGGTGACGAGTCGGCCAATCCAATTTGGCTCCGTGTTGTATTGTTTAATACTGCTAGCGGAACAAACCATAGAGTGACGTGGACAACTGCCGATGTTGAAAAGTCAGGAGAAGTTACAGTTACTGGTTACACTTCTCCGACAGAAGTCACTGCTAATGTAAGCACAACTAGGCCACTTTATTCTACGGCAGCAACTAAACACTGGTCAGAAAATGAGTGGAATTATAGAAAAGGGTTTCCAAGTCAGGTGTTCTTTAAAAACAACCGGCTTTGTTTTGCTTCTACTAAGGCAGACAACCAAGCTATCTGGGGTAGCGAAGTAGATAAATGGGATAACTTTAAGCGTGGCATACAAGGAGACTCGCAGCCATTTAAAGACGTTTTAAGGACCGGCAACCAAGATCCGATACAATGGGTATCCGAGCAGTCAAAGACGCTTCTAGGGCTATCCTCGCAGATAAGAAACCTAACCGGTGAAGACGGGTCGTCTATTCTAGCGCCAGGTAAGAACAGCTCGGCAAGACAAGCCGGTCGCGGCGCTGCTGATTTAGAGCCTGTAGAGGTTGATGACTTTACATTCTACGTCCAGCTAGGAGGCAGGATCATCAGAGGTCTCACAAACGATTATGAGCGGGGCGTTTACGCTGCTGCTGATATGACTAGAGAGGCTGAACACGTAACAAAAGGTGGTGTCAAGCAGATGGCGTTTCAGCTAAACCGTGTTTCTACGCTCTACGCCGTCACAGGAGAGGGTATTGCTGCCTGCCTAGTGTTTGATCCAGAAGTGGAGAAAATGGGCTGGTATCGCCTCAAAACGCAAGGAGGGACAATTGAGTCAGTTGCTATCCTTCCGGCTACCGGAGAAGAAGACGAGGTCTACTTTGTCGTTAAAAGAACCATTAATGGAAGCACCAAGCGCTACATTGAGAGGTTAAAGAACGATCAGATCAGAATTCAAGATGATGGCCTGCAAGACGATATGTTTTATGTCGATTGCGGCACTACGATTACCGGCACTAATATTTCTACAAATTCTACGACTGATGTCACCACTATTGCTGGATCAACTCACCTAGAAGGTAAAGAAATACAGATTCTTTTAGACGGGGACTATTTTGGCAAGAAAACAGTAAGCAGCGGGTCTGTTACGATACCTACTATTACTAATGATAATTTCAATAACGCATCTTCATACAAAGTCGGGGATCGCGTAAGGTTTTTGTCTAGCGGAACCTATACTTATTTTGTTTGTGTTCTTGCATACACTGGAGGTAATTCTTCGCAAACTGATCCGGCATTAGCAGTAGATTCAAATTCAAATCTATACTTTGCTGCTAGCAAGGCAACTTGTGGCTTATCTATTGAGGCTAAGCTATGGCCAATGCCGTTAGAGGGCATTACAGCGTCAGGAACGACCTCTGGAGACAAGAAGCGCGTCAAAGAAATTACGATTGACGTTATGAACTCGCTCGGAATCCAGACAAAAGACTCACCAGATGACACTAAGGAGCCTACAGATCTTACTCCAAGACAGTCTGATGCAGACCTTGGATCATCGCCGGCACTCTACAGCGGCAAACTAGAAGTCAGAAATACTCTGCCTAGATCGTTTGATGGTAATGTTTTTTACCAATCAGATATTCCTTTTGGCGTATTTATCCGTAATATTATCACCAAATGGGAGAAGACCAGCTAACCTTGAAACCTTACTTTCCAGAACACTATCCATTGCTTTGCCAATGGTGGGACTCACACGGCTCTCTGAGGGCTAGTAGGTCTGATTTGGAGTCTGGTATAGGATTGGTGGCAGAAAGCGATTCTAGGCCCGTTGGAGCGTGTTTCTTGTATGTTACAGGAGCGCTTGGGTTTATTGAGGCTATGGTTATTAGCCCTGATTCAACTGTGTCCAAGTCTAGAAAGATTGCTGACACTTTATTTAAGGAGCTGCACAAGATAGCCAAGGCAGAAGGCGTCAACAAGCTAATCGCTTTTGTTCAGTCTAAAGGCATGGTCAGGGAGTGTTCTCGCTCAGGTTTCACACAAGTCGGGCCACCTATGGCGCAAATGGTTCAAACAATATAAAGAAATGGGACTTCCAAACATTTTAATGGGTGCTGCAACTGCAATGAAAGCGGGTGCATCAATTCAACAAGGGCAGATGGCAATGCAGTCTGCTAGGTATAATGCGAGAGTTATTGCGCGGCAAGCTGAGCAAGAGGCAGAAGCTTCGTTAGAAAGCATGGCTCGCAAAAGAACCGAAAACGAAAGAGCGTTATCATCGATCAAGCTCCGTATGCAGGAGTCTGGACTTGATACGACTCAGGGATCTAGCGCGGATTACTTTGATGAGGCCACCTCAAGACTTGAGTTACAGATTTTAGACGAAGCCAGACAGATGTCATTTAGAGAAAAAGCAAGGCGCAACGAAGCCCAAATGCAGATCTACCAAGGCAAAGTGGCAAGAGCTAACGCACAAGCTACGGCAATGGGTCAGCTTATAGGGGGGGCAGCTAGAATTTCTGGACGAGAATTTGATTTAAGATCAAAAACAAAATAATTAATAGCAAGATATGCCACAGTTACCAAATTTAACAGGGCCGGCAGTGCCTCCAGAGCAAGCGGCAGGCATCAGAGTTGGAGTCCCTTCTAATTCTGGCCTACAAGCAATAGCGCAAGCTGTCGGAATGGTTGGGGAAGAGATCTTAGATGCTAAAGTTAAAATATTAGATAGGCAAAACAAGCTTGATATTCTTGATAACGAAAGCGCTTACGGGAGGCACATGGCTAGTCATCAGCAAAAATTAGACGTTAATAATCCAGTAAGTTGGATTGATGAAACAAAAAAAGCTTCGGATGATTTTATTGACGGCCTTTCTAGAAAAAGCTTAGCGCCAGAGGCTCTAGACTCAATAAAGATGAGGATTGCAAATTACGAGTCTAAGATGCTACAAGGAGTAGCTAGAGACGCACAACTTGCTCAAGTTCAAATTTTATCTGGCGAGTTTCAAAATAGACAAACAGCATTACTGCAAAATAGAGATTTTGATGGTGCAGCAAGAAACCTTGAAGAATCTGCATTAGATTTAGGGTTAAGAAATGATGAGGTCGAAGCTGGCCTTATGAAGATTCAGCAAGAGCAAACAAAAGCTGAGTATGATGATCAAGCTGCATCTGGGAATGCAGAATATTTTGAACATGAAAGGCAAGGTCTTTCTAAGAGTGATAGGTTAAGGTATAAGCAGTCCGCTAAATTAAACAGGGCCAGAATGGAAAACGAGTCTCTTGAAAAGATTTATGAAAAAATTGAATTAAGTCAGATTAAGACAAAGAAAGATTTAGAGTCGGCTTTAAATGGAGACCCAAGAATATCAGAAGCATCGGCTGTTAAAATGTTAAATAACTGGGACAAAAACACTCCAATAAGCTTTGCTGAAAAAAAGAAGCATTTAGATACACTTAATGATTTGTTTAAAGCGTATAAAGACGGAAAGATTTCTAAAGATGTTTATGCGGAAGCTCATCATAACGCCTCGTCTAAAATTTACGCTATGTCAAATAGACCTGGAACTGGGGGGTTAAGGCAAAGGGCATACGCGCTTGATCCAACAAAATGGACTAACGGATTGCCCAGCTCTAGCTCTAGAACACAAAAAGATATAGAAATAGAATCAATGGTTAAATCATTTGTTTCTTACGGGGGGATGGGGGAAGTTCCTTCTAGAGAAGATGATAGCGTTAAGCCAATTAGCAAAACTATAAAAAAAGCAGAGATAGAATATATTCGCGAAAGAGTTGAGCAAGATGTAAAAGAATGGGCTAGTCGTCCAGAAAACGAAAATGCAACTCGTGAGGAAAAAGCCGAAAAAATAGTTGAGTTTACTCAATTAAATTACGTCGAAGACGTATTTGAGAAAAAAGAGATTATACGAAGTTATAAAGATATAATTTCCCCGGATTCAAGCACTAAAGGTATTCTCCCTAAACGATAGGTTAAATGAGTAATTTAAAACAATTTACAAAAACACCAGAGTTTTTCTTTGGAGACCCATTACTTTCTCAGGTTGATGCTGATAAAGAAGCAATCAAACAAGTTAGGAACTTTCAAAAACCAAACAATTTCTTTCCAGGAGATCTATCTGCTAATTTAAGCAGAACTCTTTCTAAGAAGTTTCTTCAATCATATGATGAATGGAATAAAGGAAGGGGTGTTGCTCCTTTTTCGTCAATGCGAGAAGCAAACCAAAAGTTTAGAAGTGAAAACTATGCTAAAAATTTACCAGTGTGGCAGAATTTATTTTCTGATGAAAAGTTTGAGCAGGCATTAGATAGACGAGGTCTTAAAACAGGATACCAAAAAGTAGTAAACACCATTGGCGAATCTGATAGTTTAAAAAACAAGTTTCGCGAAAAAATGTTTTTGCAAGATCTTGCTGGCAGTAGAGATGATTTAACTAAAGCGCGAGTTGCAAAAGATGTCTTAAAGCATAAAGATCACCCAGAAAAATCATTTATTGATTTAGCTAAGCAATGGGTTGTAAAACAAAACGAGAAAGTTGAACTTGGGAAAAATGCTTATAAGATGGGCATTGATGCCTTTATAGCAGATGATGGGAAAAGCTTTCTTGATGGATTAAAAAAAGTAAGAGAGGCTGGACCTTCGGCAGAAAGCGCATTTCATAATGCTTATTACGAGATGAGAGAAGGCGATGGAAAAGCAATGTTATTTCAAGTTAACAAACTTGTTGCCAAGGCTAAATCAGAAGGAGAAAGAGGTTTATTTGAACAAAAGAAAGATTTACCGGAAGCATCAATTGGTCTTATTGCTGAATTTTATGCAAAGCCAGGCGGTCGGGAAAAATTCTTAATGATTCTAAATAATAAAATTGAACAAGAATCATCAAAAACTGACGTTAGCTTCTTTACTAAATTTTTAAAACAAGCATCTAGGTTTTATGAGTCTGAAATTGGAGCTGCCGGTAGAAATATTTTAAGAAGGAATATTGAAGAAAGTGACCGATCTTTATTTTTTCCAGATGATCCTGATTCTAAAAATTTTGAAACAGTAAATGGCAGAAAAGTTGCTAAGAAGCTCTCAGAACAAGAAAAAGCTTATTTTAGAAATGTCCAACAAGTCTCGGCTGACATTTCTAATGTTAAACAAGCTGTTTCTCAGATTGATGGAGAAAACTGGTTTTCAACTATGATCTTAGACCAGTCTGGCACATTGGCGCAAATGCCCCTTATTATGAATCCTGTTGGTTTCTATACTAGGTATGACTCTCAACGGCAACTTGATACTGAAGAAATGTTATCGCAAAACCCTAATCTCTCATATGAAGAAGCTAGGGGCATGGCTCGTTTTTCTGCTGGAATGAATGTTTTTTCAGAGCGATTAGCTACAGGATTTTTCCTTAAAAAGTTTCCAACAATTAAAAATGTCACATCAAAAATAAAAGGCGCTAATCCTGTATCTGTAGCACAAGCCTTTAGGAGAGCCGGAGTAGCAGCAGCAGGTATAACTGGGGCGGAATATTTACAAGAATCTTTTCAAGAGGCTACGCTTCCTTTGACATTAGATTTATTTAGCGCCCTAAAAGAAGATATGCCTTATGGCAACTGGGATCAGTTTAAAATGTGGGATCAGCGAAGATTTTTAGCTGTTTTACCTCTAGCTATTCTTGGTGGTGGAGGTCAATCGGCTCGCGATACAATTTCTACAGCAGAGTTAGGAAAAGTGCTTCTAGCTAAGAACGACGTAATGATAAGCGGAAGATCTGAAAAGCAAGCCCAAGAAGTTGCAGAGCTAGCAATGACAGATCCAGATGCAGCTTTAGCTCTTTATAAAAAGCAAGGCGAGTCAATGAGCAAAGAGGAGCAAGAGGCTTTCGGCAACGAGGCAATGCGAAATGTTTACTCTGATCAACTTGGAGAAGAGTTTGCGGCTATGCCAATTGCTAGGCAAACTGAAGACGGAAAGTTTTCATTGGATTTTCAAGATGGAAGAAAAGAAGAATATGATTCTGTAGCCGAAAGAGATCAAGCTTTAGAGAATTGGTCTAAGGAAGAGTTTTTCCAGACAAGGGAGGCAATGGAGGCTTTTGCTAAAATGGCTAAAGAAAGGGTTGAAGGAGAAGCTGATTTTAAAATTGAGCGTCCAAGAACTTTCCAAGATCTTGCGGATCAGGGTGTTGAAACGGAAGCGAATCTTAAAAAAGCCATTGGTGTATATTACTCCCAAATGGGAGAAGTCGCTCCAGATAAAATTGATTTAGCTAATTACATTGAAGAGGGGTCTGTTAGTCTAAAAAGAAATCTATCAGGCTTTGCAGTTAGATTAGCTCAAGGAGCGAGTCCTATTACAGTTGCTGAAGAATTCTCTGAGGGTTTTATTAGAAGAGCGGTAGGTTTAAATGAAACAAGTTTTGATGAAGTAAAAGCGCTTCTTGATGAATTTGGTGAAATGTCCGGCATACAAATGACGGAAGGCTATGACATAGATCCTGAGCGAGCTGTAATTGAAGGCTTTTCCAAGTTTTCTAAAGCTTATGCGCTACAAGGTAAGTATGATATGCTTCCCAAGGAGACTCAGTCATGGATGTCTAAGGCATGGGCTGTAATGGAAAACAGCAATAACATTCCTGGCGTTTTAAAAGCATTTTCTGAGTTATTTTCAAAAATGTTCAAGGCTGTTTATGATGTGGCCAAGGCAATTGAGTTTCACAGAGCAAAAGGCGCTGGAATTGATCCTGACTTAGAAAGTATGGCGTTACGGGCGCTTGGCTTTGATGAGAAGGGGTATAATGAAAGAATGCAGGAGAGGGCTAACCAGGAAGCGCTTGAGGAAACATTTGATCCTAGTGATGAACTGTTTCAGCAAGTGAAAGGTAAGCTTCCGAATCCTAGATTAACTGATGTTGGAAAATACAAAAGCGACCTTATGAGAATCCATGACTCAATGGTTAAGGTTTCAAATAAAAAGCTAAAATCAGGAAAGAGGAGGATTAATAATAAAGCAGCAGATAATTTCTTTTTGCCAAAAGGCGTAGACGCTTCAGTCGAGCAAGTAATGCTTGATTTAAATGATCAAGGTTTTGATTTTGAATCAGAATTAGATTTTTTAGATGCTGTATTAGATAGCGTGGACTATCAAGTCACTGACGGCACTACAGGCAGTAAGCTATTCCCAATTACTCTTGGCGACACTATCCAAGGTGATTATACCTTTTCTGTTGGCCGGTCCGAGGTCACTCCAACAGCCGATACCCAAGTTTTTCCAACTAAGGATGGCGGGGTTGTTGGTCCTGCTTCGTTTTCAATCTCGGCTTTCCACGGGACACCGCACAAGGTAGACGAGTTTAGCACTGAGCAGATCGGCACGGGAGAGGGCGCTCAGGCTTACGGGTATGGGCTTTACTTTGCTGAGAGTGAGGATGTGGCGCAGAGGTATAGGGACGACTTGACCGATACCGGATTTGCGAAAAGAAGGCTCAAAAAAGCGGGGGGCGATATTGATGTGGCTCTTACTGAGGCAAGGGAAAGAGCTAGCAAATATAGAAAGGGGGGCGCGGATGCCTATGCTAGTGCCATTGAGCAGGACATCAGGTTTCTTGAAAAATACAAAGAGTCTGGAGAGTGGGCTTCCGGCTCCCTCTACACCGTAGAGCTAAACGTCGAGCAGGACGAGCTTCTTGATTGGAATAAGCCGATGAGTGAGCAAAGTGAGTCAATAAGGTCTAAGATGCTAACCATATTACAAGGAGATGCGTCAATGTTTCTGGATGTGAGGGAAGCCGCTAATCGATTAGAAAAAGGTGAATACTTGGACGGTAGGCAAGCTTACAACCAACTTCAATCAACTATAGGGTCAAAAAGAGCCTCCGAAGCCCTTGTCGCAGCAGGAATCAAAGGCATCCGCTACCTTGATGGCAACAGTAGAAACGCAACATGGAAACTATCATCACCCGATACCGTTGCAGCGGGGGATTGGATGGTGAAGGACTCCAGTAAACCTCTTAGCAATGGTGTTCACTTTAACAACGAAGCCGAAGCTCAAGCGTTCCTTGAAGAAAAAAACCAAGGCACATTTAACTACGTCATTTTTAATGATGCTGATATTACGATTACAGAAGAAAACGGCCAAGTTGTTGATACAACCAAACCATCCTTTTCGATCACGCCAGCGCAGGACGCTGGAAACATTGAAACTTTATTTAAAGATCAAATTGACCCTTTAATTTCATACACTTACCCCGCTCTAAAAGGAGATAGCCAAGCAGAAACGACAGCAAAAATTAAGCTTTTGGAAGCCTTGGAAGAGAATGATCAACTAAGTAATTACGCTATTGAAACTATTGAACAATACTCAGATGATATTCTTGATGAATTTACGCGAGAGGTAATGGAAGGAAAGGATTTTTCTGAGATTGTTGAGGAACAAGAACAAGAAATAAAAGACGATCCTGACTCCTTTAGCGATGACTTCTCAACTGAAAAAAACCTTACAGAATGGCTTCTTAATGAGCGAGGTGAAGGACAAATAGAAAACTCTGGTTACGCATTTCCTGATGGAACACTATTACATATGTCTCATTATGGGTTTGTAAGAGACGTAGATCATAGAGAAGTGCATTTCCCAAACAGCCCAGGAGGGACTGAAGGGATGGTTGCAATAATGAATGCTGGCATAATGCGTTTTGATTATTCGGGTGGAGGAGTAACGCTTAGACATCCTCCGACACGCGCACAGGCCGATATTATTGCCCGAATTGCTAGCCATACAGAGGTTTTTCTTGATGCTGAGCAGGCTACTTCAGATGGGTATAATGAAAAGCGAAGAGCTAGTTTTGAAATTACAGATGAATTTGCTGTAGATGATGTAATTAACAGTGTTAGGGCTTTTTATAGAGGAAGAGATTTTGAAGGAATAAGCACTTTTGCGATTCAGCCAGTAGAGCAATATGGCGCTATCACTAAGCTGGAGAAAAAAATATTATCAGACAGAGTTAATATTGGAAAAAGGCTTGAGGTAAAACTTGAGGCCGATGAGAAAAATTGGAACAACGCCAAAAAGTCAGGAAACCAACAAGAAATCGAAAGAGCTGCCCAGCAAGTTATGCGAAGAACTCAGGCGTATATGGAAGTTCTTCCTGATTATCCAATGGGGCCAACAATATCCAAAGCTCAAGATCTTGCAGAAAAGGTTCTAGTTGGATCTATTGAAATAACAGAAGGCATTAAGATTGTTGACGAAAATGCCAGATACTCAGGGCTTCCTATTAAGCTTCCATCTTGGCTAAGTAATTTAAAGGTGGCAGATTGGGTCAAAAGAAACCTAAGAGCTAGAGGTGATTTAACTCCAGACCAATTTAAAATTAAGCTAGCCTCTGAAGCCATTACTTTGACCGAGCTTAAAAGAGCAGAGTTAATAAATTCTCGTCTTAAAAAAGCGGTGAAAAAGGAAGCTTTAGTAGCTCCTAATTCTGAAGGTGTGTTAATGGAGGACTTTCTCATGAAAAGGGTCCAGGACGCCCTTGTGATGGATGGCGCGGTAAATGTTACAGAAGCAATCAGCAAGCTTCCTGAGAGCCTACAGAGCGTCACTAAAGAGATGCGTGTTCATGTTGATAGCCTTTCTCGCGAAATGATTAAGAAGGGCATTGCTAAAGGTGATCTTGCTGATGTGTTCCAAAGAAACATTGGCAGTTATCTAAATAGATCTTATCGCAGATTTACTAGACCAGAAAAGTGGAAACACGAAGTAAGTGAAGAGTCTAAAAAGAACGCAATGCAATGGCTTGAAGACAATTTGCCAGCCGAAGCGTTTAGCGGAGATGTATCAAAGGAAGATCAATTAGAAGGTTATGTTGATACGCTTTTGACCGATTCAGTTTCTGGGGGCTTTACGGACCAAATGAACTGGCTTTTAGGCCAGAAGCATATTGGAAACCTTATTGCCAGAAAGAAGGTTCCTGTTGAGCTTAGAGAGCTTTGGGGTGAATACAAAAGAGGCGATGAGAACTACATGACCTCGGTCCGTAAAATGGCTACTCAGATTGGCAACCACACAATGCTTACTGAGTTTTTAAAGAATGGACTCAATACTGAAATATTTTCTACGCCTAGAAAGGGCTTTTCTAAGCAAATAAGCTCAAAAGGAAACGAAATGCTGTCTCCTCTAGATGGATACTATGTTTCTGAAGGAATGTCTCAGGCGTTAATTGATTTTTCAGAATCTGGAGAAACTACTGCGTGGTGGCTTAAATTGTGGTTGAAATTCAACTCAGTAGCAAAAGTCACAAAAACAATATATAACCCTACGACTCACGCTAGAAACTTTTTGTCTAACTTTGTTTATGTGGGAGCTAACGGAAACCTGTTTGAATACCTGAATATCGACACGGTTAAAATGTCTGCCACTATTAATTACAAAGAAATATTTAAGAGCTGGGAGACTACAAAAGATGTTGAGGATAGGATTCTTCATTACATAAGGCTTGGCATTATGCAGCAAGGAGCTGTATCACAAGAATTTAAGGATATTCTTAACGATTTCTCAGCGGGAGATGTAGACATTGATGAGTATACTCAAAACAGCGCAAAGAAATTTGCAAAAGCCGGCCTAAAGAAAATAGAATCTCTTTACCAAGCAGAAGATGATTTTCATAAGATTGTTTCATATGAGGCCGAAAGAGCAAAATTAGCTAAGGCTAAGACTGAGTGGAAATCTGATAAGTTAGATGCTGAAGCAGCTCAGATAGTAAGGGACACTATGCCTGACTACTCGCAAGTTCCAAATGCAGTCAAAATGCTCAGAAGGGTTCCGTTTATAGGAACATTTACCTCGTTTACGTCTGAGGTAATCAGGAATAACACCAACATTATCCAAAGAGCTAAGTTTGAGATGTCAGATCCTGAGCTTAGAAGTATCGGAGCGAAAAGACTTTCGTCATTCGCGGTTGCACACAGCATCCCTTTAGCGGGCGCGTATTTCCTTGCCTCATTCTTTGGCGTCGATGACGAAGAAGATGAAGCGACAAGAGCTATTGCTGCTCCTTGGGATAAATATGCACAGCTTTTATATGTCGGGAGAACTCCTTCTGGAGATCCTCAATATATTAACATTAGTTACACTGATCCGTTTAGCGTATTTAAGACTCCTATTTTTGTAAGTCAGCAAGATGGATTTTCGCCTGTTTCTGTTGCTAAGGGTATACTAATGGGTCTAGAGCCTTTTTACGGAGAGGAAATTGGAACTGCTGCGCTTCTTGATATTAGGGAGAATAAAAACGAAAAAATATTTAATCCCAATTCGGACGCCTGGACAATCACTAAAGATATTTCCGAGCATATACTCAAAGCTGTTGAGCCTGGTGTAGTAAGATCGACAAAAAGGATTTACGAAGCTGCAACAGGTAAAGAAACCGATTCTGGCATGAAGCTAGACACAAGAACAGAAGTCATCGCGGTTCTTTCCGGTCAAAGAATAACCTCTATTGATCGAAAAAAAGCAATTCTTTATAGGAACTATGATTTCCAAGATGCTCTTAGGTCGTCTACGTATCGCTTCAATAAAGCTTGGAGAAATAAAAATGTAGATAAGAAAGAGCTGTCTAAGGCTTACAAGCAATACAAAAAAGATAACGAAAAAGCATATTCTGAATTTCAAGATGCTTTACAGGCCGTATCAAGGCTTGGTCTTACTGAGGAGCAAATCCTCCTAGAGACAACAAAGGGTAAAGATAATACAGAAACAGCAAAAAGGCTTTTGAATTTGCTTAGAGCGCCAGCCGGTGAAACTCCAATGCCTGACAAAAAGTTTACAAAATCTCAAATTAAAGAAATTGAAGAAAAAGGCCGAAAAGAGATCTTGAAAGAAGTTGCCCCTAAGCTTTTTGATTAGAATGTCCTTACCTTACTTTAACCTTGAAAGTCAACGAAATAACATTTATTAACAGCTATGCCAGTAACTGAGCAATATACTCCTAGATATTACACTGGAGACGGCGCAAAACAGATTTTTGATGTGCCTGATCTATGGTTTGAGCAATCAGAAGTAAAAGTTGAGGTTGCTGGAGTTCTCACGGGATGGACGAGAGAAGCTGGTCAGGGGGTTATATTAGCGACTGCGCCTGCTTCTGGGGCTTCTGTGGTTATCTATAGAATAACATCGCTTACCCAGGATAAGGATTTCCAGACAGCCGGACGCATGCCAGCCACTGAGGTCGCTGAAGGTTTTGATAGGCAAATCCTTATCAATCAAGAGGTTAAGGATAGATCTACGTTTTTACCTCCTAATACGACTACTCAAAACAAGATAAACACAACTGTTGGTTTTGATGCAAACGGAGATCCTGTTTTAAGATCTGCTACCCAAGAGTCTACTCATTTAGGAATTGCGTCTAGTGTTACTGCTGCACAAGGGTTTGCTAACACTGCTGAAGAGCAAGCTGGATTTGCAAATGATGAGCGTGTTCTTGCTGAAGCTGCGGCAGTAGCGGCTCAGTCAGCTACACAAAACGTGGCGGGCGCTGTAACCCCTAAAGATTACGGCGCGTTTGGCGATGGAGCTTCACACCCTGCTAGCGGCTTATACTCCACGCTGGCGCTAGCTCAAGCGGTGTATCCGCGATGTGTTAACATCAGTGAAGAGCTTGACGGTTTAGCGATCCAGAAGGCTTGTGACACTGGTGGTCGGGTCTTTATTGCTGACGGGACTTACAAAATATCAACTACTATTGAACTAAAAACTCAAGGGCAAATCATTGAAGGAGAAAGCTCAACAAGCACAATTTTGCAATGGGTTCAAGATGTTAATGGGTTTGAAATTGAAGACAATCCTAACGAAAGCAATACAACTAACTTCCCAACAAGCTCTTCTACAAGCTCTTCTTGGGGTCAAATTAGAACATTGTTAATTTATGGGCCTGCAAATTCTACTAAAAAAGGCATCACTAACACTGAAGATCCAAATGCAACTCTTTGGGTTGGTGAAGGCTGGAGGTATGACTTTCTTACTATTCTTGGTTGGCATACGGGGATATATTCATCAAGCGCGGCTAGATTAAATGGTCGTTCAATTAACATTAAAAGTTGCAGCGCAGTTGGATTACACCTTTCTAATGGCAGTTCTGCCACAAATAACTGTCACGTTTTTTACGGTGTTTCTATGTCGTCTTGTGATATTGGAATTAAATTGCAAGCTGTTCGATCTGCTTGGATTCAACTTCAAGACACAACAGGAAACCGTGTTGATGTTAGCGCAAATGCTTCTCTAGCGCATATTGAAGGTGGACAGGCCGAAAGCTACACTGAAAGATTTTTAATTGCTGAGAATTCTTCCCGCATGACTGTTTCTAATGTTAACATTCTTGCTTCGACAACAATTATTCCTATTTCTGTAGATGGGAATTCATCTGTTAAGATTGTTAACTGCCAAAACGTGCAAGCTGGAAATCAGGTGGAGATTGCAGAAATTTTAGATACTAACTCAACAGTATTTGGAACTGCTCATCTTCATCTTTCGGGATCAGCGCCTGGTACTTCTCCAACTTCTAGAGTTAAAATATCCCAAGGTGATTCTAATACAGCTAATGATGATTCGGTATTTCTTTGCCCGATACCCTGGAGACTAGGAACTAGCCTTCTTCCATCAGACTCAAATCATCGTGGGGCTTTACATTGGCGTGGTGCAGTTCCTTTTAATAACCTTAATAACGATGATTTGCAGGGCGTTATTGAAATGGGAGGAAATTATGTTCGCGCTGACGCATTTAAACGAAATACATTTTCAATTAATGTTACATCGGGTGGTTATACGCCACAGGGATTTGAGGATGTTATTTTAATGGATAGCACGGGAGTCAGAACCGTAACTTTAAGAGCTACAAATTCAGCTTATTATCGTGCATCAACAAACATGAGGGTGTTTACAATTATAGATTCGGCTGGCACTGCTCAGACTTCAAATATTACCATTGAAGTGCCGAGTATTGGCCCTGGGTCCTCAGATACAATTAATGGGAGTAATAGTTATACCATTAACTCTCAATATGGATCAGTCAAAATTGGAACTACTGGAGTAGTGGACTCAAATGGAAATGGTAAATGGTTTATCCTCCCCTAATATCTAACTAAACAAAACTATGAAAAAGCAAATCCTTGGAATTATTCGTCACCTTCTAACCTTTGGAGGGGGCTATCTTGTTGCTCAAGAATGGCTTAGTGCTGACCTTATGCCTGAGCTTATTGGAGCAATTATGACAATCATCGGCGGCGTTTGGTCAATGAAAGCGCCTGAGAAAAAATCTTAACCATAAATAAAAATGACAATTACATTCCCAGATACCAATCCTGACATCATTAAGATTGAGCGGGGCCGCACATACTATGTGTCTGCTAACGCTGGAGATCTTACGATTAAAAGGAAGGCTTTGAATGGCTCATATATTGAAGTTGAAGGATCGCCAGTAACGAACGGTCAGGAAAAGTTCCTGCTTACGTTTTCCTCTGACGACACATTGGAGATTACTCCTTCTGCAACTAATACAGAGCTAGTCTTAGAAAAGAAAGAATGAAGCTCCAGAGGCCAGACCCAGGTATTGATGCTGCTAAGTCCGGTCTTCACGGCAAAGCTGGCATTTTCTTTAACGCCGGATTGTTTTTAAAAGGTGGAGGATTTAATATATTAGACCTCGACCCTTATTTGCTTTTCGACGCTGAGACTTCAATGCGCGGCACCCTTGAGGCATTCACACTTGACCTTGACCCGGCGAATCCATCGACGCTCGACGTTATCACAGCGACCCGCAGCGGCGTTGCCACGTTCACAGATGCCAATGGAGTCATACAGTCAGCTAGTGCGAACACGGTGCGTGTTGACCACACTCAGGGAGCCGAGTTGACTCCGACGGTCTTTCAAAACGTTGGGAATACGGACTTTTCTAGTAATTGGAGCCACTACCTCGGAAATAGCAGTGTTCAAAGTGAAACACTAAATGGTCAGCCTATTCTGCGCTGGACTACTACAGGCAGCACTGCACAGCTTAAACACGATATAAATACAGAAGAGGGGAAAAATTATACTTATAGTTTTTTTGTTCGTTCAGTTTCTAATGGTGGAGGCAATGGGTTTAGAGCTTGGTCTCAAAATTCACCTATTAATAATCATTCCGTAATAAATTTAGATTCAAATTTTCAAAAAATAGTTGTTACTTTTTCCGGTAAAGTCGGAGGAGGTAATGTTAGTATAGGGTTAGTTGAATTAGGAACACACACCATTGATAACGTCCTTGAATACTCAACGCCTCAAGTTGTTGACGGTGAGATTGAATACGACTTCGTGGCGAATACAACGGGCAGCCCGAAGTTTATCACAGGGCCTACCTTTGGCCCACGAGTGCCGATGATTCTGGTGGAGCCGAGTGCAATCAATCAAACTAAACAATCTGAGGATTTCAATAGCAGCGAATGGACACATCTTAGCGTTGGTCAGGGTTCTACGCCTATTGTTACTGACAATTTTGATTATAGCCCTGACGGAACTCAAAACGCTACGAGGTTACAGGTTGCTTTAAATGGTGGAAACACCGTGACCGACCACAGCATTATATACGACGTTGATAGCAGTAATACCGTCCAGACTATTTCAGTTTGGATGAAGTCTAACACAAATGAAGCATATAACATTTATCTAGCCAACACTTACACAGGCACCGGAACCGACATCGCTCAGGTGACACCTCAATGGCAAAGGTTTTCATTCAGTCACACCACATCAAACCACACGTTTTCAATCGGGCTTCGTGGTGGTATCGGCTCAAGTGACTCGGCTGACATTTTGATTTGGGGAGCGCAAGGTGAAGCCGGAAGTGTCGCCACGTCCTACATACCGACATCAGGTTCCACCGTGACGCGAGCCGCTGAC
>PBSV01000052.1 GCA_002726435.1 Opitutia bacterium | reverse complement strand
AGTGGGTTTAGCAAAGCCAGGCAGCTCTCCATCTTTTAAATAATGCACCATCCACTGATACCTGCTCTTTGAACTGGCTTGGCTGTGATTTAGATTCGGATTATTATTATTCATCCTTACCATGAATGGTTTTTTCTATAGATTCTTTGTAAAATGCAGAGGTATCATGTCTCATGCCCCTGTAGAAGGAAAGATTATAATTGTAAAATGGGGGGCTCCACCAATTTAGAAAATTTACGATACAGCCCAATATGAGATTTATACTATAAAAAATTTATGGCGCTAAAAAATTAGAGCTAATGCGTCGAAACAAACTTTTCACCCAACCCAAAAGTTATATTTCTACCAGTTTCAGATTAAATGAGTCAAATAAAGTAATTAGTAAGGGATTCCGGACTTATACTTGGAATGCCGCTTCGTGGATTTTCTTTAATGATATTAGAATTAACATTCCTTAAACATGACACTAGGACAATTAAATACAAAAACTAAATAAATATTATGTATAATTTCACTTTTTTTACATTTTTTATCTTGTTGGCAAGTCAATTAGTATCTTGCTCAAACATGGAATATCCAAAAGCAGAAGCTTTTCAAAAAGATGATAATGTCACGAGTCTATCATATACAGCAGATCTTCGCGCAGTTCACTTGATAAAAAGAGGCGAAGATTATTGGCTAATCGCTGAGCCCACCCCCGATGCAGCCTTTTCTTATGACGAAGATGGTGGTATGGACATAGATTTATCTTTGTTGTCTATAGGAGACAAAACTCGTGATGATGGATCACTTAGTTCTGGTGCCGAGGACCTACCACTCACTGGTAGGGCATCTTATGTTCTTCTAGCTCGCGAACTAAACTATCGAATGAATGAAATGGCACTCAATTTAAATCTAACTACAGAGCAGTATATGGAGATGTTTAAAGCCTCCATGGATACTATTGAAAAAGTAGCCCTTATCGAAGCTGCTCAAATTACTACTACAAATAACACAACAGTTTCTACTGGAGTAACTGCTGGTATGACTAGAACTGACTCACAGGAACAGAAAAAAGATGTGACAACAAACGATACTATAACTGAGGATAATGATAGTAACCAAAGTTCAGATTAGGCTAATCAATAAGAACTTAAGATATGAAAAAAATAAAATCTACGATTGCTTATACCTTTCTAATTGCGCCCTTGTTACATGCAGCACCTGCAACAATAGAGGCAGTAGATGAAGCGATTGCCGCACAAGCTTCCCTAAAAGAGCTGGATTTAATGGGTCTAAAGCAAGAAACGAAGGGTTATTCAGCTAAACTTGGGGATCAAAAGGTTTATCTTCTCTTTGGCGATAATGATGGAGTGCCAGTAATTAACATGGCGCTGCTAGAGGAAGATCACCAACTCAGTAATGGAATTCATCTTCCAAAAGTGGTGTTTATGGTGGCCACCCAAGAAAATAGTCTAAATGCTGCCAAAATTCCAAATGCTCTGAGTGGAATCATTTCATCAAAAGAAAAATCGATAGATTTCAAGGAAGGGATCAACGTGTTTGCTGCTGCTGATTTAAGTAAATCTACTAATAATAAGCTGAAATTTATCAGTAAAAGACTTGGTTTAATCAATGACTCTATAAGCCTTTCTGGGTTCATGGCGGCTTCTGCACTCACTGCTATTCGCGGGAAAGGCACCTTTAATGGTGATTATGAACTTACCTTAAACCTCTCAAAATTTGAGCCCGAAGGTCTGGGGAAGTTTGTAACTGGAAAAGACATTAGCATCAATTTCGATAATTCTGATGGAAAGGAAACTTTCTCTAGTAACTTTGCTCTAGATCTTATGCTCCCCTCAAAAATGGGCGGTCATACCTTAGACTTCCACGGGGAAATTGAAATTGATTCTCCTACAACTAAAGATGCCACCTACACTATAAAGTCTAATGAAGGCGCAAAACTCGATCTAAGTTCAGCTTTTGGAATAAATTGGCTTAGCTTAAGCGACATTAGCTTAAATATGGTCCTCAAGGAAAGTGATGTAAGTTTGGAATTTGATGCAAAATTCGATGGGAAAGCCATTTCAGTGGTCTTTAAGGAAGAAGACGGGGAATTATCTGATTTTACACTTAAGCTCGCAGATACTTTAAAAATGAGCGAACTCCCTGAAATTAGAAATATTCCTGGTGCAGCAAATCTTTCCGTTTCAGACGTAATTATAAACCCTGGTGCAATCAGTGGTAAAGTAAACTTCAAGAGCGAAATCGTAAATGTGCTAATTTTTCAGGATGCTAAAAAGGGTTGGAATTTTGGACTTCATATTGAAAAGGCTATGAGTCTTGGCGAAATTGTGGGTCACGATAAAGGCCTTCTAAAGAAAATCTTATTTCCCGAAATGAGATTACTCAGCAGCACAAAAGGTTTCCAGCATAATTACGAAGATTTACCTGAGGCACTTCAAAATTTTATGGATAAAACTGAAGGTGATCTCCAACTCTTAAAAGGTATTAATCTTGAGGTTGATTTTATACCTAGCAAAATGTCAAATGATGTAAAATCTGCTTTAAAAGCTATTGGTATCTCCGGGCCCCTCGAAATTTCAGGTACACTAGACGGAGTTTTTGGTGGCAAGCCAGGTGTGGATGTTTCATGTGCACTAAGCGAATCGCCAAAAAGCGAATTCACATTTATTAAGAGTAAAGCCAATGTCGAAGAGAATTTTTTTATAAAGCTCAAAGAAGAAGAAACCGATTTAGGCTTTAGTACTTCAATTCAACTTCCCGGCGGAAAGAATGCCGACCCACTCACTTTTGATGTGACTTTTGAACTCGAAGCTCGAGATACAGAAGTAGAAGTTGTGGTCGCTGGAGATATGCAGGGTGACTGGCATGATGCAATGGGAATAAAGGGACTAACTCTAGAAAATCCTTATATGTCTGTTGGAATTAACGAGACTGGTGCTTTTGATTTTATGCTCAGTGGCATTATCATGCTTGGCTCTACCCAGGTTCACGGTGCAGCTGATTTAGTTATCGAGCCTGAAGCTCTTTTTCTACCCGAAAGTTTAGCCTTTGCTGGCACTCTAAACAAACTTGATTTTGGCGCTCTAACTTCACATGCAGCTCACTTAATGACCTCCAAATATGGCAAAGGAATGAAAGATAAGGGCTTTCAAGGGTTCGATGCAGAGCTTCGTGACTTAGTTTTTGCTTTCATGACTCCTGGCGCCAAATTACCGAGCGATTTGGAAAGTGAACTCAGTATACAAGGAGCTGGAGTAGCCATGAAAGCCTCGCTTTTTGTCAATGGCAAAGAGCTTGGTATGGCCGGTGGCTACGCCAGTGATCAAGGTATTAAATTTGACGGTAGAATCGATCCATTTACGCTGGGTCCATTAAAATTAAAAGATGCTGAAATTGACATTCAAGCAAGTGCGTCAAATGAATCTCACTTTAAGATGAGTGGAGATTTCGTTTTATTTAAGGGGTTTGAAGATAAGTATGAACTCGAACTTGATCCGTCCGATTTCAGGTTCTATTCAGATACAAAATTCGGTGGACTCTTTGACCTTTCAATCGACGCAGAAACCACCAAAGGCTTAAAGTTCGACGTTAGCAATGACCTAATCTTTGACGCAGCCCTAGAAGGTTACAACGAAGCTTTAAAGGATGGACTTAAAGGAGTTTTAAAAGGTCTTAAAGATGGCGATGAAAAACTAAAAACCGCACAAAATAATGTTACAAAAGCACAGAATTCGATCAATAGCTTAAAGAAACAAATTAAAACTGCGCAAGCCGAGGCTAAAGCAGCATTTAATAGCGCGTCCAAAAAAATAGCTGATGCAAAAGGAAAGGTGGATAAACTGAATAACACTATCAATAGTATAAACGGGAATATTCATAGCAAGAAGGATCAAATCAAGCATGACAAAAAGAAAATGCGCTATGATAAAGTTACAAAAGAGGGAATTGAACTCGGTAAACTTGAAAGTGAATTGGGCTCTACTATAGCAGCTAAGAAAACAGCAGATTGGGCGCTTAAGAACGCGAATAAAACCGTTAAAATTGTTCCAGTTGATAGCTCTCCAAAAGTTATCGCTCTTACTGCTGAACTCAAGACTGCCACAGAGACTTTAAAAGTAGCAAAAGGAGTACTCTCTGCTGCTCAGGCAACGAATAAAGGCTTTGAAAGTGCTGCAAACGCAATTGAGAAAGGTACAAACCTATTCGAAATTGAGAGGATGATGGTTTCCGGCAGTATGAAAGGTATTACATCAGTTGGTAAGCAAGGCAAAACTCCAAAACTTTCCATTACCTGTAAACTTGGAAATCAAATGCACACTTACACAGCCACTATTGGTCCCGCAGAAAATAACTTTGACCACCTTGTGAAAGGTGTCCTCCAAGATCTTGCCAAAGACGTGATTAAGCTATTTTAAGAGAATTTCGAGTGAGCGAGAAAAATCGGTAATTACTATCGCTTGATGATGATATGCTAGTATCTTATCCGGGCTAAGCAATACTAGTCCTTCAATTCATCAATAAGGCTCTGGCTCGGTTTCTGGGACCACTCCAGATTGTTGAATAGCGCCCATATTAGGGACAAAAAATCTCTCACCGTATTATATAGGAGCGTTGCAAGTCCTTCCCCCGGTGGGGCGGGTGGTCTTTAGATGGCGGGGAGGGAGCTTGAAGCTTGCTTAAGGGGTCCGTTGCTTCCTGGTGTTGCCATTTAAACTTGATAAGCTCGGAAGCTTGTCGATGGCTTCTCGGAGTATGATTAAGTCGTGGTGAGTATACCTTGCGTGGACATCTCCATGATCGCTGTGTCCTGATAGCTTCTTACGTATTTCCTCTCGAACTCCAGCATTTGTTAATGAGGTAATGAAGGTGTGTCGGAAGCTGTGGAATCCCAGCTCAGAGTTGTCTCTAGCTGCTCCATCTCCCTTGCGGCGGATAATCAGTGGATCGATTTCGGCTTTAAGCATTATTTTCTTAAAGCTCGCAGAGAGGCCTTTACGCCCTCCGGTGCTTATCTTTGCTAGGCTTTGAAATAGAGGGGTCTGTCCAAATGGAGAGGGGGGAGAGTTGTTAAAATAATTCTGAAGCTCAGCATGTAGTGGAATCACTAAGTTAATCAGTTTGTCCTTCGTCTTCCTCGGTGTTACTACGATGCTCTTATCTTTGAGATTAACATTATCCGAAACGAGATTAGCGACGTCGGTAATTCTTAGCCCTGTGTAGAGTGCAACCAGCATCATGCCACGCCAGTCTTCATCTTGTGTCACAGTAAAGAGCGCTTCTATCTGTTCAGGTTTGAAAGGCTTTCGAGTGACAGAGTTCCGCTCTTGGAGTTTCTGAATATTTTCTGTCGGGTCTAGTTCTAGAAGATTGCGCTTTTTTGCTGAAGAGAGACAGGCACGAAGTCCTTTGATTAGGTGGTTGATCGATTTGTCCGCAAGCATCTCGTCATCTTTAAGGTAGGTCCGGTAGCCTATGATATCTTCATGCCTCAGCTTATCTAGGTTGTCTTCGGCTCTCGTTCCAAGATATAATCTAAAACGCTTTAGAGCGGTCTTGTAAAAGGCCACCGTGGCAGGCTCGACCGAGTTTGATTTCTCTTGGAGCCAGACCTCAGACCAGCGCGTGAATGAATACTGCTCCATTTCGACACCTTCGGAGATTTTTAGGATCTGATTCAGGAATCGCCTTCCTGAAAGATGATTCATTTGTCCTTTGAGAGCCAGATCGCCGGCTTCTTGGAGGACGCTCAAAATATCACGGCTTTTCGCATCGCCTGATCCTTGGTCATTTTTGAATGCCTGTTGGAGGTCTTGAGCCTTCTTTTGAGCTCGTCCTTTGGTCGTCTCTCTCGTGGAGCGATGAACTTGCTTAACATTCCCATCACGATCGAGGGCTCGAAAGAAACAATACCAGTTAGAGAGAGTTTTTCCGGTATGGTCTTTCTTACGATAAAGAGTGGCCATGGGGTGATTATTGCAAGCAATCTGCTAGCAAACAAGGAGGTTCTCGGAAGTTTGATGAATTACAAAACCCTTATCTAAAAGGGGATAGAGACTTTCTCGGACCTCCTTAAACCTATGATCTTTGGTCCTGGGTTCGAGTCCCAGTCTGCTTAACACTTTCACGACCCGCTTCGTCCCAATGGATAAGCGGGTTTTGCTTTTCCTGCCGCTGTAAAAAGCGAGCAATATACTAGCATTTTATAAAGTTTGAAGAGGTGTCATGAGATCTTTTGACAGCATCGGATCGATATCTTTTCGTTTCAATGAATATTGATCTTACCCTCTGATAGAATTCAATCCTCATCAATGTGACTTGAGGACTCGCCATGGAATAGGGCTGTCATGAATTTCAGTTTTATCGTGGCGATAATGAATACGGGTCCATTGTTCTTGAATTGGCAGGCAAATTTCCATCCAGTCCCAAGCTTTGGGTAGTGCTGGCCTTACGGTAAGCATTTGATTTGGGAGAGAAAGATTGAGACCTCCCATGCCCTCTAGATAAAGCAGGATCTTTCCGGCGTTGAAGTTGGAGTATTGGTCACCAAAAAGGGTTCGATCTCTTTTGTAAGCTTCAGGGGCGATGGGTATTTTCCAATCGGGGTGGTAGTTGTAATTTAAGAGATGGTTTAGCGTGAGCTCTGTGGCCTCTGGTAAGAGGTTCTGACAAAAGATACCGTCGAGGGTAAAGTAAGCGGTGTCGGGAGTGTAACCGAAAGAGTGATCTACGTCGGTGGCGAAAGCCTGCATGGATTGTTTTGACATCGCGAGAGGGAAGAATTCTCCGTAGAAACCTTTTTTCCGATTTAGGGCCCAGTTTCGGACCATGGTGACGGCATATTCCCTCGGGAAGTGGGGAGAACGCATCGCCCAAAATCCATTGGTCATCAGCATTTTGTTTTTAGGAGCGGCAAAGTAATCGGGCACGCCGTTTGATTCCCAACGTTGGTCAAACATAAGGCGGATATGTTCTGGATCGCGACGGACTAACTTTCGCCAGTGCTCTTCATCCTCCTTCTTGCCAAGAACGTTAGCCATTTTTTCGAGGATTTCAGCTACCTCGAACTCGTTCATTGCGAATCCACTGATCCGTTTGTGAAAAAGCGTATCAAAATGATCTTCGTATGCGTCTCGAAGGAAGTTGAGATCGCCCGTGTGTTCATAAATTTGCCAGGCTCCCAAAACGTGTTCTGAGGTTTCGGGGCCGTAGGCGCCACTGTGCCAGCCGATGCCTTTATTATCTGAGATTAAACGGGTGCCGTTTAGCGATTCTCGGAAGTGCTTGTTCTTCGTGAGATGTTTCCAAGTGAGAACGTTGCCATAAGCAAACTTGGATTTATTGCGCGTCCACGCTCCAACCTTGATTTGGAAGGCAGCGTCGTAGCGATGGAGCCCAAGGAAGTTATTGACTGCGGTTTGGGTATGACCTTCAAGTTCCCATCCTCTTCCAACCTCGATGTGATACATGAGGTAGAGGGACCAGAGGTAGTAATAAATATCGACGAATCTCTCATCTGGGCAGCGGAAGTGGGGGATTTCATCGTTGAGTAGCCGATTTATTTGGGCTGTTTTTTGCTTGCGAAAAGATTGCTGATTTTGAATGAGCTGTGTTGCCGCTTGGAGGGCAAGATCCTCCTCATCGTTCATCGCCCAAGAAACAACAGTGCCTTTTTTGTCGCAAGGAATAGAGAAGGTGTAATGCTGAATACCTTTTATATCTTTCTTGGTGAGCAAGGTTTTTGAGAATTTTCGAGAGGCGCTTATTACCGTGCTCATGTCGGTATAGATGGAAGGTCCGATGCGTTCGGGACCCTTGGGATCGGGACGGGCTTTCATTGTGCCACCTTCTGAGATTACGAGAGCCTTATTTTTCTCATCGTGTCTGATCGTCGCGGAAGATGAGACGCTGTTTCTCGTGTAAAAGCTATGCCCGGAGAACTGGAGGATCAATGGTTTCGACGATGTGATGATAGATGCGGCAGCATCGTTGGCTGCGATAAATTTTTCCTCGGTTAGCTTTACTCCTGCGACCTCATACTCGCAGATTATCTTGTCGGGACGCCATCGCATACTCGTAGGCTTGGGTTGTTTATAGGTTTTTCCATCCACGATTACGCTGCCGTAGAGGACCCGTGTGTCTTTGTAGAATTCCCAACTCAGGAAGTCGTTTCCTTTTCCGGTGTTTTGATTACCGCTAATTTCGCTTTCTAAGAGCGAGGCTCCTCTGCCTCGTAGATCGTGATAGAAGGGGTGGGTTAGGCCGAGCGTTTCATCCTCAAACAACTCCCAGCTAGCGTAAAATCCACCGACATAGTAGGATAGATTTCCGGCAAGAAAACCGTGCTTTCGTCCCTGGATTTCTTGTTCAATTCGTTTGCAGTAGTCGGTAAACTCGGGTTTTTGGTTTGCGTGGACAAAAGGGCAGAAAGATAGGATGATAATAAAAATAATTATAGTTCCCATTTTACGAAGGAGCAGAGATTCTAAGAAATGGGATCAGACACTTGTGGTCTTTTGTGAGAAAATAGAAATTTAGGATTCTTTTTTTGTGAGTTCTGGAAGAAGGATCTTCCAGACGTTATCTGCGACGATTCGTTGTCCCTCTGCAGTTGGGTGGATCCCGTCTGCTTGGTTCAAATTTTCGTTTCCACCGACGCCTTCGATAAGAAATGGAATTAGGCGCGAGTTTGAGGCCTTGGCGATTTCAGGGAAGAGTTTT
>PBSV01000051.1 GCA_002726435.1 Opitutia bacterium | reverse complement strand
TAAAACGGTGGTAGACAACTGTGATATTGCTCGTCATTAAGTGTAGTAATTGAAATATTGCAGTCTTGAATATCAATTACAATTCTTATTTTCACCCCCCATTAATCTTTGAAATTCCTGCACCAACGATTTGGTATAACCCCTAAAATAAGTCTTCTTTGTCTTCTGTATTTCTTGGTTGCTCAAAGTTCGATGACTGCCCGGGCAACTTCCGATTCGTTTTTGCTTAAATATTTTGAGCCTGCGGACATATCCCTCATGATTATGGGAGCGGCTTCGCTCTCAATTGTTCTGGCACTTCTCTCGACTTATTTATGCAGCAAGTATCAGGCTTTTGGTGCAATGCAAATTGCAACCGCTTCACTTGTTTTCGCACTCGTTATAATTGTTGCCTCATTGTTCGTGACAAAAGGAATGGGAGTGGAAAAAGGAATTTTCATTTTTGCTTACATGATCTGCGAAGTGATTGTGATTCTACCCATGGTATTGTTTTGGGGAATGGCAGTAGGAATATTAAATCCATCGGAGTCCAAAAAATGGTTTGGTCTAATTGGAGCTGCAGGAACATGCGGTTGCATCCTAGCTGGATATACGGTTTCACTTGCAAGCAAAAGTGATATTGTGAATGAATTATCCCTTGGTCTCGTTACGATTCTGCTGATTACAGCAAATATTATCCTAATTCTAAAAGGGGATAAATTAAAGATACCGGTTCATCTATCTTCAGGGAAAGCAGTTCAAAACACCACGATTGTTCAGAAATTCAAAGTTTTGTTTAGTGGAAGACAATCCGTGTTAATGACCATGTTGGTGGTTTTTTCGGCAATGGCACTTTCGGTAATTGATATAAATTTTAAATTTGAGGTGCGGAAGGATCAGGAAGACTTGTATGATTTTTTCGGGCTTTTTTATACCTACACCAGTGTCACACAGCTTATTCTTCAACTTTTGATTGTCCGTGCAATCTTGACTCGTGGAGGAGTAATGGCAGCAATCAGCATATTGCCAAGTTTGTTAATCCTAACTTCGATTGGTGCAATCTTCTTTGGAACTCAAGATGCGATTTATGTGGGAAAATTTATTACGCAGGTTGTTTTTTTTACGATTGAATATGTCGGTTTACAGATGCTTTTTCTTGCGGTTAGCAAACAATTAAGAGGACAGATGAATAGTGCAGTCGACGGACTTACCCGACCCGCGACAATTGCCACAATTAGCCTGCTGATCACCTACTCCTTGCCTTTCTGGCAAAGCGGTTCCGAGTCAGAAATTGTCTGGAAGCTTAATTTAGTGGTGATTTTTCTTTGCGGGTGCTGGCTTCTTATTTCACGATTAAACTATAAGGAGTATCTTGCTTCTTTATCAAGAATGCTTGGCTCGAAAAAAATTGATTTTGAAGATGAAGCCCAACCTGAATTAGATCCAAAGTTTATAGAGGATTTGAAAGTTTCGTTTCGTAGATCAAATCCTGAAGATGCACTATTTCTTAGTGAATTCGTCATACAAATGAATTTGGAGGGCTGGAATGAGGATTTTCGGCGCAAGGTTGATTCTGGAAACTTAGCTCTAAGAAAAAATGCGCTCTCTTACCTGGCGAAATTCGAGGAGAGAGAAAATATTGTTTCTTTGATTGAGACAGTGCTGTCTGATTCTGAAGATGTACAAATCGCTTTTATCGATTCACTTAATCAGTCCGAGCGATCAGAATATTTTGATTTGGTTCAGAAATTTGTTGAGTCAAAATATAGACAAGTGAGGTGTAACTCTGCAACTACTTTGATGAATAGTGAAGACCTTAAGGTTCGGGAAAAAGGGGAAAGAATTTTTAATGAGTTTTTGTTCTCTACAGAAGAAGAACAAAAAATTATCTCATTACATGCGTTACCCCGTTTAAAAAATTTGGACACCAGCATGATCCTCTCAAAATTTCTGACGGATGAAAAGTCGATGTTGCATAAGTTAGCCCTCGAAAGTATCAATCGTCTTAATTTTGAAAGCTTGTTTCCTCGGTTAATTAATATGGTCCGGGAAAATTCTCATAAACCTTTGATTTTTCGCAAAGCAGAACAGTGTGGGAAGATCGTTGAAGAAATCCTTGATCAAAAAATCCGTGAAAGTGTTACAAATGAGAAGCTGGATGAACTTTGCCTCTTAATTGAGTTTAGGTTTGAGGCGACTCTAGTTAAAAGAAGTGATGAAATTGAAGTTTGGTTAGAAAGTCTTGGCGAGCATCCTCAAAGAGATATTCTTGAATTACTCTATGTTCGAAAGATCTCGATTTCTTCGAAGCAAAAGGAATTACGCAACTGGGCTCGTGCAAATTTATCGGAAGTGTTGGTCAGGGCTCGACAAATTGCGTTTTTACTTTCAAGCGTGCCGGATCAATCTAAATTCGACATGCTTAGTTTCATCCTATCGAGCAGGCAAAGAGAGAAGACTGCATTACTGATTGAAATTATTGGAATCCTCGATCGCAGTATTGACTTCAAAAAACTCTTTGAAGTTGCCCGCGAAAAAGGGACTGATGCAAAGTCTGAGGTGGAGGAAGTTTTAAAAGGTGCCCTCAATCCCAAACTTGCCGAGGAAGTAATGTATGCCACTCTCACTAAACGCGGGAGTGGAAAAGCTATGGAATTTGAGAATCTTTTTGAACAGTTGTCGTCAAAAACTTCAAAATGGTACAAATGTTCGTTGCTTTTGGCGATGTATTCGAAAAACTATGAAAGTCACTCTGCATATGTTGATTCAGCCTTGAGAGATTCTGACCCTATGGTTCGAGAATGTGCCTTGCATGTTCTAATTGAGAATGAAAAAAACAAAGAAAAACTTAAAGAAAATTGCTTGCAGATGAAAAGTGATGAGAGTTTAGGGATTGCTGATATGGCTTTAAATCAACTACAGATCGCCTCATAATGCTCACCATTCGAAAAATTCTTGTTCTCAGAAAACTTCCTCTGTTTCATGACATGAGACCGGAGATTTTAGCGGATCTTGCTCAAATTGCGTTGGAAAAAGTGTATACAAAATCTCAGAGTATTTTTGAAAAAGGAGACGATGGATCAAGTCTTTATATAATTGTCGAGGGATCTGTACGAATTCACGACTCTTTCGACACAAAACAACCAACTAAAACTCTTGCGATTTTAAAGGAGGGAGAATTCTTCGGCGAACTTAGCATTCTCGATAACGAGACAAGGTCTGCATCTGCAACCGCGCACGATGATTCAATCCTTCTGGAAATTGGACAGCATGCATTTCAGCACTTGATGGTTGAAAATTTCGATCTCTCTCAGAACTTATTGGCAGCACTGGCTAACAGAATCAGAAACTTAACCGAGAAAATTCAAAAGGAATCCTAATTAATATGAAAATGAACAGCAATGTTGCACTTTTTACATCGATGATCATGACTTTTTCTGTCACGACAATGGCCCAAAATGAGAATTCACCGACGAATTTTGGTACGATTGAAAAGCTAAATGAAAAAGTGCTTCAAACACCAAGTCGGACTTTTGCTCAATCCACAGTCCCGATGACTTCAAAATCTTCCAGTCCGTCCGTCCAGAGGACTGCTCCCAGTGCCAGCCAAGCCAGTACATCAGTTCCGACTTCTTCTAACAAACCAGCTACTGTTAGCCCCTCAACCGCGCTTCAGTCACAGCCCGCTCCAGCTAGAATCGTTGCTCCGCAACCACCTCCACCAATCGGCTCTCCGAGAAGTCCCTATTCATTCAAATCTTACAGACTCAGTTATATGCAGAGTGACCGAGTGCTTGGACTGTTGAAAGCACTTGGATATTCAACCGTAGAATACACTTTGGGAAGAGGAGAATCAGTTTACAGCAATATTTACACTGCATTACCGGTGGTGCCCAAATACCCACTGGTGGTAAAGTTGCTGGATTCTTCAAAGACCAGCCTGATGCAACCAGCCCTTGACGGGGGGAGAAATGCAACGGGTGCTAATTCGCTTGGTGGAACTTATCTTCATTCTTCCACAACTGGAGCTCCGGAACAACGGTTACTGATTGTTTATGAAAAGCAATACCCTGAACAACTCAATGGACTTCTGAATTTATTGAGGAATGAAATTGATGTAGCCGCTAATCAGGTGGTCATTGAATGCCTGGTGGTCGAGATTAAAAGCAACACCGCCAAGACTCTTGGCTTAGAGTACAACCTTGAAGATAAAAAAGTTCGTACAAGTTTTGATCAAAGCGGACTAAGCAGTGAGTTCAATTCCTTTACGGAAAATAAATTTGGAAATAACTCATCCACTTACATCGATTCCAGTACCGGCTTACTTACTTATCGAAATACTGGCTTAACCCGAACGGTCCCACTCAACTTCCGGGCTAAACTTAATGCATCAATCATCAAAGGAGAAACCAAGGTCCTTACCAATCCCTCCATTCTTGTACTTGATGGCAGGCAAGCACTGATTCGTATTGGTACTCAAATCCCTGTTTCGCAAACCAATACAACCAGTACTGGCATTTCAAGAGTTTCCTACACTTATGTAAATACCGGAATTGTGCTTAACATACGCCCCCGTATTTCGGAAGACGGATCAGAGGTCACGATGCAGACTGAAACAATTGTGAGCAGTTATGATAATACGATTGCAATTGGTAAAGACACACCACCTCCATCCATTGAAAATAAAACAATCCAAAGTATTGTCCGAGTATCTGACAATACACCCTTTATAATTGCAGGCTTGATCGAAGATGATGAAAATGATGAAGAAAAAGGTATCCCGATTCTTTCAGATTTGCCGGTACTTGGTAATCTTTTTAAGAACACCACAGAGTCATCCGAAGGCAGGGAGGTAATCATAGTACTTACTCCGCATATTATGAATGCGGAAGAAAAATCCTTCAGCTATGTCATTCCAAAGGATTCTCAGAACTTTGATTCCTTTGACAATTTATTGTTTCGAAATGCCTATCGAATTCGAGACGATGATCTGTTCGATCTTTCTTTTGCGACTCAAAGTGATTTTTACAAAAAGATTTTGACCGAGCTTCAGCAATATAAGCAAGATCATCCGGAAATTCCTGAGGACTATCCACTATTCAGTTATCTTAAGGACAAAGTTCCTGGTGAAGATGTAATCGTCCGGCGCATGATTTGGGAGATTGTTCACAAATCTAAGTACAACCAATACATTGCCGATGACCATATTTTACTTTTCGAGGAAAATGAAGAAGCCAAATTTGGGAACAAGTTCAAAACTCATTTATTGAGTCTTTTATTCAATCGAATCAACGAGGGAACGGAAAATTCTCTAGTTTTTGATTTGTCCGATCACAAGGCCCGGGCCCCTGGTCCTTTTGAACATCCACGGGCAATTATTTCAATGGACCAAGTGACGGACTCTGCAAACTATGTTGAGAGGATGAGTTTGCTCAATGCAGAAGACGAAAATCGTAATACACTTTTACTCTGTCCTTCAGTTTCCCCCCCTGGTGTTCGGGGCGCAACTGCAATGGAAGTACTCAAGGGAGTTTTGGTCCTTAAAAGAATTCTTGCTCTTAATAGCACTATGCCAGTGACCATCGACGAGTTTCGGGTAGGACGACAAATTACTTTCCCCACCGAGCAAGAACTGAGAGATAAGTATCATGTTATTGATTACGACACCGCTCGTTTCTTCTACGAAGTGATTAATTATTATCCAGAGTTCGAAAAGGCCTTTAATCGAGACACCGCCTCCATAATTCTGGAACTTAGGGGTTTTAAAAATCAATAACCTTTATAATTTACAGGGTTATCAAATCGTAGTTACTATTCTTTTTTAATGTTTTTCAAAAGTTTAATCGGTTTGCTCACGCAAATTAATTTACTTTTTCTTACGATGGTCTTTTGTACCTCTTGCGAGAATGTTGATGTTGAGGATTCTGTTGGCCAAAATAGTGAGTTTGCTCGATTTAAAAATGTGGATTTCTTGAGTCTGAAGAGTGATTGTTTTTCTCTTTCTTCCACTCATTCCATGCAGTTTGAAATCTATCAATCTTTGTTCCTAAGCAATGATTCTCCCTATAATTTCCCGGGTAATTTATCCCCGGAGAAAAAGCGGCAATTATTTGAAGAAATCAGGGAAGGATATTTTACAAAGTCTGTTTTTTTGGACCAAGAAATAAAAAAGTATTACCACAATTTTGCACATGCTATGGATGTAATGATCACCACTCATGTGTTGTTAAAGTCCGGCGGAGCTGTTTTTTTGACTCAGGATGAACAAGCCATGTTGGTGCTGGCGGCACTCGCTCATGATGCCAGGCATACTGGTTTAATGAATTCTTTTCTGATCAAGGCAGAGCATGAATATGCCAGAAAGTTTGAACATGAAAGCCTTCAGGAAAAGCAGTCTTTATTGTTTCTTCTTGGATTGTTGGAAAGTAAGCAACTCATTCCACCAAATAAAGATTCGAAAATCAGAAAATTCTTAAGTGAGGTAATCCTTTTTACCGATATGAAGAAGCACAAAGAGCAACTTCAAAAAGTAAAGAAAGTTCTGCCTGTAGTGCTGGATGAATTAAGGAATGCAAGGGGTGACAAGAATTCGGATATTACACTCGGAACTACCTCCGTAGATCTCCACAAGGGTATTGATCTTTCTTCCCGACTTGATGAAGGCACAAGATTTCTGATTGGTTCTTTTATCCTGCACTGTGCGGACATTAGCAATCCGGGGAAAGACTGGGAGCAATCGGAAAGATGGGCAGTTCTTGTTCTCAACGAATTTTTCACACAAGGAGATTTTGAAAAACAAAATGGCATGCAAGTCTCGATGAACTGTGATCGAGAAAAAACTTCGATTCCTGAATCCCAGCTCGGATTTGGTAAATACATCATCAAAGAATTGTACGATATTCTTTTACAATTAAATCATGAGGCAGGGAGTCAATTTCAGGAAAACTTTTTGGCCAATCAACTCAGATGGACAAATTTACGAGCGGACGAAAAACTTAATGGAACTCGTTACCTCCCAAACTTTCGACCACCTTCAATCGAAGGTGGATGGAACGGAAAAGAATAGGACTGGCTATTTCTCTTGATTGAAGAAAAAATAGCTTACTCAGAGAATTGAATTGCGAATAAATTACTGATTTTCTTTACGAATTTCTTTTGCTCCGGCAAGGGACAATTTTGTTTCCATTCCAACAGGTACTGATCGAAGTTCTTTTCCTCTAGGTTTTTTCTATCGTTGAGGTGTTGACAGGAAGACCACGAATGAGAATTATTTTTGAATAGGGGAAGAAGTATCGTTGCAATTCTACAATTTTTTGAACGATCGGTGGGGTTAATTGTGAGAGAATGTTTGTTGATCCGAAACCATTCAAGGAATTTGCCTTTGTCTGAAAATGAATTTTTTTTCATTCGGTTCAAAGCATATTGATTAAATTCTTTTGCATAAGATTTCCAGTTTGGATGAGGAGGAAAATCTATCCATTTTTTTGACATGGATTGCAGTGCAAAAAGCGAAGCGACTTCGCAAATTGTTTCCTCAAACCAGAGATTCCCTTTATGTCCTTGTTTAAATCCGCAAATTATATGGCCGATTTCATGGGCAAATTGAAAGGCATATTGTGACCAAAGCCTGTCCTGAGTGTTAAGATTGACAAAAAACTCTCCATTTTTGCCACGTTTAAATAATACAATTGGTCCGTTTGAAGACCGACCCACCAAAATAGCTTTCGGTTGAATTTCAACTTGATCCAATAAAGAATCTGCAGTGCTGGTAAGCACGGCTCGAATTTCTTCCTTAGATGCTTCTCCCCAGTCCTCATGAATAATGCTGATTTTGTGAGTAAACTGGTCCTTTGCATCCAAAAGAAGAGAATGTGTGATAAATACTGTAAAAAATCCAATCCAATAGTTAACGCACCACACAGTCATCAAATGAGTCAAGGAATCTTGATGGACGGCTTTCCATCCAACCAACCAAGGGAAACTAAAAACTTGTCCATTTCCAAGACTGTTTTCTTATAATAATTTCCATTTTTTCCCCGGTTGAAGAAACCATGAGGTTGTCCTTCGTAGATGTGTAAATCCGAGCGACTTCCCACTCTTTCCATATGAGCTTTAAATTTGAAAGCGGTTGAAACAGGGATTAACTTATCTTCACTGCCGAGAAAAACTATAGTTGGTGGTGTGCCTTTGCGAATGTTGTGAATCGGGGAGATTTCCTTGAACCGCTCACCAATTATATTTTGTCCATATCCATCGGGGCCATTATCATAGACTGGATTAAAGAGAATCATTGCATTTGGCTTGGAGGAAATAAATAAATTCTCATCCGCTTCCTCATGCCCTGTAATGGTCCCGGTTGCTGCTGCCACATGCCCGCCGGCAGAACCCCCGCCAGCAGCAATTCGAGAGGGATCGACTCCCAGTTCAACAGAGTTTTGACGAATCCAGCGGACTGCGGATTTTCCATCCATTACGCATTCGAAGGGGGATGTACCTTGTCTGCTATTTACGCGGTAATCTGCGGACATCGCAACAATTCCTCGGGAAGCCAGGTATCGGCAATGAGAGGCAAATTGGGTGGGATTGCCTCCCTTCCATCCGCCTCCAAAAAAGAAAACGACTGCTGGTCTTTTATCCTTGGACGGGTCGTGATCGAAGGGAAAGAAGGCGTTGAGTACTAAATTGGAACCACTGGCTTTCTTGTAAGAGAAATGTTTGGCGTCTTGAATAGGTTGAGCTACCTTAGGTTCTGCACCAGCAATAAAAATTAAAAGCAGGGTGAGAAAAAAAGAGATGAGTCGACACCTGTAAGTACTCAAAAAATATGTGGTTTTTAATGCTGAGAATTTTGCTTCTTCATTCACTCGTGAAATAGAGAGCTATTTCAGATTCAATCGACTACTTTTTATACTGTAAATAGATTATTGCCCGAAACTCATCGGTCCTGGTTCTGGATTAACACTACCAGTTGTAGTTTTGTTGTTCATGTGCATGTGTTCATCAGCAGTGTTATCATCGATTGGAAAGCCTACTTCAAAGTGGTAATAATTATTCATTCCGTAATCATAAAAGTATGGCATGCCAGGAAGGTTTTTTATGAAGTACAACCAGTTTGAAGTGTCATTACAATATAAGTAAGGCCAAACACCTTCCATTGTCCATAGCCAGCCGTGAGATTCGTGCCACAACCATAAACCATCTCTTTTATCCGATGTCACAAATACCCAACCGAGTTCCTGATGATAAATCCAGCCGTTCTCGAAGGGAAGGAAAGTTCCAAACCATTCAGATAGGCGCCATCCACCTTCAAATACTGGGAATATGTCGTGCCAACTTTTTTCTTCAGGCATACTAAATCGCTTGATGGTTCCACGAGACTCTCCAATTTCATTAATTGAATAGGCCCGATAGAAATAGTCAGAGCCAGAGTTTAGGTTATCAATTACTACTGAAAAACGATCAAGAGCATCTAGTTCAGCTCGAATGTAGGTCGGATCAATTTGACTAAATGAACTGTATAAAATAAAGCCG
>PBSV01000050.1 GCA_002726435.1 Opitutia bacterium | reverse complement strand
TGCTCTTTTTTGCGGACCTTGGCGTTGTCCTGAAAAATGGGCATTAGGCTTGCCCCATCATTTGAATAACCAACGGGAATTTCGGTTTTTGCCACTTCACAAAGGGTTGGCATAATGTCGGAGAATTCAACCAAGTCTTTGACCACCCGACCAGTTCTTTTGATACCCTTTGGCCAATGAGCGATCAGTGGTACGCGAGTCCCTGTGTCGGTCATGCTGCCTTTCCCTCCCACTACATTAATTCCATTCCAAATGGTTACGATAGGTGAGTCCGTGCCGTTGTCCCCGGTAAACAGTAGGAGAGTGTTTTCGCGGACACCAGATTTCTTTAATTGGGCAATGATTTGCCCGACCATTTTGTCCGCAAAAGCTACCATATCAACGAAGTGGCGTTGAGGATCGTTTTGATCGCCTTTGTAGGATTTTGAGCCTAACCGCGTGGGGTCCCAGTCATAAGAATCAGGGGTGGGATCGAATGGGCAGTGAGTAAGAATCATCGGGTAATAAACGAGAAAGGGCTTTCTGCTGTTTTCCTCGATAAAATCACAAATGAAATCAGTGCATACCTGAGGCCCGTATTCTCCGCCCGTGTAATCCATTTCCTCGCCATTGATTTCAAGCAATGGGTTGACAAAACGACGATCGAATCTCTTACCATCTTCTTTGGACCGCCCACTTCGGGTATGCTGCCAGAGGCATGATTTTTCAAAACCAAAATGCTGGGGTGAGTCCGTTTGATTTCCGAGTTGCCACTTACCCGCTATGCAGGTTGTGTAACCAGCTTCCTTAAGCTGATGAGCAAAAGTGATTTGTCCTCGGTCCAGCGAGCCGAATTTCACATAATTTCTGACATTGTATTGACCGGTCATTATCTTGACTCTCGAAGGGGTACAAATCGGATTAGAAAAGCAATTGGTGAAGCGAATGCCTTCCAAGGCGAGCGTGTCTAAATTTGGTGATTGGCAGGATTCGCTGCCGTTGGAGGACAAGGCTTCGTAACCCATATCATCAGCCATGATGAGTATAATATTAGGAGATGACTTGGTATTACCCTGGGCAATGAAAAAAATCGAAAGGATCGAAGTGAGAAAGAATAAGAAAAGTTTTATGATCATGAGTATTAAAAGTTGTGAAAATGATCCTGTCTAAATTTTGACTGATTAGGCAAAGTCTTTTTGGAAGAATGACTAGTATTATTTCTTTACCCCTGAAGAACAGGGATTCCATCAGATAGCGGGAAAACGATTTCTTAAATATAAAAATCAGCCCTCAGTCTTTTCTTTCATAAGGTAAGCCAACAAGTCGCGAATCTCTCGGTTTGTCAACGATGTGAGCAGTCCGGCGGGCATTATCGACATAGACAACTCTTCCCGCTTGATTACCTCGGATTTTCTGGCGGAAAATGTCTTTCCATCTACTCCAACATAGCTTTGAGAATTGCCTTCTCTTCCAAGAATGAAACCCACTTGGCTTTTTCCATCACTCGTTGTGATCACCTGGGGACGATAGTAGGGAGCCACTTCAGAACTTGGGTTAAGAATATGTTGAAGTAGCCAAGCACGACCATTTTGAGAGTGGTTGTCAATATGGGTGAGGTTGGGTCCAACCTCAATTCCTCTTCCGTCAACGGCATGGCAATTGTAACAAGCGGCCAGACGGGGATGAAAGAAAAGGCGCCGTCCGAGTTTAAGGTTGGGTTCCCCGGAGAGCGAATCGAGCATATTTTCCCAGGCTAGAATGTCGTTTGGCTTTGGCTTTTCCTCTACTTCTCGATCGATGATCCCTGCGGACGCCAATGCCCGTGATGCTTCTAAAGAAAGAATCGTTTTTTTACTCTCACGAAGTTCTTGTAGAAGTTTGGATTGAGAATTTGCAAATGCGGCTAAACCTGCAATGGCATCGGCCCGTAGTTCTAGTGAAACATCGGTGTTGGAGGCTATCCGTGCCAAGGGAAATTCTTTCGATGGATTTGGATGAGCAGCAAGACTGCGAGTCGCCTCACGCAACAAACTGTAGTCTTTAGTCGCGGCCAATCCTTCCAATGTCTTTACCGTCAGTCGTGGAAAATCCAGAGGAATATTCCGAAGAGCAAGGGCACGCAAACGGGTGTGTTTGGATTCATCGTGGACAATTTCGAGTAAAGTTCTGCTCGCCGAAAACTCGCTTTTCAATCCACCACTCACCTCGGCAATAGCGGCAATGGTAGCAAGCAGTTCGCCACGGCTGAGGTCGTTTCGGTCTAATATTTTTTTTAAATGAGGCAGATATTGTATCATGCCTTCATCAGCAATCCATTTGATTCCGACATACCGGACATCCGGGGATGAATCAGTTAACAAATCCGGGATAATCCAAGTGGCAGACTTAGGTTTTGCTTTTTTCATAGCGACCGCCCAGTGTGCCCTCAAAACAGGGTTAGGTTTTTTTTTCCAGTTAAATCTTTTCAAGACCTGTTCCTTCCCCCGGAGAATTTCAATTGCTTTGGTTCGGGCATAGGGATCGGAATGACCAAGAAGAGCGAGAGCTTTCTTTGCAGAAATCTTTTTTGTAGGAGGCCGGGGAAGAGGTTTTAAATCCACCGCTTTCTTGAATGTGACCTTCCATATTTTTCCAGCCCCGTGAACGGGATAAGAAAGATTAACCCAGTCGGTGACAAAGAGAGATTTGCCTTGATCCGCAAATGAAAAATGAACGGGTCGAAAGTTATCGGGACCAACAATCAATGGCTCGCGGGAGGCACTGAATGACTCTCCCGTCTTCACCAGATTATGAAGGTCGATTCGATTGTCGGTCCAGGACGCCGAGAGCAGGGAATTCTCTCCATAGGGAACAACCCCGCATGCTGCTTCCCCAAGTGAACCGATCATCCCAAGCTTGCCCGGTTTTTTACCATGCCAGTCAACCAGTGGATGACTTCCGGATCTTCCATAGCGGTATTCGTATCCAAAATCAGCTCCCGAAATAACATGGAGCAATCGATTGGGAGGCGTACTGTTCGGGTCGTTGTCAGTGGAAAATAAATTACCAAACAAATCAAAGGTCATTCCAAAGGCATTCCAGTGCCCGGTCGAAAGTCGTTTGAGATTTGAGCCGTCGGTGCGGCACTGGTAAGTCGAACCTCCTTCTCCTCCGCCGGAAATTTGAATCCCATCCGATCCAACGAAGGTATAATCCTGGCCAAGGTTTTCACCAAATCCAAAGACGAGTACTTCAGGATCAGCAGGATCGATTGCAAGTCCGCCTACACCATTGTGCGGGTAGTCGCCGTCAGTTTTACACTCCACCAGTATTTCTGGCTCACTAGTTGCCCTGAACTGTGAATGTGCATTACGAAATCTTCCCACAAACCACCGGTTGGCAACATAAAGATGTCCGTCGGGCCCAAAAAGAAGATCGGTGCTGAAGACTAGTCCCTCGTAAAAGACGGATCGTTTATCCGACACGCCATCACCGTCGGTATCTTCGAAAATAAGAATTCGGTCTTTACTCGGACCAATGTAATTTTTGCCTCGTTTATGGGTGTGGTTTTCCTGAACAAATACACGTCCATCTGGGGCTACTGCTATTCCTACCGGAGTAACAATTTCAGGATCTTGAGCAAATATCGAAACATTCGCGACATCGGGATGCACGGCTCGGACTAATTGGGTGTTTGATTCTGATAATAAATTTCCACCGATGAAACATTCGAATGATAAGAAAAACAAAACGAACATTCTTTTTAAAAAGATAAACATGCAATTCCTCACAAAATTATTTTAAAATTCTTTCGTTCAATTACAAATGTGATTTAGAGTTGATGCATTATTATTTTAGTTCCTTCCTGAGTGGTTCTTCGACTAAAAAAACTTCTGGAAAATCGGCTGCTTGTTCTCCATCCATATTACGCAATCGTTTGTTCTGTTTTCGTCCGCGGGGTGGATTCATGGGAATTTCCATCCCTCCCAAATCCGCCATCATTTGATACAATCGAGTTTGCATATCCACTTTGACTTTTTCGAAGTCGGGTAGGTGGATCAAATTATTTTGCTCATTCGGATCATTTTGTATGTCGAATAATTCATCGGTGTCCCAAACCCCGTAGTATGTCGTGTACTTGTACTGTTTTCCACGAAGGGAGAAATGAGTCGGAGTCTGTGGATAATTTTGCTCCCAGTAATAAGCATAAAGAAAATAATCACGCCATGGAATATTCTTTCCTAAGGCAAGGGGTAGAAAGCTTTGTCCATCCATATGCGGTGGTTTTTTTAAGCTCATTGCCTCTAAAATAGTCGGAGCAATATCGATATTCGCCACAACTTCTTCCACCACGGATTTTCCCGGTAATAAATTCGGACATTGCATTAACATGGGAACACGACTGGAGGTTTCATAGGCGACTCTTTTATCAATCAGCCCGTGTTCTCCAAACATGTATCCATTGTCTCCCATATAAATGACAAGAGTATCATTATGGATGCCCATTTTCTTTAATTGTTTCATCACCGCTCCAATGCTGTCATCGACCGAGCGTAGAGCTTCGCAGTAATTCCTGTAAAAATCCTCCACGGTGGATCCACTATGGAGCGGAAAGTCCATCCCATGCCAACTATTGCGCTGGTCAAGTAACCAGCGCGGGCGATTTTTCAGGTTATTATTTAGTTTCTTGGAGGATTTTGGATAAGCAAAGTGAGTCTTTGCAAGGGACCCTTGATATTTTGGTTCAGGGGTGAAGGGACCATGGACCGCCTTGTGCGATAGGTAAAGAAAGAAGGGCTTACTCTGGTTCTTTTGTTCTTCGAGAAATTCAAGAGCATATCGCGTGAGCAGGCTGGTAATGTATCCGTCCTGCGGAACCCGTTTCCCGTTTTCATTGATAGTGTATTTTGAATTGGGCGGATAATATTTACCCTGACCTTTGAAGCTCACCCAATAATCAAACCCAGGCCTTGGATCGTCGTTATCATGTCCCATGTGCCACTTACCAATAAACCCGGTGGAGTAACCAGCTTGCTGCAAATATTGTGGGAAAAAGAGAGTGCCTTCTGGTACCAATCGTTGATTGTCAATCACTCGGTGGCGGAAAGTATACAATCCGGTGAGGATCGAGGCCCGGCTCGGTGAGCAGAGGGAGGTGGTTACAAATGCATTTTTCAGGTGAATCCCGTTTTTCGCCATTGCATCCATGTGAGGAGTTTTGGCCATCGAATGTCCCATGAAGCTCATCGCATCATAGCGGTGGTCATCAGAAAGAATGAAGATTACATTTCGAGGCTTTGATCCGGTTATTTTTTTTGGCCTTACTTCAGGGGGAACTGGTTCCACTTTTGCCTGTGCCAAGTTGGTCATAATGATAAGACCGATCCAGAAGGAGCACATCTTGATGATTTTGATGTATTGATTTAGATTCATTTTTGAGTAAATAATTTTTGTTTTTCGGATAGAATTGTTCTGAATTCGTGAAGTCTTTGGTTGAGATCTTCTTTCTGTGCGAGGTTATTTTTTTCCTGCGGGTCCCTTCGTAAGTTGTAGAGCTCTTCACCGTCGGGCCATTTGCCATAGCGCCAGTTTTGATTGCGCAGGGCATAGCCAAGTTCCGAACCTCGTGAGACCACGCTGTACGCGTATTTCTTTTTACCTTGTCTTTCGGGGTATCCAAGAAGGGGGCGGAGGGATGATCCTTGTAAATGATTTGGAGCCTCCAGACCCGTCAAGTCGGCGAGGGTGGGGTAGATGTCAATCAGTTCGACCATCGCTTCCGATCTGGTTCCCGACTTGGACAAGCCGGGGGCACGGATGAGGAAGGGAACCTTCGCACCAATGTCGAAAAGAGTAACCTTACCCCATAGAAAATGATCTCCCAGGTGATAGCCGTGGTCGGAGGTGAATACGATGATAGTGTCATTCCAAAGGTCGTTCTTCTTGAGTCCCTCAAGAACCAAACCGAGTTGTGTATCGATGAAGCTGACACAGGCATGGTAAGCCTGGATGTATTCCTTTCGGAGCCCATGATTTTCTTTTTCCAACTCGAACCCGAAAGCTTCGTATCTTTTGGAGAGTGCGGAAGTCGGCAGGAAATCCCATAAGTCTGGCTGGTCGGTTTGGTAGGTGATCTTGCTGTAGGGATAAAGATCAAAGTACTTGTTGGGTGCGAGAAAGGGAACGTGTGGTTTTTGCAATCCCAAGGCGATGAAGAAGGGCTTTTCTCGATAGGCTTTGTCTTTAATCCATTGGAGGACTTGTCGGGCATTCTTGCCGTCCTTGTGCTGGGCATCGGTCAGTCCGCTTCTTCCTTTGCCGGGGGGAGTTTGGGAGTCCAGTTTGGCGGAAACTCTTTTCTTGACCTCTTTCCATTTTTTCTTGTTTGATTTTTTGTCAACTGAGCCGTTTTCGGACTCAAACTTCAAACGGGCTTGACCAACAACTGTGAGTTCGTCGTTTTCGAAGCGTTTGTTTTCGTCCCATGCAATTTCTCCGTGGTCGCTTTTGTTGTTGTGAAAGACCTTGCCCGCGCTGGCCGTCCAATATCCATTCTCCTTGAAAAACTGAGGCATGGAAATCGTGCCCGGTCGGGTATTCCGGATGTCGAAGGTATTGTTGAGAACCCCCGTACTTTGGGGATACAAACCACTCAGGAAAGAGGCTCGGGAGGGACCGCAGACCGGGTATTGGCAAAAGGCACGGGTAAAGGTGATTGCTTGCTTGCCGAGCTTGGACATATTCGGAGTGGAGATCGATTCGTATCCCGAGGTGGAAACATGAGTGTTCAAATCGTCACAGACCACGAAAAGGATGTTCTTTGCTTGGGACGATTTTGAAGCAGCCAAAGGGGTAATACTTGGCCGGAAGACTTTGGCTTTCTGAAGATTTCCCTTTCCGGCAATCCATTCGAAAGAGCCATCCTTCACGAACAAGTCCCGCTTCGCATTTAGTTTTCTGGCCTGAGGGGCGAATTCCATGGGGGCGAAGGACGCCATTCGGTTCTTGACCTTGGCGTACTTATCTTCTCCGGCAAGGTTGTTCCATTCGTGCGGGTCCTTTTTGAGGTCATAGAGTTCCTCGCCATCCTCACCGTAACGGATGTAGCGCCAATCGCGATTGATGACCGCATATTCTCCAGGATGCATATGGGGGAGATAAACGAAGCGGTCCTTGGCCTTGTCCGGGACCGACAAAGTGGAGGCGATGGAAATTCCCTCCAGGGTTTGTCTGGTTTGAGGTAGGCCGCACATCTCGACAAAAGTCGGATAGAGGTCAATCAAACTTACGGTAACATCTGTTGTCTTGTTTTTGGCCACTCCCGGCCCGGACCAGATGAAAGGAACATTGGAAGTGCGTTCCCAGAGGGTGTGTTTTCCCCAGTCTCCTTTTTCGCCGAGGTGATAACCATGGTCGCTCCAGAGAACGACGATTGTGTTTTCGGCATAGGGACTTTCTTCCAGAGCGTCAAGAACACGGCCAATCATGGCGTCGGCATAACTTATGTGGGCGGGGTAGCCATGTATGGCATCGTCCCAGGCATCCAAGGACTGGAGTTTTTGAACGATGCGGGAACGGGTAGTTTTGATTTTTTTGATCTTTTCGGGAAGATCGGCCAAGTCATCTTTCTTGATTGGTGGTAGTTTAATTTTTTCTGGGTCGTAGAGATCAAAATATTTTTGAGGGCAATAGTTGGGGTAGTGGGGAGCGTATAGACCAAGGGCGAGAAAGAAAGGCTTGTCGTGATTCTTCTTCAATTGTTCAACCGCCCAGTTTGTCCGCTTGGTATCGGCCATATCCTCTTCTTTGTTGTTGGGAATACCTGCCCACTCGAGAAACATTCCGCCGGTGATTGCCTGTTCTCGGTTGTAGATGCTTGAGGGAAAGGTTTCAGGAAAGGGGGTTTCTTCGCTCCAAGAATTCATTGGCCATCCAGTTTCCCGTTGCTTGGGGTTGCGTAAAAAGAAGTGGGTCCAGTCACGCACATCGATGGCCCCCGCCGGATGATGGAATAGTTTACCTGCACCGTAAGTTGAGTAACCTGCCTTGGCAAAGCTGGTCTGAATGGACTCGATCTCGGGGTGATCCACGAAGTAGTTAGCACTCTGGTAGCATCCGGTGGTGGAGGCAAAT
>PBSV01000049.1 GCA_002726435.1 Opitutia bacterium | reverse complement strand
GGTCAAATCGTTCCATGCAGGGCATCGAGACCACCCGTACGGTGGGTCCGAGCCGCTCAGCGGCTTCCATCGCCACCGAGAGCTCGCTTCCCGAGGCAATTAAAATTAATTCCAGCTCCCCTTCTTCCCTGCGTGCGATGTATCCCCCATGGGCAACTCCGAGGCGACGTTCGGCAACTGGAATGGTGGATAGGTTGGGCACGCTCTGGCGGGTAAGAATGAGACCGGTGGGTCCGTCGGTGCGTTGAAGGGCGGCGACGAAGGCACCCGCAGTTTCCTCCGGATCGGCGGGACGAATGACATCGAGGTTGGGAATAACCCGTAATCCACTGGTGGTCTCCACCGGTTGGTGGGTCGGGCCATCTTCGCCGACGGCGACCGAGTCGTGGGTCCAGACATGAAAAATTGGGAGCTTGGAAAGGGCGGAAAGTCGGACTGCTCCGCGCATGTAATCAGCAAAGACAGCAAAGGTCGCACCGGAGGGACGAAATATTCCATAGTAGCCCATGCCATTGACAACTGATCCCATTCCGTGCTCCCGGATTCCAAAGAGCAGGTTTCGGCCGGCACGGTCATCCTTGGAGAAATCCCCCATTTCCTTGAGGTAGTTCTTGGTCGAACCATGGAGGTCGGCAGATCCGCTGACCAACAGGGGCATGGCTTTGGCAAGGTCGTTGATTACCTGTGAACCGGCGGCCCGGGTCGCGACCTTGGCGTCTTCAGGAAAGACCTGGACCTGATCAAGCAGGTCGCCGGGTATTTCACGGCTGAGTCCGGACTGAAGAAGGGCGGCTTTTTCGGGATTGGCCGACTGCCAGGAAGCGAACATGGCATCCCACTCCCGGCGCTTGGTATGTAATTCAGATTTGCGGGCAGCAAAAAATGTGCGAACCTCTTCGGATACGAAAAAGGTTTCCTCGGGAAGGCCCAATCCCTGACGGGCCGCTTCCGCAAATTTTGCCCCTCCTTCCCCGTGCCCGCCGGCGGTTCCAGCGACTTCGGGAATTCCCTTGGCAATCAGGGTCTTTACCTCGATGAAGGAGGGTTTGTCATTGTTTGCACGGGCACGGGCCAAAGCCCCGGCAAGGGCCTGAAGGTCGTGGCCGTCCTCGACCCGTTCAACGGAGAAGCCGTAGGCGGCGAATCGATCGATCACACTTTCGCTCTGGGAGGCATCCGCCATTGCGTCGAGGGTGACATCATTGGAATCGTAAATCAGGGTTAAATTATCAAGGCCGAGGTGTCCGGCGAGGGAGGCGGCTTCCGAGGCCACTCCCTCCTGCAAGCAACCGTCTCCGGCAAGAGCGACGACCTGGTGATTAAAAATCGGATGTTCGGGGGTATTGAAATGAGCGGCGGCCATTTTACCTGCGATTGCCATCCCCACTGCATTTCCAACGCCCTGTCCGAGTGGCCCGGTGGTGCATTCCACCCCTGGGGTTTCCTCGAATTCCGGATGGCCCGGGGTTTTGCTGTGAAGTTGACGGAAATTTTTTACTTCCTCAAGGGGAAGGTCAAACCCTGCAAGGTGTAGCCATCCATAAAGAAACATACTGCCGTGACCCGCGGAAAGAATGAAACGGTCACGGTTCAACCATTGATCGTCGGAGGGATCATTGCAAAGATCATGACCGAAGAGAACGGCCCCAATTTCAGCGGCTCCCAGGGGAAGTCCGAGATGCCCGGAACTGCATGCGTGAATGGCATCGATCGCCAAACCTCTGGCTTGGTCCGCTGCTTGTTGAAGAATTTGTGGATTTTGCATGGTGGATGTGGGGAGTGAGTAGAAGAGGTTATAAAAAAAGAAGATTTCTCTTTTGGCGAGGATTAGTTGAAAAACTGACTGTTGGAACGAGGAGTGGTTATTCCTGATAAATTACGTCGTTCGAACTCAACTCAATCATATTTTCACCGGGTGATACTTCGATCTCCTTGGACCATATGGTGACGACATCGGTGAGGTCATCCTTTTCAATTCCAATGAGGAAGTATTTTTCATCAGGAGCGAGGTCTTCCAATGCGGCTAGGCCAAATGCATCGGTCCTAGTCTTGCCTACTTTTGCCTGCAACAGGATTGACTTGACCCCAAACACAACTTCCGGGTTGGAGCTTTTTTCCGCCTTAGCCCAGAGTTCGGCCACAGACCGAGCTTCGCCCGCAAGAAGCTCACCAGCATCCAAGTCCTTAAATAATTCCTGCAGGTTTTGTGTGGTTAAATAAATGTCGGAGGCTTGTGCGGGTTGCATCCTTCCGTCAGTGGTTGATTTAGAAGCCCTTAATTTAAGCACCGTCTTTCCAGGATCAGCCAGTGAAACCGTGGAAGTTTGAAAGCCGGGTGGGGGCGCGGGCAGGTCGAGCACGGGAATTTCAGGCAGCTCGGGCAATTCAGCGGGGAGGGAAGCAGCCGGCATGTTTGAGGAGATAATTTGCTTGGTTTCATTATACCTGGATGGTCTGAGCAAATTCTTGATTAAATCCTTGTCAGTATCATTGGGAATCAAACTTTCCAAAATCTTGGTTTTTTGCTCGATACTCAAATCAACGGTTCCCTGTTTAAGAAAGGCGAGTAGCTTCTGGTCGTCAGGGAGAGGGGTTTTGGACTGGATCAATTTTTGGATATCAAATTCATTGTTGGATGCGGGTCCTAAAATTCCCCGCTTGTCTCGGTCTGAGGAAAAATTTTCGTTTAAAAATGGCGACTTTTGCTTGGAGTCATACCTCGGGGCAGGTTCGCGAAGCATGGGATTTTTGATCAAGTCATTAAAACTGTAAAATTCAATTTCACCACAATCAATCCACTCAAAGGGAGAAACCAGTTTTGGAAAAAGCAAGGGTGTGGCTCTCGGGTGATTAATTAAACTGACCAAAGTTCCACCATCCAAGTCATCCATTCGGATTGGCTCGCAAAATATGGGTGACTCAAACCAATCCGATTTTCTTAGAGAAATATCCTCATCTTCCGTTGCTGAAAGCAGCAAAGAAGAAAATAAGCAAAATGATACAAACTTTAAAAACACCAATTGAATATCTAATTTACCAAATAATAAGATTAATTTGCAAAGTTTTTCTGCTTGATTGAACGACAATATCCGATTTCCTGTTTTTTTTGAACAAATAACAGATTCAGTAACGCCATAGCTTTTTGTTATTTTATACCTCTTCATTCACAGCACCTCCAAACCTTAATAATTCATTCCTATGACTGATATTTCATCCTCAGACATAATGATCGAAACTGACGGGCTATCCAAGTATTATGGTAGTTTCAAAGCGGTCGAAGATTTAACCTTTTCCGTACGCGAAGGAGAAGTCGTGGCTTTTCTGGGTCCCAATGGAGCTGGAAAAAGTACGACCATGAAAATGCTTACCGGATACCTCGCTCCTTCCACAGGGTCGGCCAAGGTATGTGGTATGGAAGTCGCAGGCAATCGAGACAAGGTAGCCAATCGAATAGGGTACTTACCGGAGAATGGCCCACTTTACGAGGAAATGACTCCGATGAGTCTGTTAAATTTTTTCGGAGACGCTCGTGGCATCGCCCAAGAACAAAAACAGGAACGAATTGAAAAAGTAGTCGAGCAATGTGCCTTGCAAACAGTGCTTAATAAATCGATTGGGAAATTATCACGCGGATTTCGCCAACGAGTTGGTATGGCCAACGTCCTCCTCCATGAACCCGATGTCTTAATCATGGATGAACCGACTGCAGGCCTCGATCCCAATCAAGTTTTGGAAGTGCGCAAAACAATCAAGGGCTTGGGAAAAACAATTCTTCTTTCCACCCACATCTTACAGGAAGTCCCAGAAGTGGCGGATCGCATACTTTTGATCGACCAGGGGAAATTGATTTTCGAAGGGACACCGGATGATATCAAAAACGAAGATTCCCTCGACAAATGGTTCAATCGTCAAACCATTGCTGTCGCCTGAATTATTTATTCCGTCATTGTAAAACCAGACACTTTTTTAAAATATTATGAATTCTCAAGCTGTTTTAGCCGTTTTCAAGCGTAACTTAGCCTCGTACTTTGGAAGTCCAAGCGGGTATGTTTTTATCTGTGCCTTCCTCTCTTCAAGCGGATTGGCCGCTTTCTGGCCTCAGGAGTTTTTTGACTCCAACCTTGCCAACCTCGATCAACTCAACCAGTACATTCCATTTATTTTACTCGGCTTTATACCAGCCATCACCATGAGTATCTGGGCGGATGAAAGAAGGCAGGGAACTGATGAACTACTACTTACCCTGCCCGGCAGTGACTTTGATGTCGTAATTGGAAAATACCTTGCGGCGATTGCAATATTTACTGTTTCCCTATTCGTGTCCCTTCTATCCAATTACATAGTCCTGATCACGATGGGAAATCCGGACTTCGGACTTCTCTTCTCGACCTATGTGGGTTACTGGTTTGTGGGTTTAAGCATGATGGCGATTGGAATGGTGGCTTCTTTTCTGACCGCAAATCTAACCGTTGCTTTCGTGCTTGGGGTTGCCTTCAACGCCCCGGTTGCCTTGCTCAAAGATTATGAATGGGGGATTTCATCCAACTTCCTCGACTTTAGCCGGGGAACAATCAGTATTTCCGGAATCGCTTTTTTTGTGGGTCTTGCAATTGCTATGCTTTACTTGTGCTCTATTTTAATCGGGCGAAGGCACTGGGTGGGTAGTCCAAAAGGGAATGAAAAAATCATACATTTTTCAATCCGGGCATTTGCTTCCGTAATGATTGCTTTTTCTCTCACTCATGTTTTCCGCAACTATGATTTTATTCGAATCGATACGACGGAAGAGCAATTGAGCAGTCTTTCCAATGGATCGATCTCCTTGCTCGAAGAAATCAGTCAACCTGTGGAGATCGACGCTTTCTTATCTCCGCCTGAGTCCACCCCCGAACAGTATGTTCAAACGAGAATTAATTTACTGACTGCCTTGCGGGAAATAGACCGGGCAAGCAAAAATGTATCGGTCAACCTCAATGTCATTACTCCCGAAGACAATGCTTCCGTAACCGCTGAAAAGTACGGTGTGGAAAATCAAAACGGTGTCAATCCGCCCCTGTATGTACAGGAAGATGGACGCTTCATGCCTTGGCAAAAGGATTTATACATGGGCCTAGTCTTCAAGGGAAACGGTGGACAGCAAACGATTCCCTTCCTCTACAAGGGACTGCCTGTTGAGTATGAGATCATGCGAACCCTCAGTTCGGTAAGCGGACCAAAAAAGAAAAAGACCTTGGGTGTTTTTTCCACTGACGCGCCTCTTCTAGGTACTGCTGGTATGGGAATTATGGGCTTCAACATGGGAGGTGGAACACCCGCATGGGAAGTGGTCAATGAATTACGCAAACAATACGATGTTCAGGAAATTACCGGTGGAGAAATAAAGAAAGATGATTTTGACGCCATTATTGTAGTCCAACCATCCAACTTGGACAATGCGAAGCTGGACGATTTGATCGGTGCGATCAAATCGGGAATTCCCACTGCCATTTTCGAGGATCCCTTGCCCCTGATTCAAGGTGGTCTGACCGGCACTTATGAACCACGCAGAAACAACCAACAAGGTGGCGGGCCAGGACAGCCCCCTCCCCCCGCCCCAGAGAAGGGTGACCTTGGTAAATTATGGGACTTGCTTGGGGTTCACTTCAATGTCGACCCGCTGAGCAGGCTTGGTTCGATCAAAACCGAATTAGTTGGCTTGCAAAGAAGCGCCACCCTGGAACTCGGACCGGTACGGGGAAGATTTACCGAGGTGGGATCCTTTTTTTCCAGCTTGGATAATTTGATCAAAAAAGTCTCGGAATATGAAGCCAGGGTAAACGCTAACGCCCCATTGAATCAATCTGACTGGGACAGTATAAAACTGGATGAATTGAGAAATTCAGTCAGTAATTTGGATTACAATCATCCAATTAGAACAACGATTGAACAAAGGTTAATCTCTCCGGTACAAACCCGCTTGGCGGGACTCGGCAAGCGGATCATTCGAGATCCCTACAATCCCTTTCCAAAAATCCCACGCTCCGAAAATTTTCCCAATGAATTTGTGTATGTCGGTGGTTTGGGGAACTCATTTGATGAAGGTGCGATGACCTCCGAGTTACAATACTGCCTGTTCACCTGCCCCGGATCAATTTACGAAAATCCAAAGCCTAACCTTTCCTTCAAACCTTTGCTCTCGACGCGAGGAGGGCAAATGGCTGGGACAACAAGTTTAGATAATTTTTGGACTGGAGGAGTTTTTGGATCTCCCAGAAGATTCAATCCTCAACGAACACTTTATCAAGGCACCGGGAGTTCCGAAGTAATCGCTGCCTCGATTACAGGAACTGTGGAGGACGGAAATCGCACCAATTCACTCAATGTTGTATTGGTGGCGGATTCCGATGTTTTGGCCGATCCCTTCTTTAACATAAGAAGCCGGGGCCCAGATTCGGATTTTCCCCTCGATGTGGATAATGTCACATTTTCCCTTAATTTGATCGATCATCTTGGAAAAGAGGACCGCCTGCTCGAAATCAGAAACCGCAGACGACTGCACCGGACCCTTGAAGAGTTTGAAAAAAGTATCGAAGTGGCCCGAGAAGTTGCATCCACCACCATTCGAGAGGCCGAGGAATCAATTCAAAGAATTTTGCAGGAAGAAAACAAAAAATTAAATGCGGCTCTTGCTGAAGTTCAAAATAAACAAGGTGGTATGACCCAAAGTCAATTCATGCAGGTTCTGCAGACAGAAGCAGGTAAGCTCCAGAAAAACTTGGCCAAGCGGGAGCGGGAACTTAGAAAAGAGTCGAGTGCAAAGGTAAAGGATGCGGAAAGAAAAAGGGATAGTGAAATCAAACGAAAGCAAGAGACCATTCAAAACCTGGCCGTCTTCTTACCCCCAATTCCCCTGCTAATTATTGCCCTCGGGGTGTTTTTTAAGAAAAAGACTGCAGAGATACAGGGTGCATCCGCTTCCAGGCTTCGTTCTTAAAAACGATAATTCATTGATAACCAGTAAATTTTTTTAATCACTATGAATGATAAAATTAAGACTCTTGTATTTTCCTTAGTCGCTTTTGTTTGCATTTCACTTGCCTACTTCACCACACCGTCAAAGAGAGATCCGAGTAGTGGACCTGATCGTATGGGACAACAACTCTTTGAAGAATTCAATCCACTCGCAGCGACTGGCATCGAAATAGTTGAAATTGACGAAGAAAACTTAGAACCCAAATCGATTGAAGTCGCTCAGACTGAAAAGGGCTGGTTCATTCGTCGTCCGGGAAAGCCCGATTACCCCGCAAATGCTGACAATCAGGTCAAGGATGTTTCCACTCTTTTATTCGACCTGCGAATTTTGGACCAGGCTTCCGAAGGGGCTGGGGAACATGCAAATTTTGGCGTTCTTGACCCCAGCAAAGCACAACCTGGTGATCCCGGAATTGGTCGAATGATTTCCTTAAAGAATAACACCGGTTCAAATCTGGCTCAGTTAATCATTGGAAACGAAGCGGAAGGATTATCCAACACTCGATATGTAAGAAAACCGGATGAGAATTCCGTTTACCGGGTGGAAGTTCAAAATGTTGGTGATGTCACCACCAAATTTGTCGATTGGGTGGAAAAAGATTTTCTCGATTTGGACAAATGGAACATAAAACGTGTCACTTTCGATAACTACGAAATAAAGAATGGAACCTTAACCCCTTCAATTAAACATGTGCTTGATTACGACAGCTCTGAATGGAAACTTATGGGAGGTTCCCTGGCCAACGACGAGGAACTTGATAAGGACATTTTGGATGGAATGAAAGATGCCTTTGATGACCTTGAAATTATTGATGTTGAAAGTAAGCCAGAAGTTCTTGCTTCCAGTTTGCGAAAAGGGAGTGAGTTTGTGGATGCCAACAATGTTCAGCAAATACAAAGTGCTGCAAACTCTTTGATCACCAAAGGATTTCAACCGATCAATGTAACCGACGAGTCTGGAAAGCCGAAAGCTTATCCTAACGGCAAGCCAATTTTAAAAGTGGTTTCTCAAAAAGGAGAAGTTCTGGTTGGAATGAAAGATGGGGTGGAGTATGTTCTTCGGTTCGGAGAAATCTACCGCGGACCGGAGGAAGAAGAAAATGCGACCGGGGACAGTCGTTACATTTATGCTTTCGCACGCGTGAATCAATCCCTCATTGATTCCCCCGGACTTGAGCCAGTGCCTGGCTCTCTTGGCAGTGAACAAAAGCAAGGAGAGAATGGGCCTACTGGAGAAGATGGAGTCGAAGCAACCCCTCCTCCAGCACCTACCAGACCACCGCCTAATTTCGTTCCACCTTCTCCTCCTCCAAGTATTTCTCCTCCCCCTCCCCCTCCACCCATCACGCAAGTGAACGAAAAACAGGCAGCAGTTAATAATGAAGACAATTCTTCGATTGGTGATGCGGAGTTCGCCAAGAAAAAAGCGGAGCGGGACGCTGAGATAGCTCGCATTCAGGGAGAAAACGCAAGGAAACAAAAGGAATTCGACGACAAGGTCGCAACCGCTCAAAATAGAGTCAATGAATTGAATGAAAATTTAGGTGGTTGGTACTATGTCATCTCCAATGAAGTTTTTGAAAAAATAAATTTGCAGAGAAAAGATTTCGTGAAAAAGAAAGAAGCGGAGGAAAGCGAGAATCCAACTGAGGTAAAAGCCTCCCATATTTTAATTTCCTACAAAGGTGCTGACCGTGCAGATTCAAAAGTCGTTCGCACCAAGGAAGAGGCAAAAGCGGAGGCGGAAAGAATTCGTAAAAGTATTGTGGAAGAGGGAATGGATTTTGCAGAACTTGCCCAAAAACATTCGGATGGTCCTTCGAAATCAAAGGGTGGTGATCTCGGAAAGTTTAAATTTGAGGTTATGGCCAAACCATTCTCTGAAGCTGCATTTGCTCTCTCAGTTGGTATGGTTTCGGAAGTGGTTGAAACCGGATTTGGATTTCACGTAATTAAAAGAACCGAATAATTCCTCCGAAAGATTTTTTTCTAATCGTTTGGAATTTGGCCCAAACGATGCACTTTCTTTTTGTCTTTATGGAAATCAGCCAAAGGATTAGTCTTTTGAAATGCCTCTTTCTTTTTTAACCAAACGAAAAAATCCGATCTGGAAACGGATTGATTCTGACGAATCCACCAGTCTGCGATTAAAATACGATACTTATTATCATATTTTTGAAGATCAGCAGGGAACAAGAGTTTTTAAAGAGGGAAAAGAATATATCATGCTTTCAAGTAATGATTATTTAGGACTTTCCCACCATCCAAAGATCAAGGAAGCGGGGAAACGGGCAATTGAAAAATGGGGCTCCAGTACCACCGGGGCAAGATTGGCCAATGGGGGAAGGATTTTCCACCGCGAGCTCGAAGTTAAATTAGCGGAATTTCTAGGTAAGGAAGCTTGTCATGTTTTCTCTGCCGGCTACCTGGGTTGTGCTTCATCTGTCACAGGTTTCGCAGATCGAAAAGATCTTATTTTTGCTGATAAAAACCTCCATTCTTCTCTTTTGACTGGCATTAAACTAAGCGGGGCACGGTGCGAAAGATTTTCCCACAATAGCCCCTCTCATCTAAGTCAGATACTTGATGAAGAAGAAGAGGAAGTCGGAAAAATATTTGTCCTCGAAGGCGTCTATTCTATGGAAGGCCATATTGCCAAGTTACCTGATTTCGTTGAACTGGGAAAAGATCATCAAGCTTTTATCATTCTGGATGATGCTCATGGATTTGGGGTACTGGGAAAGGAAGGGAGAGGAACCGCCAATCATTTTGGCCTCACCAGCGAAATCGATGTTTTGTGTGGAAGTTTCTCAAAGTCACTCGCCGGTGCAGGTGGATTCGTTGCTTCGTCGCAGGATGCGATTGACTACATGAGAAGTCATTCCAAGCAAACTATTTTTTCAGCCGCTCTATCCCCCGCCTCATGTAAGTGTGCAGAAGCGGCATTAGACATCATGCAGCAGGAACCAGAACATCGCGAAAAGCTTTTTAAAAACCTTGATCGGTACCGTTCGATTTTAAAAAAACTAGACCTCGATATTTGGGAAAGTGAAACTCCGGCAATTCCAATTGTTCTGGGTGAAAAAGAAAAAGTGTATTACTTTTGGAAAGCCCTTTTGGAAAAAGG
>PBSV01000048.1 GCA_002726435.1 Opitutia bacterium | reverse complement strand
GTTCTGTTGATCCCGTTCAGTATTGGGATGGCCACGTTTTCCGTGTCCGGAATTGGCACCAAGATAAACGGGGATTGTTGGGTGGTGTTTCCCTCCCCAAGCCATATCAAAGGCAACAAAGTCATGGGTGCCAGGATGGAAGAGCATATCCACGCCTCGTTTTCTTAAGTCTTCGAGATTACTTGATATGAAGACTTGATCAGAAATGTCCCGGACAAAATTTTGCAGGTCTTTCCAGGTGCCGCCAGCATCAAGGACACGATCGTTGAAGTTGGGTCCGAAATGTCCTCCCGTAAACCCACTTCTTCTGCCAGGTTGAGCCCGTAATTCCTTCCAAGCCTCATCATCATTAAGGCGGAGCGGTGAGTCCCAAATAGGGGAGACGGTGGCGTGTACCGCGGTCATACGCTCGTCGTGGATAATCGCCATGGAAGGGGAGGCTCCGTTTTTCGATCCGCCAGAAGCGGCAACTTTTCCTTTTTCGAAATGATCCTTTTCCAAATAAGCGGCAGTGATTGCACGCATCAGGGTTACCGGCCATGCCCAATATTGAATTTTGAAACGCGGATTGAGGGTTTCGGCAAATTTCTTTTCAGTTGCCTGAGCCAGTTGGCGTTTACCAAATGTGCTTGGTTCCTGAACCACGGTAGTGACGAGTCCGACTCCTCCTTCAAGTAATAATTGTTCATTGGGACTGGGCCGTTGATCCTTCTCTAATTTTGCGGGGGAACTACTACCGGTGAGATGAAACCCCTTTGCTTTTTTGTCTGACGGAACGACCATCCGAACGGGTATTCGATATTCTTGTTTTGGCCAGAGATTACCCACATTAATACTTATCAGTTTCTGCCTCGTTTCGATTCTTCCACTGACCTTGTGCCAGTCCTGTAACACTTTAATTTCAAGGGTTTTCGGGTCTTGAACTTCGTCCATATCAATGACTTTTTTTGCCAAGCATAGATTTGAAAAGGTGAAAACGAGAAGGATAGATATAGATAGTTTCATTGATTTTTTGGAGGTTTATTTTATTCGATATCCGGCCAAGGTGAAAACCTAATTTTGGCAAGGGAGGAGGGACCAGTGGTTCCAATTGGAAGAAGGATTCTTATCATATGTCCCTTCTGTGCTTAGATACAAGTTGTAAGGAAGTAATAGTCATCCCTGATTGTGCCTTTGTGCTAATTTTATTTTACAGTTCGAGAATCTTAGCCGGTAAAGAAGCGACTACCATAATAAAAAATGTGGTGAATTGACGAGTATCACTTAAATCAATTAAAATTTCATTTCCTGCTTGGATTACTTGAACGGGAACCAATTATGAAGTAAAAATGTCAGAATCGGCAAAAGAGTATCCCTGTTTGTTACTCGTACTGTCGTGAAAAGAAAAAGTCTGTTGCTCGTAATACCTTCCTATTTTAAATCTTTTATTATGATCAATCCTTAAATTTTTCGTACTTTAATATCTTGTAAATGACCTAAAAAAACCAGAATGATAAATAAAAAATGGTAAGAAACATTTTCATTTGGGTGATTTTAATGGTCTGCTGGAAAGGAGTTCAGGTTGACGCTGAGAACCATCCAAATGTGGTGATCTTCTTGGCCGATGACTTAGGGTATCAGGATGTGGGTTGTTACGATGGTCCGGTCGCTACTCCCGCAATTGATCAGTTGGCGAGGGAAGGGGTTAGACTCACAGATTTTTATTCCGGAAGTGCGGTGTGCTCTCCTTCCCGGGCCACTTTATTAACGGGTAGGCATCATATAAGAACGGGGGTTTACAGTTGGATTTCTGATGATGTGCAAAATGCCCATTTGCTTCTCCGCGAGCGAACGATCGCAGAAATTTTAAAGGATCGGGGGTACTCGACTTCTCATTTCGGAAAATGGCACCTGGGTTTACCAACCAAGAACCGGGCAAAGCCCACCCCGAGTCAGCATGGATTTGATTACTGGTTTACCACATGGAATAATGCTTCGCCCAGTCACAGGAACCCCAATAATTTCATTCGAAATGGTGAGGCTGTTGGGTTGTTGGAAGGATACTCCTGCCAGTTGGTGGCCGATGAAGCGATTGACTGGTTGGATCATCAACGCCATCCCAAGGCACCTTTTTTTCTCAACGTTTGGTTTCATGAACCGCACGCACCTATCGCAGCACCTGAAGACCTCGTTTCTGCATATGGTGAAATTACAGACAAGACAGCTATTTACTCCGCTACGATTGATAATACTGATCGGGCAATCCAAAGAATTATTGATCAATTAAATCGGATGGAGGTTCGTGAAAATACACTGATCATTTATGCTTCGGATAATGGTAGCTACCGGGATGACCGGACCGGAAATTTGAGGGGAAAAAAGGGGTCCAATTGGGAGGGCGGCATTCGGGTACCTGGAATCTTCTCTTGGCCCGGAATGATTCAAGAAAACACCGTACTAAAAGAACCAGCTGGATTGGTTGATGTATTGCCTACACTTTGTGGATTACTCAAGCTCGAGCTCCCCAAGGATCGGGCGATTGACGGATCGGATTTATCGGAATTGTTGAAAGGAAACCCGAGCCATTTCAAACGACATCAGCCCTTGTTTTGGCATTTGCAAAAGTCCCGTCCGATTGTGGCAATGCGGGACGGTGCTTTTTCTCTCGTGGCCAATCCAGATTATGAAATTTCAAAATCCAATATGTTTGAGGAATCCTGGATACCAGCGATTAAAAATGGTGGTTATCAGGATTTTCAACTTTTTGACTTATCCAAAGACCCAGGCCAAACTCAAGACATTGCTGATCAAAAGCCTGAACTATTTAAAAAGTTAAAAGCAAAGTTATTAAAAATCAATCAAAGCATAATGTCTGATGGAACAGACTGGCACTTACAATAGTAAGCTTCATTGGTTTCGACCCGCCAACCAGAATGCTTGGATGGACTAGGCAATTGATTAGCGGAATTTATTTGATTTCCAATAATTCACACTCGAAAATCAGGGCATCTCCGGGTTTGATTTTGCCGCCCGGTCTTGGATTGTCTCCGTAACCAAGTTCACTCGGAATATAGATTCTGATTTTCCCACCCACTTGGGTCTTGGTCAGTCCACCGGAAAATCCTTTGATTACTCCGCCCATTGGAAAACTAGCAGGTTGTCCACGATCAACTGAACTGTCAAAGACGGTTCCGTCGGTCAGTGTGCCGTGATAATGGAGTCGAACTGTATCGTTCATCGATGGACTTGGGCCTTCCCCGGTTTTTAAAATCTCATAGTAAAAACCGGACGGGTCTTTTTTGATTCCTTCTTTTTTACTCAAGTTTGAAAAGAATTCCCTGGCATTTGATTTATTCCCTTTGGCCAATGCGGCCATCTCGGCTTGTTCAGCCTGGCGGGCAAGTTGCATTTTTTGCATCATGATCGCCTGCACCTTTGGTTGAAGGGCTTCGAACTCAGGAGGCATTTTGCCTAGCGCAATTCCCTTTTTCATTCCACTCAGGATCAAGTCAATTTGTTGCTGCGTGAATTTCATTTTGCTCAATCCGGATCCCTCTGCGAACATCATTCCAATGGCTTCGAAGGTCATGGATTCCTCGGTGGATAATTGTGGATTCTGCTTTGCCGATTGACCATGCGAAAAAAGAGTCGTGAAAAAAAGTCCGCCAAGTAGAGCCAGGATGCAAAATGAATAGTGTGCTGCAAGCATTCCCTCAGACGCTCACATGTTTTAATGGAGAGTCAATGGAAAAGGAGACTCCTCGAAGGTTATTTCATGGGGTACATATTTTTGCGGAGTAAATTAGTGCCATCCTTGGAAAGTTGGAGGTAGTGATCAGAGGGAAGTCCTTCCATGGATATAAATTTTGACCGACCGAGTGGTACCCGGTCGGCGCATTTAAAGATGGCGGTGCCTTCGTCCAATTCATCGAACATTGCAAGATAAGCACTCGAATTACCGGCCTGAGCAGTTGCGATAATTTGCTCGTAAAAAAATGCTCCTTTCCTCCGGGGAATCTGAGTTGTATCGGGCCCTTTCATGTTTTTCCAACTGAACCCGGGAAACAAGACAGGCAAATAATGGATGCTTCTTTTTTCGCACCATTTCCGATCAGCCACTTGCAGAGAGACTATCTTAGCAGATTCATCGGGTTTATTTCCGTACCTCCCCACTGACCATGGACTAATTACATCTGCAAGACCAAGAATTTTGTGCAAGCGGGGATCGGAAACAGCATCGCGATTCAAGTCACGCCAATAATAGGGAACACCCAGCATTATACTCATTCCTCCCCACTCCGGGTTGTGTTTTAACAATCGGATCAACCATTCGGTTTTTTCCAATCCGTAGGATCGACCTTCTTTGAACCCTACCCCCCAGATTCCAACCAGTGGCTTGCCCCTGAACTTTAAGTAACCCGTGTCATTCGGATCATTGCCCAGTTGCATTCGTTTTCTTAATTGCTTCCAGTCATTTGCCAATCGATCAAAATCCGCATCAGTCATACCGGTCAGGTCATACATTATTGCCCAGCAGCGCCCATTTCGAATCGCCGAATCCCGACAGAGCATGAGTTTTTGATTCTCGTATTTTAAGCGCCGATTGTCTTTTCTAAGTTTCGCTCCGTGGACTGCGAAGCGTTGAATGAAGGCTCCATCGATACTGTATTGCTTCATCCATAAAAAATGCCGGTTGACGGTTTTGGGATGAAGCGAACTAAAAACATGTGCGGTGCTCCCATCCACAAATCGAAATGGGGTGGCAAATTTTTCTTCCTCAGAAAATTCCCGCAGATCCGGCCACAAATCGATGCTGCAAGTTCCGGGTTCAAATTTTCCGTTTTTTTGGTAATGACTAAATCCAAGTTTGGATCCATCCCCGGTTGCTCGGAACCATCCTTGGTAGCCAGTCAGTACTTTGCCATTCAGTCCCTCGGGATTTAATTGTTTCTTCGATCGTATAGGGGTAGGGGAGAGGAGTTGGTAAGCATCTACTCGTGAAATTATTTTTTTTTCTTTCTCTGCAAGTAAAGGACTGGAAATCATAACAATTGTCAGGATTACCGGAAAAAAGTGAAACTCTATCCTCATGATTTTGAATTCAAAAGTTCTTCCGAAATTGGTCAACGAGGATTCCTAATATTATGGTCAAAATCCAATCGAAATTGACTAGTTTCTTCCAAAATTGATTAAACTAAAAAAGTGAAAAAATGCGACCCTAAGGACTTCGAGGAGAGGTGTCTTGAATTACTGCTAAAGATTCCCATAGGCAAAGTGACTACTTACAAGGAAATTGCTCATGCTTTGGGATGCAGGGGATATCGTGCAGTTGGACAATCCTTGAATCGTAATAAAAAACTCATTTCAGTCCCTTGCCATCGGGTGGTCAAATCCAACGGTGAGGTGGGTGGTTATGCCTTAGGAAAGAACGAAAAGATTGGATTACTCCTCCAAGAAGGCGTTCTTGTGGATGGAGGCAGGATTTCCAAGTGGCCACTTCCAATGCATCGATTTTCTGATTAACTTCCAACTCGGGATTTGTACCTGGCAACGACATCCTTGAGTAAACCTTTTTCCGGAAGATTGTCCGTAGGGATTTTGGCGAGTATTGAAAAACTTCCCTTGTCCATCCAGTCGAAAATATTGGCCAGTGTTTTATTTGTTGGATTTGCGGAGATTGAATCCAGCATCCACTTCTCCGCAAAAGACTTGTCTCCGGCCTTGTAAATTGCCCATGCGGCGAACGCAGGAATTTCGTCGCAATCGTCCAGTACTTTTTTAAGTTCTGAAATCGCAGGCTTTGCTTGTTTTTCGAGAAGTAAGAGTCCAATCACCGACCAGTATCGAATGACCGGATCTTTGTCGACGAGGCCATTAGTGAAAGTCTTGAGGTGTTGTTTTTTACGAGTCAGTGCAAGATCGGCGTAGTCGAGGTATTTGGAAAGTGGGTAGAGATTGGGGTCGCGGACAAATGCGTAAACGGTGGTGTTTTTTTCCTTGGTGATCCGATTTCTCATTTCCTCGGGCATGAGTCCGGAATCAAAATATTTCAATTGCTGGCGCCGCAGTTCTTTCTTGAGTTGTTTAATTTTAGTTTGGTGATTCGGGCTGTCGATTAGGTTGTCAATGTTGTGGAAGTCCTGGAAGTTGTCGTAGAATTCTTCGGACGGGCGTGGCTCGAAGAAACGCCCGGTCACCGCATTTGTCTTGCCCGCCAGATGATGTCTCTCCCATGCCCCGGTTGCCTTCATATTGTGCATGTATGCAAGGTATTGTCCATTGGGCGCGAAGGGAGCATAGTTTTTGTGATACGCAAACTGTTCACCGCGCATCACCCGTACACAGTCAAATCGTTCATCCGCACGCCCACGCCAGGAGAAGTGGTGCTTGGATTCTGGTTCAGACTTGGGGCCAAGAAAAATTCGACCCTGAAAATTATCCTTCATTTCCGCTCCGCACAGGCTTACCCAAGTCTTGGGCATATCGATGAAGCTGACGATTCGATCGATGGTGGACCCCGGCTTTTTTCCTTCGGGATAAAGATGTTTCATTTTCTCCGGAATCCGGACAATCAAGGGACAGTGAATTCCGCTGGAATAAAGAAAGCGTTTGCTGCGCGCAAGGACGCCCCCATGATCGGAGTTATACACAATGATTGTGTCTTCATAAAGCCCGTCCGATTTGAGGTGTTCAATGGCTTCTCCCACGGATTCATCCATTTTTCCAACTGCGGCCGCGTATTTGGCGTAGGTATTACGCATCTCAGGCAGATCGGGGTGGTAGGGGGCAAGGATCATGTCATCGGGATTAGTGGATTCATCCTTGTGGTCACCGAACGCACGGGATTCGTGACTGTTCCCGGTATTAAAAACAGTGAAAAAGGGTTGTCCCTCCTTACGTTTCTTCCATGTTCCGGCATAATCACTCCCGGAATAATTCCAGAAACTTTTTGGATCTCTTCCTTTGGCAGCCCTCAAGTTGTAGTCGGTTTTCGAACAGTTGCTGGTGAAATAGCCGGCTTGCTGGAGGAGTTCGTTGTAGAAGTGTATGGATTCGGGGATCTCGAATCCACTCCGCATTGGCTGGGTGCCGTTGGAGATCGAATGCATTCCAGTGATCCATGAGGAGCGAGTGGGGGCACAAACCGCTCCGTTATCGAAACAATAAAGGTAACGAAAACCTTCTTTTGCGAGTTGATCGATATGGGGAGTCTTGGCATTTTTACTGCCGTAGCAACTTATCCATTCAATGCTGTTGTCTTCGCTGGTAATCCAGAGAATATTAGGGTTCTGGTTTTCTGCCGAAAGGAAGAAGCAAGAAAGAAGGCACTGCAAGACTGAGAAGACCTTTAAAAATTGAGAGTACATAAATGTCGGAGAATTCAGGAAAGAAAACTTATTCCAGTAGGGGTTCTCGAGTTCTTTGTAAAGTTCCAATCATCGAAATAGAAAAGAGGAACATGTGAGGCATTTAGGTTTGTGGATGATCGTAGGTTGAATCTTTTGCCCAATTTAAAATTCCAAAGACTGATTACTATTGGCGATTGTTTTTTTTCGATTAAGTTTGTGTGTTTGAGAACTGAATCTGATAAGATTGTCTTGTTTGACGGTGTTTGTGGACTTTGCAACGCTTGGGTAAATTTTTTGATTCGATTTGACCTGGGCAATCGTTTGTTATTCTCACCCTTGCAGGGAGATTTTGCCAAAGAGAACTTTCCACAAGCAGCTCAAAGCCTCGACTCAATCGTATTCATAGATCGAAAAAAAGTTTATTATAAATCGGGAGCCGCTCTGCGAATTCTGGCGTCACTTGGGGGAATCTGGACAATGGCTTGGGTTTTATTGTGCATTCCTTTTTTTCTTCGGGATCCAGTTTATTTGTTCCTTGCACGCTTTCGATACCAGTTATTTGGAAAGCGCAAAAGTTGTCGAGTCCCAGCAGTTGAGGAAAGATCCCGCTTTATCGATTAAAACAAAGGCACTTTGTTTCCTTCGCACTAAAATAGTAAGGGCATTCAAATACTTTGATTTTGATGTTTCTAGAATTCCAAGTGTGAGTCCAATGACTTTCAAGTTCCAAATTAGATACATCCATCAACTCTATAAATTTTCAGTTCAGAAAAAAGTTTAATGCATTCTTGCCATACCCTAGCCTGGAAGTGATTATATTGTCTAATTTTTTTATCTACTCAAACCCCAACCCCAATCTCCCTATGCTTAAAAAAATCATTTCATCTTCAAAACCTGCCCTTCTGGTTTTGGTCAGTTTCGCATTTACAAATACCACTTTCTCTCAGGCCGTTCCCGTTCCTTCACCGACTGGCGAACAGGCCATCCAATTCCAGCAAAATGCACAGGCCGCCCAGAACCAGTTTCAGACTGGAGCAGCCATGCCTCAGGCAAATGCCCAGCAATTGCAGACTGATTTTCAAGCCGTGGGTCAGCAATTCCAAGGGAATGTTCAGGCGGCTCAATCTCAGTTTCAATCAGGTGCATCTATGCGACAAGCCAATGCCCAACAATTCCAAGCAGATGCTCAGGCCGCCAGTGCAGAGTGGCAGGCAGGAGCTCCCCAGAGGCAAGAAGATTTTCAATCCGCAACGGCTCAGTTTCAATCTGGAGCATTGGAAGTTGCTGAAGTGATTGAGGAGAATATGGAGGGAATAAGTGAAGATTTATTGTCCATTCAAGCTGATTCCGAGGTCACTCCCGAGCAAATAGACGCGGTTAAGATGAGCACGCAAGCCGTTCTTACCGACATTGACAACGAACCCTCTTCGGAAGCGGTTGCGGCGATGGCCTTTCAAGTGCAACGGGCAACCATGGACGGCATGATCACTCCGATGGAAATGGATGCCATCCAGGCCTCGATGGGCGAGGTGATGATGAGTGCCGGTGTTAGTCAGGAATCAGTCGAAGCAATGAATGCCAGTGTGGATGCCTTGGTTGAAGCCAGCGGCGTTGACCAAGGGGACATAGAAATCATCGTCGGCGGACTTAAAGACTTGGTCACCGACTTAGGGGATTTTATTCCTCAGTAACTCCGGTCAATCCGCCAAGAGGAAACCTAGCACAAATTTAACTGGGGGCGGAAATACACTCATTTCCGTCTCTTTTTATTTTATTATCCCGCATACAGGCACTTTTAAGCCACCTCCCAAATTTTGAGTCTTTTTAATCGACGCAGATCAAGAATTTGGACCCTGATTGAAGGGTACTGGTAGATCTCTGATACTTTTTTTAAAAAAACCATTACTCAACTTTTCGTTTCAATAAGCTGGTAAAAAACCAACCTTGGCGGGTTTTGTTGAATAAGAAGTATCAGTTTTACATGCTCTTTCAGTGAGGATAGAGGGAATAATCAATTCGATGTTTGTTATTGCAATCAGCTTGCAATAATCTATTATTATACGCTTTGAATTTTTTGTTTCAGTCCTTTTCTCTTTCCGCAGTCGGATTGCTTGGTTTGCTCAGTACGGCAAGCGTATGTCCGGACCTACATTCCTCCCTTTTTCACGGAAGTTCGGGTTGTTCTCATTCTCATGGTCTTTGCGGATCACATGGAGATAGTGATGAAAATGATGACTCTCAATCCTGCCCCGTTGTTCTTTATGGTCAAGGTCTGGAATCTCCAGGTTATTTCATTACTCCGATGGTCTCGTGTTCGTTTTTTCAAGAACCAAATTCTTCTTTTATTGATTTGCAATGGTCATCCCGCAAAAATGACTCTTTTGGTGCACGGGATCCCCCTCATCGTGCTTAATTAATTGATTCCTGAGAAGGCTGATCACACAGCCGATTTATCAATATTTTTACGCCATGGTATTTGCCTTTGGGCATT
>PBSV01000047.1 GCA_002726435.1 Opitutia bacterium | reverse complement strand
CTCCGTAATTGAACCCATGGGTGGAAGTACGTAATCCAACCACCGGTCCGGCTCGCCCAAGGTAGTCATCGATGTACTTCATTTGCTCGGGTGGCAGAGCAAGGAATCGGGTAAAGATTACCATTCCGTCCGCATTCTCGAGGACTTCGAGACCGGGAATATTCGAAGCACCTGCCTTGATTTCACCTTTTTCATCCAGTCCAAAAAGAACCGTGCAACTAAAGCCATGATGTACTGCCAATATCCGCGCCAGTGCGGGAAGTGTTTCCTCGGCACGATATTCATGGTCGCTGGCAACCAATACCAACTTTCTTCCCTTTTCAGACTTTAATGAATTATAGATCAGAGGATTTCCAATGGATGAAAAACAGCCGGTAAAAAGGATTGATAGAGAGAAAAGAGCAGAAGAGAAATTGAACATTAGAGAAGGCAAATACTTTTTGAATGGTGAAGATGGACAAAAGAAATCACAGAATTTAAAGATTACATTTAAAAGAAAATTGGTGGATTATTGTCGATTCGTTTGTTGTTTTCGTGGAAACAAAAATTTTGCATCCATTACATAATGAGAGAAAAAATATCCGTTACCTTTCTTTTATTTTTCTGTCGCTCTTCCATAAAATAATTCCAGAAACATCATTGCCCGACTTCTTTCCCTCCGTACTTCGGCCACGATTTACATCATTCTCAAGGTGGCTCAATAAATTCTGAACAACCAATGGCTTTTTCAGGTATAAGTTTGTTTGCTCAGCAGAATCGGAACTCATGTCGTACAATTGAGCTTCAGGGAAATTGATTGGTGCCTCGTTTTCTTTGGGAGAAGTCCATCCACCGGATGCCCGAGCGAGGAGTAATTTCCACTTCCCATGACGATAAGCAAAATGTCCGCTTATTGAGTGGTGTATGATTCCTTTGCGTGTGGATTGTATTTTCTTTCCGAGTAGTGCGGGTAAAAAACTAACGCTGTCCTCTGCTCCTTTTTTTGGCAAGGGCGAGCCTACGATTTCTGAGACCGTGGCAAATAAATCAGTGTGACAAATTAATTGTCCGGATGAACTTCCCGGCAAAACCTTGCCAGGCCATTTTACAATAAAGGGTACACGGTGGCCCCCCTCCCAAAGGTCGGCCTTGGAACCCCTTAATTCAGCACTTACTTTGTGGCCCTGTTTCTCCAAGTCAGCAATTCCGGCGGCTTTGGAGCATCCATTGTCACTGGTAAAAATGAACAATGTGCTTTCATCTTCCTCTATTTCGTGAAGAGCTTCTTGAATCTCACCCACCACATTATCCGTTTGCATCACGAAGTCTCCATATTTCCCCAGTCCGCTTCTTCCCTCCCACTCGGGAGTTGGAAGAATTGGAGTGTGAGGAGAGCCTAAGGGAACATACAGAAAAAATGGTTTTTCCTTACCCTTGCGGGACCTTAGGTAATTAACAGATTCCCGAGTCAGTCGTGGAAGCATGTTGATCGGTGGATCATGTGCAATGACTCTGTCATTTACGATCACCGCCTCCATATTTCGTGCATGATGGAAACCATGAAAGTAGTCAAATCCACGATGAATAGGGCCATCCGGAATCAATGATGCCACCGGTGGGCTTTTGTGCTTCCTCCGCGTGTATTCGCTACCCGATTCAGGATTAAGGTATTGAAAGTTCAGGTGCCACTTTCCAATAATTGCTGTGTGGTAACCCTGAGCCTGGAGAAAACTTGCGACAGTGGGGCGGTTCTTCTCAATCAAGCAAGGAGCAAAACCGGCTACCACCCCTTTCTGCAAATGGGTACGCCAAGAGTATCGACCAGTTAACAACCCGTAGCGCGTGGGAGTACAAACCGATGAACCGGAATGTGAGTCGGTAAAGATCATTCCCCCGGAAGCAAGCTTATCGGTATGAGGAGTCGGGATTTTCCCGGCTTTTTTGTTCAAGCATTGAATGTCTCCATATCCAAGGTCGTCGCAGATGAGATAGATTATATTTGGTTTCTCGTTAGAATCTCCAAACAATGATGCCAAAGCCAATGTCGAAAAAAAAAGAAATAGTTTAATCATAAAAGAACAAATCAAACTTTCAGGATCTTGGATGACAAGTTTGATTTCTTCTACAGATCAAATTCGCTCTCCTCAGGGAGAAGGACTTATTAATGATTGATTTCTGTATTTGCCTATCGAATATCCTTGCCTCGATCATATTTTAAGATCGAAATCATTCATCCCTTCCAGACTTTTCAGTATCATGAAGCCCAGATCCCTGATCGTATTGTTTTTTTCCTTTGTTTTGATTTCAATCCTTTCACTGCGAGGAAAGCCAAACTTCATTTTCATCCTCGCAGATGATTGCAGCTACTTGGATATGGAGATTTACGGGGGGCCGGCTAAGACTCCAAATATCAATCAACTGGCCGCTCGAGGAATGACTTTCTCAAGATGCTACCAATCCGCTCCAATGTGTTCTCCCACCCGCCATGCTCTCTACACCGGAATACATCCTGTAAGAAATGGTGCCCATCCAAATCATGGACGTGCTTATGAAAATATAAAAAGTGTTGCACACTACCTAACAGAAGCTGGCTATCGGGTGGTACTTGCAGGCAAACGGCACATCGAACCCGCCATCGTATTTCCCTTTGAATACCTTCAGGAATTTGCCGACCCAATTGATGAAGAGGTTATGCCCGTGAATGGTTGGAGGTACCCAAATGTTTTTCAGACCATGAAAAACTCCAAGAATTCAAAACGGCCGTTTTGCTTATTTCTTTGTTCCAATGAACCTCACGGTCCCTATACGAAAGGGGACTCCGGGCCTTATAAAAACGTTAAACTTTCTCCTCAACAGTTGGATCTTCACCGCGATTCCTTCATCAACTATTTAGCCGAGATTACCTACTTTGATGGACAGGTCGGCGAAATTGTTAGAATGACCGAGCAACTGGGTATTAGGGAAAATACCCTCACCATGGTTGCCTCGGAACAAGGAAGTTCATTCCCTTTTGGGAAATGGACTTGCTATGAAATTGGAGTGGCCAGTGGACTGGTGGCTTCCTGGCCGGGAGTGATCACTGAGAATTCATCATCCAACGCAATCGTGGAATACATCGATATTCTGCCCACTTTGTTGGAAGCCTCCGGTCAAAAAATTTCCAATTTAATTGAGGGTGTTTCATTTCTTCCTGTTTTGAAAGGAAACAAACAAAAACATAAACAATATGCTTTTAGCATTCAAACAACACTGGGTGTAAATGGTGTCGACCAAGCCTATGGCATTCGCTCAGTTGTTGACGATGAATTCAGGTATGTAATGAATCTTTTTCCAGACAACGAATTCAGTATTCCAAGTTCGAGAAGACTGCACCAAGAAACCAAAAACCTAGGAAACCAAGAACTTAAATTCTCTCAAAGATACTTAAGCAGACCGGAAGAGGAACTCTTTAATATATTAAATGATCCATACTGCTTAAACAACCTCGCAAAAAATCCAGGTCTTAACCAAAGAAAGAAATTGCTTTCCGGGGTTTTGGAAGAGTGGATGGTCAGCCAAAACGACCAAGGACGAGCGACGGAACTGGAAGCGGAAAGCAGACAGAGTGGTTGGATGCAAAAGAAACGTCTGCTCGAAAAACAAAACGACAATCAATGAATGATTTTGAGGCACCAAGAGCTGACGCATATCAACAGAATTTATACGCAATATGCGGTTTGAATTTGGTTCTTCTTTCGGTAAGATTTGGATCGTTTTCTTTTCCCCCAAGGATTTCTTCAGCCTTACTTGCTCTCCCCCACCCTTAGACACTTTTGCTATCAATGATTAAGAATCCTATCCTACCCGGATTCAATCCTGACCCCTCGATCTGTCGAGTGGGGGATGATTATTACATTGCGACCTCTACTTTCGAATGGTTTCCAGGAGTACAGATTCACCACTCCCGCGATTTGGTAAACTGGAGACTTCTCGGTCATGCTTTAAATGAAAAACGATTGCTTAACCTTTCCGGAGTTCCAAGTTCAGGGGGGATCTGGGCACCAGCCATCAGTCATTCAGACGGGCTGTTTTATCTTTGTTACACAATCGTTCACCAACACGAGGCCGCGACTAAAGACACTCCGAATTTCTTAATTACCTCTTCATCCATCGATGGACCCTGGTCAGATCCGGTTTTCATTAATTCTTCCGGCTTCGACCCTTCCCTGTTCCATGATCATGATGGTAAAAAATACTGGCTCAATATGGTCTGGGATCACCGCCCCGGAAAACATCCTTTTTACGGAATTGCGATGCAGGAATATGATACTCAGGTAGGTTCTTTGGTGGGAGAAGAAAAAATTATCTTCAAGGGAAGCCCGCTCGGCTTGACCGAGGGACCACACCTTTATCAAAGAAATGATTATTACTATCTGCTCACCGCCGAAGGAGGCACTGAATACGAACACTCGGTTACCTTAGCCCGGTCCCGCAACCTTTGGGGAACTTATGAAATTCATCCGGAAAATCCTGTTTTAACTTCCTCCGAGAATCCCTCCCTCGCTCTTCAAAAAGCCGGCCATGCCAGTTTGGTGGAGACTCCAAGTGGTGAGTGGTATATGCCCCATCTTTGCGGCCGCCCCTTACCCGGCACCAAACGATGTAACCTGGGCAGGGAAACCGCGATCCAAAAAGTTGAGTGGCGGGAGGACGACTGGCTTTACCTATCAGGTGGCGGGAATCAGCCAAAGCAGGAATTAAACGGTCCGAGCCTAGACAATCATCCATGGCCGGACTTACCTGAGCGTCTGCCCTTTGATTCCCCTCACTACGCCACCCCGCGCGGACCATCCGAATCTGTGGTACGGACTCCGGAATTCCTTTCCTTACTGGGAGCCGAATCCCTCGAATCCAATTTCGAGCAAGCCATGCTCGGCAGGCGACTGGTATCGCAGAGGGCAAAGATTACCACCAAAATGGTCTTCAGTCCAAAGAGCTTTCAACAGATGGCTGGACTCGCTGCTTATTACAATACTTATCTCTTTCACTACCTTTACCTCTCCCTGGACGAGGAAAAAGGACTTTGCCTGCAGATTCATTCCTGCGACGATGGGAATTCCTCGTTTCCACTCGGCGAAGAAATTATTCCCGTTTCCAACAACAATCTCTACCTGCGGGCGACCTTCGATGACTGCGATTTACAATTTTATTTTTCCGAAGATGGCCAAGTTTTCAGGGAGGCAGGGGCCATACTCGATGCTTCCATACTTTCCGATGACCATGGCGAACACTGGGGCTTCACCGGCACATTCATTGCATTGGCCTGCCAGGACCTTAGGGGAGAACGCAACGGGGCAAAATTCGACTACCTTGAAATTACTCACTAATTTAAAACCCTGAAAAATCATGTCCGAAACAAAATTAAAACCAATTGAGAAAATAGGATATGGCTTGGGTGATTTCGGTTCCAATATCGTATTCCAAACAATATTAATTTTACTGCCGGCTTTTTACACCGATGTATTTGGGCTCGCTCCTGCAATTATGGGAACCATGTTTCTTGTCGTTCGACTACTGGACACAGTGACCGACCCGATCATGGGAGTGGTTGCGGATAACACCAACACAAAATGGGGGAAGTTCCGGCCCTACCTGCTCTGGTTCTCGGTTCCTTTTTCCGTGGTTTTCGTTCTTACCTTCATCACACCAGACTTCAGCGAAAGCGGAAAACTTGTATATGCATACCTGACTTACGCCCTGCTTATGGTACTCTACACGGTCGTAAACATACCTTACTGTGCACTGGGGGGAGTCATTACCTCCGATTCCCAGGAACGGGTATCTGCCAACTCTTACCGCTTCTTCATTGCCACCTCCGCCGGGGTACTCATTTCCTTTTTTGCGCCGAACTTGATAAAAACATTTGGAAATGGAAACGATCAGGCTGGTTATCCGTACGCTATGGCGACTTTCGCGGTCCTTGCTATCCTTGCTTTCTTTGGATGTTTTGCTCTGACCAAAGAACGGGTCAAGCAGGCTGCTCCCACTAAAGGTTCACTTGGCCTGGACTTCAAAACCCTGCTCAAGAACGACCAGTGGTTGGTGGTGGCCCTTTTATTTTTCGTTCTATTGGTGCCCATTGTTTTACGTGGAGCTTCTCAAGTGTATTATGTGAAGTGGTTTATCGGTGATGCTGAACTCATTGCTGCTTTTCTCACCACCGGAACATTTTGCCAAATGGTGGGAGCAGGGTTTGCCTCAAGTTTGACGAAGAAGTTAGGGAAAGTACCTGCATACATTCTTGTTCAAGCGATCATCGTGGTTGGCTCGGTTACCCTATATTTCGTTTCCAATACAAACCTGTATGCAATTTTCATTCTTTTCGGGCTGGTTAATTTTTTCGTTCAAATGGGAGCTCCCATACTTTTTACCATGGCCGCGGACACCGTCGAATATGGTGAACTCAAAACAGGTCGAAGGGTAACCGGACTGGTTTTTTCGGGGGCTCTTTTTGCCTTGAAATTAGGCGTTGCAGTCGGAGGCTGGTTGATCGGTATGGTTCTTGCCTATTACGGATACGAAGGAGGCTCTGACATTGAAAAACAAACCCCGGAAGCGGTCAGAGGAATTGTACTTTCCCTCACTCTTTTTCCTGCAATTGGACATTTTTTGCTGATTCCAATTGTCTCCTTTTACAGACTTAACAAGACGCGTTGTGATGAAATCCGATCCGAACTTGATCAAAAAGCAAACGCTTAATCACTGATGAAAAAATTACTACTACTCCTTTCCATCATCGCGAGTTGGACAGACTCTTTTGGCGATTCCTTCGCAGGCCGGTTCGCTCCGCCCCCTGGTAAAATTCTTGTCTTTGCCGGACAGGACAATGAATCCGTCGGGGGCACCCCCAAGTATCGGGACGGGTATGTCGATAACATAGGAGTTCCCGCCGGCATTACTCATTATGTCTACTTCGCAGAAGGATGGACCAATAAGTTTAATCGAACATTCGCAAAAAACAGGGTCGATGGACTTAATGTGGAAACCGAATGGGCCGCCGGCCCAATGGAACAAAAGGCCTACCTGGACTCTCCATTACTCGATCGCTGCGTGATGCATTTATCGATTTCCATGGAAGGAAATTCCGAAGATAAAGTGGCTGATGGTTCTTACGATCACCTCATTCAAGAACTGGTGAATTTTGTTGGCGATCATCCGGACCATCCCTTTCTGATTCGCATTGGATATGAGTTTGACGGAAACTGGAACGGATATGATCCGAAAAACTTTAAGGAAGCCTTTCGCAGGATAGTAGAAGGTCTTCAAAAAGCGAAACTTACAAACTTTGCCACGGTCTATGCATCCTCCAGCGGAGCCACACCAAAACAATTCGTTGAGTATGATCCTGGCTCCGAATACTATGACTGGGTTGGATATTCCTGGTGGGGGGGCGACAAAGACGGGCAAGCAGCTCTTGATTATGCTCGCAAGGTGAAGAAACCGGTGTTCATAGCGGAGGCCACGCCCCGTGGTAGTTTCTTTGACAAAGAAGAGTCCAGAACCATTTGGAATTCCTGGTTTGTGAAATTTTTCGATCATATTGAGGAAAACAAGGATGTAATACGGGCTGTTTCTTACATCAATGCTGACTGGGACTCGCAAGATATGTGGAAGGGGGACGGATGGGGTCAGACCCGGCTTGAAACCGCTCCCTATTTGAAATCAAAGTGGCTCGAGAAAATGGCCGAAGCTCAATTCATTAATGCGGCTGACAAACCATTTGGTCTCATTGGATTTCCCACCGAAAAGCCACGGTCCTTAAATACCGGCACTTACAAGGATTCATCATTGCCGACTGAAAGCCGGGTCGAAGATTTACTCCGACGCATGACGATCGAGGAAAAAGTTGCCCAACTCACCGGGTGGTGGGATCCCAACGAACAAAAACTTCGCCAGCAGGGTAAAATTTATGACCCCTCCTTCTACTCCAAAAATTGTCCCCATGGAATTGGACAACTTGGACCACTTCACAACCTCACAGTGGCGGAGGACATTAAGCAATATGCAGCAGTGCAAGAATATTTTCGTAACCAAACACGCTTGGGAATCCCTGCAATTCAACACGATGAGGCTGCCCACGGCTTCATGCGATTTGAAGCCAATTCCTTTCCATCTCCGATTGGTCTCTCCTGTGCCTGGAATCCTGATTTAATGAAAGAAATTTATGACCAAGCAGCGAGGGAAGCAAGGTCCCGTGGAGTTTCCCACATTCTCTCCCCAATCGTCGATGTTGCACGCGACTTAAGATGGGGACGGGTGGACGAGACCCTTGGAGAAGACCCCTACCTTGTTGGAAAGCTGGGGGAAGCAATGGTTCATGGCCTACAAGGCTCAAGCGATGGATCGATCGATTCCAACCATGTTGCCGCTACGCTCAAGCATTTTGCAGGATATGCGGGGACCGAAGGAGGCAGGAACCGATCGCCCTACCCGTACGGACACCGTTATTTGCTGGATCATGAGATTGTTCCGTTCCGCCATGTCATTCACTCCGCCCGTCCCGCTGCGGTTATGGCCGCATTTAATGAAGTCGATGGACTTCCTTGCCATGTCAATCCATGGATTCTCACTGAAGTTCTGAGGAATCGAATTGGCTTTCAAGGTCTTGTGATCGGGGACTACCAGGGAATCGACCTTGTTCGCCAATACCAAAAAATAGGAACTTCTAACGCGGACGCAGCACGCATGGCCTTGGAAGCAGGACTACAACTTGAACTTCCAAATAATTTTGGATTTCAACACTTACCCCAACTCCTTCGTGAGGAAAAGGTCTCCCTTTCCAAAGTAGATGAAGGAGTTCGGGCAGTTCTATCTCTTAAGTTTCGTCTTGGATTATTTGAGGCTCCCTTCGAACTGGACCGGGAAAAAGCATTTTCCTACTCCCGGTCTGAAAAAGCAGCCGAGTTATGCCGTGAGGCCGCTCGTCAATCAATTGTTATGCTGAGAAACGACCGTGGTATACTGCCCCTCAAAAAAGGTGCTCACCAGAAAATTGCGGTAATCGGGCCCAATGCGAAAGTATGCCGATTGGGAAATTATTCAGGCCGCCCCTTAAAGACGGTTTCTCTCTTCGAGGGAATCAGTAATTTGCTGGGAGATGCCTCTGAGGTGGTATTTGCCGAGGGTTGCAAGGTCGCTCACAACGACACCGGAGACTCTTATTCCAATTGGCGATATGTCAACGAAGTGGAATATGCGACGGTACAGGAAAATCGCGGTCTCATTTCAGAAGCGGTAAAAGTAGCTTCTCAAGCGGACCTCGTGATTTTGGCAATTGGTGAAAGTGTTCTGCTCAATCGGGAAGCTTGGGGTGGAAATCATGTTGGTGATCGATCCACGCTCGACCTTACCGAATCTCAAAAAGAACTTGCCCAGGCAATCCTGAAAACCGGCAAGCCTGTGGTTGCCTTTCTGAACCACAGTAAACCTATTACCTTGGGAGGACTCGGCGATCAGTTCGATGCCATCCTCGCCGCCCATTATTCAGGGCAGGAAACCGGAATCGCAGCAGCTGAAATTCTCTTCGGAGACACCAATCCTTCGGGGAAACTTACCTTGAGTTGGCCATACTCGGTTTCTCAAATCCCCTGTCACTACAGCCAGCATCGAAGTGCACTAGTATTCGACTACCTCGATGCCCCTAAAGGAGCTGAATATCCATTCGGACACGGCCTTTCCTACACCAGTTTCAAGTACGAAAAGGTTTCCCTTTCCTCTTCCAGCATTCGCCCGGGGCAAACGATTCAAGTTGGTTTCGACTTAAAGAATACAGGAAAACAAACGGGTACTGAAATCGTACAGTTGTATGTTTCAGGAGAATCCTATGAAATTGCCCGGCCTTCCTTGGAATTAAAAGCCTTTGCACGAGTTTCACTCAAGCCCGGTGAAACCAAACGGGTAATACTCGACTTGGATGCGGAAGATCTTCACTTTCACAATTCCTCTCTGCAGCGGGTCCTGCCGTCTGGAAAGTACATGGTCAAGGTTGGAGGATCATCGAGCAGTCTGACCCAACCCGTTCCCCTCAAAACAATTCCTCAAAGAGTTTCCTCTGGTCCGGTCACTGCTAAGCCAGCGGAAGGTCCATTATTTGCCGAGAAGCCTAAGCCATCAAGCGATACTCCCAATGTGCTATTCATTGCGATTGATGACCTCAGACCGGAGCTTGGGGTTTACGGCACCCCTGTAAAAACTCCGAATATCGACCAACTGGCTGCTTCAGGTGTTCTTTTTGAAAAAGCCTACTGTCAACAGGCAGTTTGTGGGGCTTCTCGCTTATCGATCATGGGCGGACTTTACCCTCCCATGACCGGGGAACAAACCTTTCACGTTAATGGATGGAGGCAGAGACACCCTCATTTACTAACTATGAATAAACACTTTCGGGAAAACGGATTCAATACCATCGGTTTGGGAAAGATTTTTCACGGAACATCGGGCCCAGGGGTTGATCCCGATAACTGGGACCAATGGATCAATATGCGGATTGGTGGTCACTACGCAAAACCGGAAAATATAGAAATACTTAAAAAGGCTTTGAATGAGCAAAGAGTGGGCGACCAGTTTGATCCCCCCAAAGGCCCAATGACCGAGAGTGCAGATGTTCACGATGATACATATGGAGATGGCAAACGGGCGGCCAAAGCAGTTAAGATCATTGGTCAACTTGCCAAAAAGCCAGGAAATCCTTTTTTCCTCGCAGTCGGTCTGACCAAGCCCCACCTTCCATTCGTCGCCCCTAAGAAATACTGGGACCTTTATCAAAGAGACAATTTTAAGATGCCTCTGAACAAAGGAATACCTCCCGGGTATCCTCCTTACGCCGCCAACCAGCGTGCTTTGGAAATGAGTAAATACAGCGATTACGAGGGCAGCGGACCGTTGGACTTTTCAGATGAAACCAACAAACGCTTGCTTCATGGATACGCCGCCGCCACCAGTTATGTCGACGCATGCGTGGGACGGATTCTCGATGCCCTAAAGAGGAACGGGTTCGAAAAGAATACCATTGTGGTTCTATGGGGAGACCATGGCTGGAAACTGGGTGATCATTCAAGTTGGTGCAAACATACAAACTTTGAGTGTGATACGAAGGTTCCTCTGATTGTGAGAGATCCCCGGATTGAGGGCGGTAAACGGGCCAAGCGGTTGGTTGAATTAATTGATCTTTATCCAACTTTGTGTGAACTCACTGAATTACCCACTCCCTTACATTGTCAGGGCAGGTCGTTTCATCACCTTCTTCAAGATCCCGAGGCGGGTCATCGATTGGATGCGTATAGTTCCTATCCCGCCCAAAAGAATTTGGGTCATAGCATCCGTTTCAAGACCTATCGTTACACCGAATGGTTGAACCAACAGGAACAAATGATCGCCAATGTGCTGACCGATCTTTCAACCGATCCCGGGGAAGTGACCAATGTGAAAGACGATCCTGCTCATGCCGAGGCATTAGCTCTTGGCAAGGAGCGACTCGCTCTTCGGGTCAAGCAAGCCCGAAACTCAGCTTATAAACCCAGGGATGCACCGAATCTTGCCCCCCCGCTCCAGGTTAAGGTCAACCTTGAACGACCCCGTCAAAAAATCGACGGATTTGGAGGTTCCATCGCTTTTTGGGGAACCAACCCCGACGATGAAACCATGTCCATCGCCTTTGAAGAGCTGAAGACTTCAGTTCTCCGCGTACAAGGCGAAGTCTCGAGAAAGGGATTGATCGACCACAACAAAGAAGTTCTGCAAAGAGCCATGAAGATCAATCCTAAGCTGAAAGTTTTACTTACCTTCTGGCAGCCTCGTTCCTCCGAGTTACTGGAAGTGGGAGACTGGTTGGATGAAGTCGAGGGTAACGATTACCTTCAATATTCCCTCAAGCCTTCGATGGAAGAGGCATGGGCCGATGAAATTGTCAAGCGTACCCAACAATACCTCGACTGGGGAATTAATGTTACGACCATCGGAGTACAGAACGAAACCAATTATTCTAAAATCGGAAGTCAAACCTGTGTCTGGGACCCACAGCGACTCACTGAGTTCATTGAAGAAAAACTGGATCCTCGAATGAAAAAATCGGGCTTGAAAGTCAGCATTACCGCTCCCGATCTTGCGTATGTGGGATACCAAGGAAGCGAACTCACCCGATTTCTTCCAACGATTAAAAGTGAATCTGTGGACATTGTCGCCTATCACATGTACGATAGTTTTAAGGATGATATGGATGGAAGCATCGAAGTGCTTCGTGAGAACACCAAGAACATTGGTAAAATCCGGAGGCAGGAATTTCCCGGTAAAAAATTCTGGATGACCGAGACTACAGGTGCCCAGTGGAACAACGACGAATGGCACACTTATGGATGGTCTCGGGAAATGACTGAATTCGATAAAGCAATGCAGGCCGCTCAATACATGCACATGAGTTTCGTCGATGGAGGGGCAAACGCATTCCTCTGGTGGGGCCTGATCTATTCTTTAGCTCCTGACCGTGAGACCGACCCTGATGTTCGTCAAAAACATCGAGACGAAGGATTAGTTTTAGTCGAGGAACAACCAAGGGTTAATGGCCGGCAAAAGCTTGTCGAACGAACCAAGAAGTTCTTCTTTTTTAAACAATTCGCAAATTTCATCCAGCCAGGATTTCGTCGAGTAGAAGTAAATTCACCCGATCCGCTCAAAGTCTCGGCCTACTTGAATAATCAGGAGAACGGAATTGTTGTGGTGGTAATCAATCCTTCAAAATCTACCCGTCCGATTAACTTCACTGCTCCCAGAGAGATGAAGTTGAAAAGAGCCTATCAAACAGACCGGAACTTAAATTGTGAGGGGATTGACTCTACGCTCCCACTGCCACCTAGTTCGATCAGGACATTAGTTTACGGACAATAAGAAAATCACCTTTTGGGAATCTCATTTAAAGTATAATAGGCAACCTCGTGAAGAAGAGGTTGATCTGTTCCTTCTCGGCGGAGGCCAGGCATCTTTAGTTCATGAACATGTCCTTTCACCATACCCTTAATTTTTAAGCGTACGCTTTTTCCATCCTTCAACGGAATTGCTTTTTTGATCACCGGTTCGGTCTGGTCCACCTCCGGACTGCCGTATCCTTTTTGATAGATGTAAGTATAAGATTCAATGGTGTAGGAAGAAACATCAGCCAAGGTTTTTCTATCCGCAGATTGGGTAAAAGAGAGTTCGAATCCATCAGGCTTGGCCCTCATTTCATGAACTTCGAATGGAATTTTTCCTGTCCAATTTACCCGTTGAAAAGAGAATGGATTCTTGCCAAGGGATCCCCATCCTCGATTGGTTCCTCCAGTGAACATACTACCATCGGGAGCAAAGCGGGCCACAATATTGCCTGAACCAAAGCCCTCGAGAAAGGGAAAAACCGCTCCTTGATAAAATCCGTTTACTTTTTCCAAAAAGACGCGATTGACTTTGGAATGACTTTGCTCGGAGACAAAAAGTTGGTTTGAAAAGGGTCCAAACTTACCCCCGGTTTCATCACATTCAATACCAGCAGGCGAATTGCCAACCTTACCATGGGGTAGAATCACCGGCGGAGGGACAAGATCGGGCAGTCTCTTTCTCTCGGTTTCAATTCGACTACCGGATTCCGGTTCGGGCGGCTCCGGGCCCAACCCACTGGTAAGAGCAAAATATTTATTACCCCTCGGATTCCCCTGAAAGCCACCAGGGCGCAAATGCTTCAGTGAGCTGGAGCCATTCCATGTTCCCTCGTTATCACAATAAAACACATCCCCCAAATGATTTAATCCGATTCCACCCGGAGAACGGATACCATAGCCAGTTGGTATGCACTCCCCTCCTGGCGTCACTCGCATGCACCAGCCACGAAAGGGGCTCTTATCATCTGCCCCAAATGAACCAGTGAGGCAAAGAATTACCCAAATATCTCCGTTTTTATCGTGCCGGGTACCGAATGCGTACTCATGGTAATTCCCACTAATTCCCCATTCATCCGCCACCGTTTCAAAGACATCTGCCCGCCCATCCCCATCCCGATCCTGCATACGGGTAACTTCCGGACGCTGGGTGGCATAAAGCCAGCCATCCTTCCAAGAGAGCCCCAGGGTTTCATGCAGTCCCCTGGCATATAATGTCCATTTCGGTGAAGGGTTATCTCCCCAAACACCCTCCCCTACAAAAATATCACCCCTGCGAGAGGCAACCGCAACTTGGTTACCTGGAAGGATTTCGATCCCGCTTACCTCAATGACTTCTCCTTCAGGCAGTGGAATCGTGGTAATGGG
>PBSV01000046.1 GCA_002726435.1 Opitutia bacterium | reverse complement strand
TTGAAAACAGCTTTCGGGTATTGGCAACGCATCATCTTCGATAGTTTCTCAGACGCTTCGTTAGCACACCATTCTTGGCAGAATCCCTCACACTGAGAGTAGAGGGTGGTTGAATATTGATCCCCTACCCATGCGAGCGCACGGTAGGTGATCGTACCTTCAAATGGTGGGTGTGGAGTCACCTCAATGGTAATCTCCATCTTTTTATTGCTTAAAACTTTCATTAAAAATGATCTCTATGGTTTGGTGTTTTGGAAATTAGCTGCTAACTTTAGCGTCCATAATGTCTTGCTTTGATGCCAAACCAAAGAGCTGTAGTCCTCTAGATCCGTGCTTAGCAAAGTATACCCGACGATCATGCAATGATGCAGGAGGCTGGGTGGGGTCAAAAATAAGGTGAAACCCGTTAAGCTTAACAGTGTGAACGGGCGAGGCAATACGTTGTAATTTCTTAGTCATGTCGGGGGGATACTGACACCCCTAGAAAACAAAGTCAACAAGTATTTTAAACTTTTTTAGTTTTTTATTTAACGACAGTCTTTAGCTAAACAAAGACATCTGTAAAGATTCGCTCTTCATCCTGTCACAAGCAGCCTTAAAATAATCCTCATCAAGCTCTACTCCGGTAAACTCAGCTCCAAATTCCTGGCAAGCTATAGCAGTTGTTCCAGTTCCTAGAAATGGGTCTATTACCTTGCACCCGCTTTGACCGAAGCTCTTAAGTATTTTATTAACAAGCTCAACTGGGAAGCTGGCGCTATGACCCTCTACCTTTGAAGGCTTCTTCTTGATGTTCCAAACATTATCTAAAGTGCCTCTATTGAAGCTGGCGTCTTTAAACGCCCTAGTGATTGGCCTCCCTCCAAGGATTAGCAGGAACTCAAACCTGCTGTTCATTACACCCTCTCCTATGGCTGGTTGACCGTGGCCCTTATCCCAGATGACTACTTCTTTGATTTCTTCAGCATACTTTCCAAGTAACCTAAACAAAGCTGGCTTGTTGCCTGTTATCATTTGGATGTTGAAAAACACTGTATTTGAAACCCTCAGAAGCTCTTTTAAAACGCCATCGATAAACTTTTCGTATTCCTCCATTGGTAAGTTATCAGAATACCCAGTGTATTTTGTTGAAATCTCTTTAGTTACTTGCCTTGAGCAGTATCCGTCACCGCGATAATTGACTCGCAAGTTCATATTGTATGGAGGCGAGGTGATCGCTAGATCAAAGTGGTTATCTTCCACCCCTCGCATATACTCCAAACAATCAGCGTTAATTATGTTTAGTGTGTCTGTTTTCATTCTTTTTCAAGAAATGCTGGTGTTTTAAGAACTTCTCCATGAGAGATTCGGTAAGCCCAATCTTCGCATTCCATATCTCTCTTCTTATTAGGATTTAGAACGGGATCTCGTCACCATCAGCAGTGCTGGCGTCTAACACCGCTGCTGATGCCTCTTTCACAACCGCTGCTGATGCCTTGTATGCTGCCGCAACTTTAGCTCTGTATGCCTCTCCAGGATCGTTTGTGGCCGGTGAAGCGCTCTCAATTCGCCATGCGACCAGATTGTTAAAGAATCTCCCGTCATGCTCTCGTCCTCGGATGTTGAAATGCACCGTGATCTCGTCGCCGACTTTTGCCTCGTCGATCTCCTTGATCCGATCCTTGACCAGCTCCAACTTAATGAATTGGTCAAATTTTCCGTCATCCACCTTAACCACAAACTCACGCTTGGTGAATCCAGAGTTAAATGTCTGCGTGTCCCCCAGCAAATGGAGGCTTCCTGTTAGTTTCATGCTTTCGCTCATTTTTTATTTTGGTTATTAATTCGCCTAGCCAATTCTGCTGGATCGTAATCCGGCGCTGCCGCTAAGCATGGGCAGTCTAAAGTATTTCGGACGCAGTAAGAAAAGGTCGCGCCTGGGTCATATCGAAATCGTGGGTATCCATCGCATTTAACGCAGGGTTTTAACGAGGCGTAAGCCTCCCTGATCTCTCTATCCATTCTTAATATGATGAGTTAATCGTGCGACTTGTCCATCAGAATTGTGATGAATAAACGCTTCCACACAACGAGGAACTCCCACATATCCCTTTTTGTGATGCCATGAATCAGTGCCGGATGGTGATCTGATATGCTCAGCCGAGCATCCGACGTAGTCTTTCGCGCTCTGCCATCTCGTAACATTTCGATGGTGGAGGTGATGCAAATAAATAGTGCGGTGCTTACTTGCGGCCCACATCTCAGGCTCTTCCTGAGCCATAAGTAATGGCGTATCTGCTAGTTTGGCTCCGTCCCCGTGGCTAAATGCAAGCATATTTAATCCATAGCGTACGTATTTACGATGATTAACTGAAATATCAAATGTGACGTTTTTGCTCTTTCGGAAATATGCTTTTAGTGTTTGAGCGAGCATCCAACCCGCGACGTAATCGTGATTACTGGGGCAATGAATAACCGTGACGTTAGCGTAAGGCAGCAGCCTCTCAATCGCCCTGACCATAAGATCTTTGCATTGAATAAACGATTGCCACCAGAGACCATCCATGTCTTGAGGCGTTCCGGCTGTCGTGACTGGGCGCTGGCTGTCAATATGTAGACAATCGTTACCGATAACCATGTAAACCTGGTCGATCTCCCAGCCTTGCGACATCCGTAGCAGGTCATCGATCCCGCGATCCACGCAAGCTACGGCCTCCTTCACGTTATAGTTGCTGCCCGTCTCCTCCTCAACCGCCAGCTTTCCAACGTGGATGTCCGATGGATCAAGTATTAGGCAGTGGGCATCTTTGATTTTCTTGCGTTTGAACGCTTTGAACTTTGGAGAGTATTTCCTGAGATCGGCAAGAACCGGCTCAAATAGCTCATCTAGGCTAAGGTTCTCAGCTTTGGAGAAAAGGCTGATGCGCTTGGATTTATACCAGAAATGTTTAACCGAGCTTGGCGAAATGCCGGCCTCATCGCACTCTTCCATAAGCGCTGTCATTGCGCCGCCGGATCTCAGGCGTTTTAACACCTGCATTTCATCTTCGGTTAATCGTGGTCTAGGCATGAGTCAGTTCATTAATTTTAATATGTCCAAACCTTTTAGTGGCATGGAGGACGGTCCCGTGGTCTCTTTTTCTGAAAATCTCTGCTATCTTTGGTGTTGAGAATGTTGTGTGCCGGCGAATCAAAGCCATCGCCATCATTCTCGGGTGTGCTATTCTGTTAGTTCTCGTATTGCTTAAGATTTCTTTACTAGTCAAGCTGTATTTATCGCAGATAAAATGAATAATAGCTGTCGCGGTATCGATGTTCTCTTGATCGCTCATTTATTTCGGTAGGATTTCCAATTACAATTCACCACTCCACCGGTCTCCTCGGCTCTCGACCAAATCGATCTTCCGACCGCTGCCGCTGCCTCAGTTGGCTTGTGATTTGTTATGATCACGGTCGCTAAAAGGTTGTCGTAGCGATGGTCAATAAGGTTAGTGAGCGTCCTTTGTTCCCAGTCAGTGCCGGCCAGCTCGGACCATTCGTCTAAAATGAGCAGTGAGACCTTCTTAGCCTGCTGAAGAGTGTCGCGAGCCGAGCCTTTCTGCTGACGATCATCTCCAAATTGCTGCCGGATTGTCTCCAAAAGATCATGCGTCTTAAAATATCGACTGCCTTTATCTTTTTTAGCTGCCATCTCAGCCCACTTTGTAGCGATTTGAGTTTTACCTGGCCCACGATCGCCGCATAAAATTAGCAAACAATCACCGCCTATGACTCGCTCCTCAAGCTCCAGCGCCTTCCCTAGCCCATTACCGTGCATCTGCATTAAATTAGCAATGTGCCGAGCAGGAAAACCCCACTTTGCTAGCCAGATTTTGATTTCATTATAATTCAACGACATAGATTCCGTCTCCTTCTGTGTTATTTTTTGATGTTTCCGGCAAGTCCTGCCATCTCATTCTTTTAATCCAAAGATGAAGACCTTGCTGGTATTCTCCATTTTCTTTAGTCCAGTGATCACACTGCTTCCAAGCTTCAATCGCGGCCAGTAACTCGTCTAGAGTAGGCCGATCTGGGTTTTTGATTTTGTTCCATTCATCCCAAACCTGCATCTTCGATGATCGTTGTCTGGATAGTTTTGGAGCTAACTTCCATAATTGAGATAAAATCTGCTTATCGTCCACTTGTGGACAAAAAACTTCTCCTTCTTCTTCTCCTTCTTCTTCTCCTTCTTCTTCTCCTTCTCCTTCTCCTTCTCCTTTAACAATCCCAGAATTATCTGGCACGGAGGTGGCAGGCGGGTGGCACGGAGGTGGCACGGAGGTGGCAGATTGTTGAGTTACCAATGAAATCCAGCCCACTTCTTTTAGGGTCTCAATAACCTGCCAGTCATCTGCCACTTCCATGCGGGTTATCTCCCATATGTCTGCCACTTCCATGCCAGTGCCGTCTGAGTTACGAAACTCCCCGCTTGCTCTTGTCTCTTTTGAGTAGGTCGCCATCACCTGACAAAGTGCCTGAAATACTCCAAACGCGACTATGCCATCTTTACCCTTCCTCATCAATCGTCTGTAGCCGCGAGAATCGCAGCCTGATGGTGCTAAAAACCAGCCAAGTCTCTGTCTCTTTCTTGTGTCAGCATTCTCAAATAGCTGAGACCATTTATTAATCTTAATCATTTTGTGTTTTGTGTTTTCGCAATTTCTGCCAGCATTTGGCCGGCGTTGTGGACCACGCATATTTGACCTTGCCAGGTCGAGTGAAGCTCCTGTTGAGCTTTAGTTAATTTACGGGCGCTCGGAGGCTTGGAGCCGTCCTTGATCTCAAAAAGGTAGTTAAACCCTTTTAAGCCTACAAGAATATCAGGAATACCTCTTCCCGCGCCCGATAAATCAAATACGCTAGCCTCGGGCAGAAGCTCCTTAAACTCCGCAACCACTTCTGAGTGATTGGCGTCCACCCGTTTAGCGTAGCGTGTCATACTGTTTCGATAATGTTTGCTAGATCTTTAGCGTAAGGAGTAGGGTAGATCCTAATCTTCCTCGGCTCGCCAAGCTTAGTTGATTTAATCAGCTCTTTCCGAAGCAGGTTTTTCTTAGCAAGATGGCTAACCGCTGTGTTAATGCAGCCGCGAGTCGTTCCTACTACAGCGGCCAGATCATCGGTTGATATGCCAGGTTCACAAACAGCAGCTAAAACCAAAGACTTTCGGTAATATGTTGAAACACCTGCTCGCCTCCACCTTTCGGATTCAACTAGGTTTTTCATTGCAATAGTCATCGAATTACCACCTTTCCAAATAAAGCCTCCTTGACCTGCTCAGATACCTCTTTATATTCTGGAATAAAATCATCTTGAGCGCGTGAGACAAGATCAGTGAACTCGTCAGCTTGCAGCTTTATGATGAGAGGATTGGTCTCAGGAAAATAGCTCATAAACCACCATGTCTTAATGCCGGTGACAGCCATGCTCCAATGGACTTGAAGCTTGTATTCCTTTGGCAACACTCCTTCCATAAGATACTCAGTATGCTTATCAACTTGAGGACATTTAATCTCCAACCCCATGTTATACTTCCCGTCTTCATCCATGATTAAACCATCAGGAGAGCATCCAATAATCTTATCGTCACGGGTGACAAACCCGACCTCAGTGACCTGGTAGCCCATCATCGACTCAAACAGCTCCCTAGCGTCGTTCTCATGGTCGTTACCCCAGTCAGTGAACTTGTTTCCAGCAAACACCATAGGGTCGCTCACACGGCATTCTCGCGCCAACTTACGAGCAAATTTAATACGGCTTGTTGATAGCTTACCGGTAGGTGTAAGGATATTGCTAGCCTGTGAAGCCGTAGCCCTCCCGAGCCTGATCTGCTCCCAAGCTTCCGAGCCTTGTTTAATATCGTCGTGAACGATCATTTCGATCCCTCCTGACTAAAAAGATCCTCAGTGTCTGGCTCAATATCGGTCTCAACTACGTCCTCAAAAGGATCGACCGCAATCTCGCGAACTCTTGTAACCGGAGTAGCCGGCGTTACGTCACGGAAACCGGCGATGTCACGGCCTTCATCTTCATCATGAATTCCACCAAAGCCGAAAGCTACGCGCCCACATTGAATGATCGATTTCCATTTAAGCATCCGACGAGGATGTTGTTTCCAAGGCTCAGTGTTTCTCTTGACCTCTTCTAGGTATTCCCGATGCGTGGTAGGATGCTCGCGATCCTTTCGGTGGATCTTAATTTCACACCAAGAACCATCCTCAGCCCACTCCTCGCTCATCCCATTCATCTCAGGATGGTCGTTAATGATCCGAAGCCATCCGTCAATGCTGACAATGGGGACAATCTCCCCGCCCTTGCCAGGAAAAGCGTAAAGCTCTTTTAATAAAGGGTTTAGTCCATAAGTATTGGCTACAATAACGAGGCTGGCGAACTGTTCATCATTCTTGCAGTTCTTAAAAGCCGTAGCTTTAAGTATTTCAGCGGTCCTCTTTGAGTTGCTGCCGAGTCTCTCCGCAAGCTCCTGTAAAGCATTGCCCTTTTGTTGTGTTATTTCGTTTTTCATGTCGTTAAATTGAATATTTCGCAACGTGTTTACCGTTGATAGAGATTCGCTCTGATTTGACTGGATGCCCATCGCGGCGTAGGTCTAAGACCCTTGCAGCAAGACGAGTGCATCCGAATTTTTTAAATGCCCCAAGTGTAGTGAGGCTTCCACCGTTTTCTAAATGCGCTAATATCTGGCGCTTTTGTGTTTTGGTTTTCATAGTCCAAGGTTCTTTCTAGCTTGCGCGTAGGCGGCTTCTCGCGCCGCTTTGTATTCTTGGCTCTCATTAGCCCTAATTCGGGCCACTCCAGCTTCTATGGCGTCCCAGCGAGCGCTAGGGGCATATCTGGCTTTTCGCTCAGCTTCTTTGATTAAAGCTGACTTTTTACCCTCTTCGTAAATATTCATTACATTGCTCTTTGTTTTGCGTTTAAAGCGATATTAATCGCCTCAATCCGCTCGTTTATTTCGTATTCGTCTAGCTCATAGTATCCTCCGATCAGAAGCTCCTTAATTTCAAGAAGCTCAAAGTTCGGACGAAGATACAGCTTGTGAGCCATCTCTTGAATTCTAGCCTTCTCAACTGCTCGCGAGCTAGCAAACACCCACATAACGAGTGTGGAAAGGCTAAGAAAGATCGCCGCTCCCAGCATTACTTCTTTCATTTTCTTGCTCCTTTCAATGCTTTGCTAAGCAGGTTCTGGACTAAGTCTTTGAGGCTTACTCCCTTTGTGACGGCAAGCACCTTAAGTGCCTGATGTGTTTTTTGGTCAACTTGTATTAGTTTCATCTTTTAGGTCAGCTCTTGCTGATAAATTAAACCTAGCGAAAAATAGAAACCAGTCAAATATATTTCTTAAATTATTTTAATTAGGTGCCACAACCCTTATACTTAAAGGTAAAATAAAATAGTTGACAATTATATTTCTTTATCGTATTGTCTTTTTGTCGGCAGGAAAAAGGCCGGCGCTAACCACTAACTAAACCACAAAAGTGCAAAACCAAAAAACCAAAATAGACAAAGATGCCCTCGCAATGAAAAAAAGTTATGACCGTAGCCGTGAAATTGCGCGAAGAGTCCAATCTATAGTTAATCGCAATGTGACTCTTCACATGGGGAACCGACTTGCAAACATTAATGATGTGTTAAACATTATTTACGATTTGCAAAAATATGACATGGAGCTTAATGGAGGTTCATGTCCATTTTCTGGCTTTCCCTTTCAGAACAAATAGCATCTTCACCTTAACCGTAAGGGCGGGGCTTAATTGCTCCGCTCTTTTTTTACGCCAAGTAATCAACCAGAGCATCGCAATAGATCTGAGCTAGCTCCGACTCCATGCCCTCATATAAAACCCACTCCTTGGCATTGCTGCCGAAGAACGGCTCACATATAGCGGCTGGGGGCTTAGTTTTGGATAAGAACCTGTAGCCTCTACCTCCTTGGCTAATCGCCTTGACGCCTCTATCCTTCTGTCCTGGCACAACCTCCGAGTGGATTTTACGAAATGACTCTGCTAGTTTTTTACCTTTTTCGCTGCCGGCGCAATACAAATATTCAAACCCGTTAGCGGTTGCCGTATGAGAATTAAAGTGCAGCTCAATTACGCAATCGTAACCCCAAGACTGCTCAGATAAATAAGAACAAGATTTGTGATACCCTTTAAATGGAGTCTCGGAAATCACTGTTGATGATATAGAACGCTCTGTAAGCTTCTCTCGTAGCTTTTCAGCCACGTATTGATTATAAGCCCACTCACTGACGTTGCCTCGGCTCACAGCGCCTTTATCGCCCATTCTGGAGTGTCCCACGCAAATCAATACTTTCTTAATCCTCGGCTTAGGTTTGCGCGAGAAGATAGCTATTAGCTTTTCAAATATTGATTTCATTTCTGTCCGGTAATTAATGCACGTTGCCAGACATACTGACTATAATACTTCTGGCCTCTACCTATCATCGAAACCTCTTGAAATGTATAAAGCCGGCCATCAGTCAGAGTTATCACCGGAGGATCGTAGCTGCTCGCGTTTAATTCTTTTTGAGAGCCGTTCAATCCGCAAGACGGAAGCAGCATCACCGACGCTAGCCAGCTTATCAATTTCGTCTTCCAGGTCATCAATATATCTCCTCAGTTTTAAGTTTGTATAAGCGACATAGGCTTGAAGCGCTGCTGTCAAAAGCTTCATCATTCGCCTTTTTTAAACCTCCGCCATTGGTTTATTAAAGAAAGTATCCCAATTAAAAGAGCTATTATTGCTGAGATAAAACCAACAGCCATTTCAAAGTAGTCAAAATAAGCCGAGATTGCTGACCATGAGCTGGCTATCATTCCTGTGATCGGATGCGTCAAATGATGGTTGTTCATTACTCCATCTCGTTTTGAGGCTTAGGCTTTATCGCCAGGAACTCTAACTGAGTAAGCTCTTGGACACCTTCCGCCCCCTCAAGCATCGCATCGTCGTTAGCGGTGAATCTCCAACAGTCGATGGCTATGAGTCGTCCACTGCCGTCGGTAGCTTCGGAAAGGTTTTCGACAGGAGGTAGGCCCGTGAACGTATTGGGATTCGGATAG
>PBSV01000045.1 GCA_002726435.1 Opitutia bacterium | reverse complement strand
ATGGAAAGTCCGTCGAGTCAAAGCATATCCCAATCGAATGAGGTCTCTTTGCGCGAGATGCAAATTAATCGGGATGATCAATCTCAAATCGAAGTTCCTGATAATGCTCAGCAAAGTTCTCAAAAGGTAACAAAAAGTCCGGAACCCATTGAATTGAGTGGTTCGCTTTGTGAAGAGAAATCTCTCGAATGTCAGACCCAATGCCCGCAACCCGGAAATCCGATGGAGAGCGTCGACAATGTGGATGATGTTGGCATTGACTGTACTCGCAAACCTGACTGGGAAGTGATTGAATCCAATGCACTTCCTCCCCAGCCTGAACCCAGTGAATTTCACAACGATCGGTACTGGGACGAAAGAAGCTTAGACCGCGAAATTCAGGATAAAGATTTACAAACTGAATTAATTCGTAGGGAAGCGGAGGAATTCAATAAGTCTTCGGATGCTGGTAAAGATGAGAGCAGAAGCTTTCGAAACGAGGTGCTAGATCCCTATTATTCAAGCGGTTCAGACTCTTCCCGACCACCATCCGCGGGCGATAGTTTAGACTCCTTTATTTAATCAGCAGTGTCTTCACCTACCCCTGTTCCAATTCGGGCTGAAATTGTAGGTAATGTCTTAGCAATTGTTTGGTCGGATGATGATGAAGACTTTTTTGAAGCACCCTTTCTGAGAAAACATTCACCGAGTGCAGAACAAACTGGTGAAGTTGACATTTTTGGAATCCGAACCGGTGGAAATTCAAAACCATCTGATTATTCAAAAATTAAACTTTTCGGCTTCGATTTTATTGGAAACTATGCGATTCGAATTAAGTTCAGTGATGGACATGCCACTGGAATTTATTCCTGGGAATACCTAAAGGAATTGAGTGTTTCCCAAGGCCAAGAAAAATAATCATTCATGCCAGTCCACGTTCACTTTTTTGAACGAATGATATTACCTCTTCGGTAATTTTTTTCCCTTCCCAGGGGGAACTTTCGACCAGATTTGACAAGGCTTGAGTTCGATTCATATCACTTTTATAAATTGTCTTGAACACTCCGCGAGCATTGTCAATCTCCGCTGAAGAATACCCTGCTCTTTCCATCCCAATTTTATTGATTGACCGGACTTCTGCGGGGAATCCATCGGCCAGCATGTATGGAGGAACATCTTGAACTAATTTCGAACAAGCAGAAATCATGGAATGTTTGCCGAGGCGGCAAAATTGATGAATTCCCGCATTCCATCCAACATTAACATGATCTTCCACAATCACATGTCCACCAAGTGCGGAGTGACTACTCATCACTAGATGGTTGGAAACTTGACAGTCATGTGCAACGTGACTGTAGGCAAGAAATACATTGAAGGAACCAAGTGTAGTGGAATCTTGTTCTTGAGTAGCGACATGAATCGAAACATATTCCCGGAAAATATTTTCATCACCTATTAATAGACCGGGTTGGCCCCCTTCGTATTTAAGGTCGTGGGTTAATCCACCAATCATTGCATATGGATAGATTAAATTCTTTTTTCCAAGAGTCACCTTCCCCTCCACTGTGGAATGATGCAGAATTTTAGAGTCATCTCCGATGCGGACCTGCGGACCAACCATCGCAAATGCTTCCACCACGACATTTTCCCCAAGTTCCGCATGGGGATCAACAATTGCACTGGGATGAATTTCTACCGCCATAATTTACCCAGCTCTCCGACCGTCAATGATAGAAAACATTAAATTCGCCGAAGAAACAACTTGCTCGCCCACCTGACATTCCACACTCGCAGTTGCCAGTTTGTTGCCACGAACTTTTTCAAGTTTTGCGGTGATACGAAGTTGATCGCCGGGGACCACAGGCTTTCGGAATTTCACTTTGTCAGCACTCATAAAAAAGGCCACTTTACCCTCTGCCGAACCTCTCCGAAGGAGCAAGATACCTGCTGCCTGGGCCATCGCCTCAAGCTGCAAAACACCAGGCATGACTGGATGACCAGGGAAATGGCCTCCGAAAAATGGCTCGTTAATCGTTACATTTTTAATCCCGACAAGTAACTCGTTTCCCTCAATTGAAACTACTCGATCAATCATAACGAAAGGAAATCGGTGAGGAAGAACATCCAATACACGCCTAATATCAAGTTCTGTTTCTTCAGGAAGAACGATGGACTTAGTAGGTATTTTGGTTTTGGGAGGTTCGGTTTTTTCACCATTGATCATCAACTCGCGAAGTTTGTTAGTGAGTTGAGAATTGAGCGAATGTCCTGGGCGAACCGCTATTATGTGAGCCTTCAGGGATTTCCCCAAGAGCGTAATATCTCCAATTATATCCAAAATCTTATGACGGACGAACTCATCTTCGAAGCGAAGGGGTTCCTTGGAAAGAATCTTGTCTCCTTTTATCACAATTGCACTGTCAAGACTCCCGCCCCTTATTTTCCCTAACTTTAGAAGTTCTTCAATGTCCTCATAGAGGGTAAAAGTTCTGGCAGGGGCAAGTTGCGCCAGGTATGTTTCCGGATCCAATTCAATGGAAAGGTGTTGTACATGACTGCCCCGTTCATCGGTGGAAGTACATGTTATTCGTAGACCATCGTAAGGAAGTGCAATCATTGAACGATTGCCTTCAGTGACCGAAACAGGCTCGGACAAAGAGAAAAAGTTTCTCTCCTCTTCTTGCTCGCAAGGCTCACCTTCGATTAGTAAATTTGCAAATGGCCGTGCTGAACCATCCATAATCGGAGGTTCGCTAGCATCAAGTTCAATGATTGCATTGTCTATCCCAGACCCCGACAAGGCACTGAGGACATGTTCAATAGTATGAACCTTGGCGTTTCCGTTTGAAATGGTCGTACTACGCACTAAATCTGAAATATTACCTACGACCGGAATAATTTCCGGTTTCCCGTACAGATCGATTCGCCGAAAAACAAATCCCGTGTTGGGAGAGGCGGGCTTGATGGTTAAGGTAACCTCTTCACCGGTGTGCAAAGACTTTCCTTTAATCGTCCGCTCTCGGCGAACGGACCGTTGTTTAATCGACATATATAGGTGCTATTTCTTATGGATTAAAGAGTTCGATGTAAAGGAGGAAGGAATGCCCTCTTTGCTTGCTCAATATTCATCTGTCTTATAAATACCTTACAATGCTGAAGAGGAAAAAAAAATCTATCTCAAAAAGATTTAAAAAGGATTACTATCGATTCGTCGATGGGATGGTCCGTTCCCACAGCATCCAAAAATTTGTCAGACGAACGCTCTTTTTAATCTGTTTTATAATCTCAATCGTTTTCGCCACTCTTCTTTACTTGCAAAGATAGAGTCCTTTAGACTGAAATCAGTTCTTTAGAAAAGGTAAGTCTTTCAAGGACTTCCCTCTCCTTAAGGTTTGCTCCCAAGTATTATAAGCAATTCTTTTTTCCTCTTCACCAACGGTTGTATCTTCGACTAAATCCATAAATCTCAGGTATCCATTCACTTGCATATATTCTCCCAACTCTCGTGAGGACCGGGGGTGACCAATTAAAGAATTAACAAGGGTTTCAGCTTCCGTGACTCGTTTTCTTTGATTGCCAAAGCTCACAAATACTCCCCGACCTCTTAATTTGTTAACTTGTTCATTGGTTTTTTCATCGTCATCAGGTAAACAATTCCCTGTTAGACTCAACCTCCTAAGACTTGGCAAATTCGCAATATTTCCTAGTTTGAAAATTAAATTTTGAGAAAGGTAAAGGCTTTCGAGTCTAGGTAGTTGCTCAATTGGAGCGAGGTCATGGAATTGGTTTCTCTGCAACCGTAATTCTCTCAAAGTGTTCATTTTTTGGAGAGTTCTAAGATCACTAATTCTATTTTCAACCAAGTATAAATGCTGAATCTTTTCCAGTTTATCCAAGCCTTTAAGACTACTAATTTTGTTATCTGAAAGTGTCAGCCTGACAAGGTTTTTGAACTGTCCCAAGCCATTTACATCTTCTATCTTGTTTCCCGACAGCAACAAAATTTGCAACCTCGGTAAATCTTCCATCGAACCAATCTCTTCGAGGATATTATCGTATAGATATAAGCTTGATAAGTTTGGCATGGATTTAATTTCGATTAATGGATCAGTATCCCTTTTCCCATTTCCACTTTGATCGTTGATTGGTTCCCCAAGGTCATAGGATTTATTTTTGTTTTCGTCCTCAAAGGATTCCACTCTTCCAAGTTGATTTCCATGAGCATATAGAGTGGTGAGCAGTTTCAATTCTCCAACGCCTTCCAAATCAATCAATGAATTCCCCGAAACATCCAAGTGAGTCAAATCCTTTAGATGCTCAACACCGGAGAGTCCAAGTAATAAATTATTGGAAAGATTTAATTCCTTCAGTGCCCATGGACCGGTTTGCAAACGTTGGATTAATTCCGACATCTCGAGAATTGTTGAAGACTTTTCATCTTTGGAGAGTCTTCTATCCTCCAAAGACAATTGTAATTCAGAAACCTTCGCCCTCATTTTATGGCCGGACAGCTTAACGAGAGAACCAGCTCTTCGCAGCCGGTTGCCCGACAAATCAAGTTTGACCAAGTTTGCAAGTCCTAAGATTGGAGACAGGTCTTCAATTAAATTGTCCCGCATTACAAGAACTTCAAGATTCACCGCGTTTTCCAAGCCTGCAAGGTCACGCAACCCCTTTGAATTCAATTCAAGACTGAGAATCGATGAAACTCCTTCGGCAGTGAGCTCTGTACGATCCACCCCAAGGGCTTGGCATAGAGCATTTTCAAGGGCTGGTTCGGGAATTTCAAGAGGTGTTGAACGAAGCACGGGGGCAAACAGCAGGAAAAAACAACTGAGTACAAAAGTCTTTGAAAACATATGAAGTGAAAACTGGGAAGACGGGAAGATCACAGCCAATAAAATCGGTCGAGGTCGGGAAAACTTTAACCTCCACGCAAACGAATCACTAAATCCTTCGATTCCACGGAATCTCCGACTTGAACCAGTATTTCCTCAACCATTCCTTTTTCCGAAGCATACAATGTTGTTTGCATTTTCATCGCTTCCAGCACCGCCAATTTTTCGCCTTTTGCAACAGTCTTTCCGACACTGGTTGCGATCCCACTGACCATAGCCGGGATTGGAGCGGCCACATGAAGGGGGTTACCAAGGTCCGCTTTTTCGCGGGCTTTACTCTCTCCCTTTACGCTTTTATCTTTGACCATCGTGGTTCGAGCTTTTCCATTCAATTCGAAAGTTAACGAACGAATTCCTTTTTCATCCGGGTCACCCACATGAAGCAGTTTAATGAAGAGTGTTTTCCCTTCCTCAATTTCAATCGATATCTCCTCCCCAGTTTCCAGCCCATGAAAATAAGCCGTCGTGGGAAGCACGGAAACATCACCATATTTAGTGCGAAAATTCTTAAAATCATCAAAAACCTTAGGATACATGAGGGAAGAAAATAACTCGTCCTTTGAAGTTTTCGCTCCATATTTCTTTCGCAATCCAGCAGCTTCCTTCTTGAGGTCAATTTTAGGAGCCGATGCACCGGGCCTGCCCCTCATAGCTTTGCGCTCCCCGAGTATCGTTTTTTGGATATTCTTAGGCCATCCTCCTTTGGGTTGGCCAAGATTACCAGACATTAAATCAATCACTGATTCGGGAAATCCAGTTTCAGGAGGCAAATTTGAGAGGTCTTGGGGCTTCACTCCCTTGGTGATCAAAAAAATCGCAAGGTCACCCACGCATTTACTACTGGGCGTCACTTTTACGATATCTCCAAGTAGAGCATTCACCTCCTGATAGGTTTTTACCACCTCCGGCCATCTTTTGCCCAAGCCCAGGGCAGAAGCTTGTTCCCGCAAATTCGTGTATTGCCCACCCGGCATTTGGTGCTGAAATACTTCAGCACTGCCGAAAGGAGGAGAGGAGTCAAAAGGTGAATAATATTGCCTCACGGCTTCCCAATAGATGGAGAGTTCGTTGAGTGCATCGATATCCAATCCAGTTGCCCTATTTGAATTGCGCAAAGAATGAGAAATCGAATTCAAATTGGGCTGGCTGGTACATCCGGACATCGAGGAAACTGCTAAATCAACAATGTCAACTCCGGCTTCGGAAGCTTTCAGAACAGAGGCCGATGCAATTCCGCTGGAATCATGAGTATGAAAATGAATCGGCAAAGAAATTTCTCCACGTAAAGTTTTTACAAGCCGATAGGCGGCCATCGGATGACACAGACCCGCCATGTCTTTAATTGCCAAAATATGGGCTCCCATTTTCTCCAGTTCTTTGGCCAATTCAACATAGTATTTGAGGTTATACTTCTCTTCCCTTGAATCGGTAAAATCTCCCGTAAAACAAATGGCAGCTTCGCACAAAGAAGAAGTTTTTTCACTCACTGTTTCCATTGCAACTTTTAGGTTTGGCAAATAGTTGAGGGAGTCAAAAATCCTGAACACATCCATACCCGCTTCCGAGGCGTGAAGTACGAAGTCTCGAACCACATTATCAGGATAGTTCGCGTAGCCCACAGCGTTGGAACCGCGCAAGAGCATTTGAAAAAGTACATTGGGTATTTTTTCCCTCAAAAGATGGAGTCTTTCAAAGGGAGATTCTCCGAGAAAACGCATGCAAGTGTCAAAGGTAGCCCCACCCCACATCTCTAAGCTGAAAAGGCCGGAAGTTCTTCGAGCAATAAAATCTGCCACCGCCAGCATGTCGTGGGTTCTCATTCTTGCTGCAAACAAGGATTGATGAGCATCACGCAGGGTCGTGTCGGTGACCATAAGAGGTTTTTGTTCCCTTATCCATTTGGAAAATTCAACGGCCCCCTTCGACAGGAGTAAGTCCCGGGTTCCCCGAGGTGGTTCTATTTTTTTGTCATATTCAGGAATAATCAGGGGCAATGGATTCTTGACTCTCTTGCGCCCCTTGACTTGAGGATTTCCATTTACAACGACATCCCCCAAATACCCAAGCAGGCGCGAAGCCCGGTCTCGCCTCGCCTTGAATTGAAATAAACTGGGCGTGATGTCGATCATTCGCGTAGTTGCTTTTCCTTCAACAAAATCCTTGTGAGTAATGACATTTTCAAGAAAAGGAATATTTGTCTTTACCCCACGGATTCTCATTTCTCTCAACGAGCGATGCATACGATCAAGGGCTTGTGGTAAATTTGGCCCGGAAGTCGTGAGTTTTACCAGAAGGGAGTCATAAAAAGGAGTGATAATTGAACCCGTATCTCCCATTGCTCCATCCAACCGCACTCCAAACCCAGCTGCTGAGCGATAGCTGAGAATTTTTCCATAATCCGGCGTAAAATCTTTTTCCGGATCTTCCGTGGTGACACGACATTGAACAGCACATCCATTTCTCGGAATCATTTCCTGCTTGGGAATTCCTATTTTCTTACCATGCAAATCAAAGTTCATCGCAACAAGGATTTGAGAGCGTACGATGTCAATTCCAGTAATCTGTTCAGTCACTGTATGTTCAACTTGAATCCTCGGATTCATTTCGATAAAAAACCATTCCTGCGTGTCTTGATCGAGCAAGAATTCAACAGTTCCCGCGTTGTTGTAGCCCACTTTTTCAGCGAGATCGACGCCAGCTTGGCAGAGCTCGTCCACTACTTTCTTTTCCAAGCCGATGGAGGGAGCAACTTCAACGACTTTTTGATAACGACGCTGGACCGAACAGTCTCTTTCGTGCAAATGAACCACTTTTCCTTTTCGATCGCCAAGGATTTGTACCTCCAAGTGCTTGGCCCGTCCAACATATCTTTCAAGAAAAACAGCGGAATTTCCAAAAGCCCGCTCTGCTTCTCCTTGAGCTTCCTCAAGCATGGACTTTAAATCTTCTTCTTTTTTAACCACTCGCATCCCTCGTCCCCCACCACCAAATGCAGCTTTAATAATCAAGGGAAAACCTATTTTTCGTCCCCACTTCAGTGCTTCAGCCGTTTTCGATACTGGGAAAGGGGTGGCGGGCAAAGTGGGAACACCTGCTTCATCAGCCGCTTTTTTTGCCGCGACCTTATCTCCCATACGCTGCAATAATTCAGGAGAGGGCCCTACAAATGTAATGCCGGCATTTTCGCATGCTCTTGCAAAGTCAGCATTCTCGGAAAGAAAACCGTATCCCGGATGAATCATGTCGACCTTTTTTTCCCTGGCAAGGGATATTATCGAATCGATGTCCAGGTAGGCAGCGACCGGACCTTTTCCCTTCCCGACGAGGTAAGCTTCGTCAGCTTTAAAACGATGTACTCCAAACCGGTCTTCTTCGGCGTAAATAGCCACGGTTCGAAGGTTTAGCTCCGATGCGGAACGAAAAATTCGAACCGCAATTTCGCTACGATTTGCAACTAGCAATTTTTTCATAAAATAAGCTGGATTTTAATTGGAAACAATGAAGATAAATGCCCGCTCGAGCACTTCAATTCAATGCAAAAAACATCCTATCGCCCAATTGATGTATAGACCTGCTGAAACACGGATGAAATCCAAGGTTCAACCCAACTATTAATACCACCAAAATAAAGCATAGCGGCAAGTGCCAGAAAAGGACCAAAGGGAACCTCCTGCCCCCAGCTCAAGTGAGATTCTGATTTCTTGGACTCACTTTCTTTTCGCAAAGAGTGAAAAATCAATACTGGAAGAAGAAATAAAGACCCAAGGGTTGCTCCAGCAAAAATTATAAAAACTGCACCCTGCCATCCACAAAAAGCACCAATACATCCAAGTAATTTAACATCGCCTTCCCCTAAAGCTTCCTTGCCAAATGCTCTCCCAGCCAATGCCCCAATCCAATAGAGGAAAGCTGAGCCAATTAAAATTCCAATCAATGATTCAACTCCAGCTTCCCAGCGAATGAATGGAAGGACACCATAAATCGAATGAATCGAAGGAAAACAAATGGACAAAACAAATCCAATGATTGCACCCCCCATACTGAAGCGATCCGGTATGGTCATTTTCTCCGCATCAATTACGATGACTGCAATCAAAATCCAGCCAAAGATGCATCCAGTAAATCCGTATGCGTAATCATTTGTATAGGCCATCCGCACAAATAAATAACAAAAAATCAGGGCAGTAAAAACCTCGATTAAAAGATAGCGAGGCGGAATACGAAAAGAACAACACCGGGCCCTGCCTTTTAAAAGTAACCAACTAATTACCGGAATATTTTGAAACCAGGGTATTTTGGATTCACATTCGGGACAGTTGGACGCCGGAATGATTATCGACAGTCCCAAAGGAATTCGATGTGCACAAACATTCAAAAAGCTTCCCATTGCTGAACCAATGAATAAACCGACCGCTCCCATAAAAGCGGGATTTTGAAACCACTCATCCATCATCCAAATTTCTTCCCCAGTGCCTTGTGAGCTCCTTGATACATCGCATGCAACGATATTTCCTCATTTGTCCAGTGCTCCAATGACCTGACTGCTTGGTGTACGAGCAT
>PBSV01000044.1 GCA_002726435.1 Opitutia bacterium | reverse complement strand
ATTTTACTATTTGCATTTTTTTTAATGGGATCACTCTTCCAAAAGTCGGAAGCAGGTCTTGCTGTAATCAAGGCGGGCGTGGACCAAGATGGCAATCCAGTTTGCATCAATAAATCAAATGTTTATATGTTTAAGAAAATACAAAGAAAGAACAAAATTATTTTTCTTTATCACGATCCGATTGATGATAAAGCATCGATTACCAAAACATTTCCGGACCGAGAGTCCCTTGACAGTTACTGGGACAACTTGGTGGAAAAATGGTAGAACCTTCCTAGATCATTGTTTGCAGTCAGCGAAAACTTAAGCAATTGTGATTCTCGAGCAAATCAAGTCAAATTCTTGTTTTCCAATAAATCTGCGAAACTTCTCATGTAGGCGACAACATCCTTTTTATTGTTTCGTTCCAAATATCTGAATCCGCCATCAAGGTTTTCCAGAACATCACGATCAGTAAGGTTTTCCAAATTTACTATGTCCTTGTGGGACATTCCATGTTTTTCAATAGTGATAAAGATATCATCGACCTTGCACCCCGTTTTTGAGCAATAGTCAAAAGCATGCTCGGACCACTCATCGAGTTTAAAATCAACAGATTCGACAATTTCGAAACTACTCATTCCAGTTAAGGTTTGAATGAGATGACCAGCATTGCATTGTCCCATATGTCCCCACTGGTATTTTACATTTTCATCTTCAAGGCGACATGATGTTGTGCGGAGAGCCTGAATAAGAAAATGATGATTTTTTGAACTACTAGTTGAATGTGAATTATGGAAATCCATAACAAATATATAAATCTTGATTTTAGAAACTTCAAGTCAATGACTGAACTTTTTCAGATTCACTTTTTGCTCTGGATTCGACAAAATATCAATGTTGGACCGCAAACATGTTGAAGGGAATAGCCTTGTTCGAAAAGTGAGTGGTACACTGGGCCATTGATCAAATGAAAGATTTTATTTCTCCAGTCTGATTTTTTTGGAATAAAGTCCTCAACTAATAAAATTTCAAATGGAAACTCTGCAAAATCAATATTTTGTATCACTTCTTCGTCCATTCCTTCTATATCAACATTGAGTATCCGCCACTCTGATTCTTGCCAAATCCTCAAGCTCTTTGCTTTCTTTAATAATGAATGAATGGTGGTAGCCTTGACTTGAACAATTCTGCGGTGCTCTAAATTTTGCTCAGGTCTGATATGTTTATCGCCAGCATCAATCATGAAGTCATCGGGAGCACCATAGTTACCCGTAAAGGAAAATTTTACATTTTTTCCATAGGAATCGTCGGGTACAACTGCAGTCTCCCAAAATAGATCATCTGGTCTTTCATATTCAAAAAGTGCTTTCTTTTCCTTTCCCACATCCACATTTATTCCTCTTGAGTTTCTTTCATAAAAAAACCTGGTGTTTGATTTTTCAGATGGATGATAAGCCCCTAGATTAAGATGAAATCCTTATGCGTATGGATTAAATCCCATCCATGCAAGAAGGTTGTCTACGATTATATCTTCACCTAGTTGAGAATGTGTTTCACTTGGCATGGTAAAAAAAGTATTCCTAATTAAAGGAATCATTTTCATGTTAACCAAAAAATAATCTTAATCGACCTTTTAAATAATTAGCTTGTGGGATTACCCATCCATCTTGTTGAAAAAATAAAATCCCTCCTAAAGTCTTAATGAAATCGCCATCTTTTCTTGTTATAATAAGCTTACACTAAACTAATGGCATTTCTTGGTATTGATTTGGGGACCGGAGGGGTAAGGTGTGCATTAGTTGAAGAAAAAGGTGCCATTCTAGCCGAAGTGTCGAAACCCATTGACCGGCAAAATCTTTCGTTAGAAGTCGGGAAATCTGAGCAAGACCCCTTGGATTGGACTCGGTCCTTAGAAGCGGCTTTCGACGAACTATTTGCTTTCCCATCCAATCGTAATGTCCATGCGATTGCGGTTGATAGTACTTCTGGAACGATCTTGCCAGTTTCTCGAGCTGGTAAAGTTCTTGGGCCTGCTTTGATGCATAACGACATGAGAGCCGTTCAGGAAGCAGAATCCTGTAATGAACTTTTTGGTGGAACTTGTTCCCCTACCTTTTCATTACCAAAGATTCTATGGATGCAAGGGAACTGTAAACTTCCTGATGATTGTCTTTTTTTACATGCAACTGACTTTCTTAATGCTTGGCTTGCCGGTACCATGGCAATTCCCACTGATTTTACCAATGCAATGAAAACAGGTGTTGACTTGGAAGCTGAAACTTGGAGCAAATCTAGTCTAATTCCATTTTTCCAGCTTCCCCCTGTGGTTAGGCCAGGAAAAATAATTGGGGACCTTGAAACCTCAAAAAGCAAAAGATGGGGATTGCCCAAAAAGGTAGTACTGGTTGCCGGCTCGACTGATTCTAATGCTGCCTTCTTCGCTTCAGGGGCCTCTCAGAAAGGAGACTGGTCTTCAACAATTGGCTCCACGCTTGCCATTAAGGGAGTATCCTCTAAGAAATTGTCTGATTCAGAAGGCCGGATTTATGAGCATAAACATCCAGATGGTTTCTGGCTGCCAGGAGGAGCTTCCAATGCAGGAGGAGAAATAATCCGCACTCATTTCTCTGGTCGAGAACCGCAAATGGAAAGCAAGGCACGGTCAATTCCAATTGGATCAAGTCAGGTCTATCCATCTACGCGCACTGGAGAGCGTCTTCCTTTCACTAGTTCTTCCTTTCGGCCTTTTCTTTCCCCAAAGGAACTGAGTGGTCCCAAATTGTATAGAGGGTGCTTGGAGGGAATTGCATTCATCGAGGCAATGACATTCAGTTTGCTGAGGTCTCTGGGGGGGGAAGTAGGAGAGAAAATATATGCTACCGGAGGGATGACCAAGAGTTCATTGGGTATGCAAATTCGAGCAAATATACTTCAAAAATGCATCCTTGTCCCATCCCATCCTCATTCGGCTATGGGATCTGCGATATTGGCGGCTTCTGGATTCCACAAACATTCCGTTGGACAAATTTCTGAGAGCATGGTTTCCATTGGCAAAAGGGTATACCCCGTGGATGACGGAGATCATTCCTATAAAGAATCATTCTTGAAATTCCGTTCTTTATGTAACAAGCAACTCACATAAATCATGCCATTCTCATTACTCATTTCAGATCTTGACGGGACTATTCTTGAAACCGAGGATTACCATAGACGAGCGTATAATTTGTTATTCAAGAAATTAGACATTTCAGTGGTCTGGACAAAGCAGGATTATATCGACCGACTGGGAGTGATGGGTGGGAGCAAATTAAGAGAGGTTTTCTCGTGGATGAATCTTCCTGAGACTCAATATTTTAAGGTTCGAAACGATCTTTATCAGCAAAAGACAAATCTTTATGTGGAGCTAATTACCACAGATTTAAATCATGGAAATTTATCTTTGCGTCCGGGAATTCGCCGCCTATTCGGGGAAGTTAAGGATGCGGGAATTCCCATTGCCATAGGTTCTGCCTGCGAAAAGGCTGCTGCCAAGGATGTCCTTCGTGCCGCCTTTGGGGACGATCTTACGGAGTCATTTGCAGCAATTTGTGCGGGGGAGGATGTTTCCAGGAAAAAGCCGGACCCAAGCATTTATTTACTGGCCGCAGAGCATGTCGGTGTCCCTCCTTCTGAATGCGTGGTCATTGAAGACACAGGTCATGGCATGCGGGCTGCACTCGGTGCTGGAATGAAATGTTTGGTAACTCCAAGTGAATATGCCTTGGATCACGATTTCAGTAAAGCCACCTGCGAAAGAATTAGTTTGGATGATCCGAGTCCGTTGGGTCTATCAGATTTAAAATTAATGCTGGAAAATCATTAGTGATGGTGCGGGCACTCGGAATCGAACCGAGGACACCAGCTTGGAAGGCTGGGGTTTTACCCCTAAACTATGCCCGCGTCCAAAGCAGCATACAATCCAAGAGTGAAGTTTTCGTCAAGATGAGAATCCTGAGTTATAAGGTTCCTATTCCCAAGGCATTGCAGACTTTTCTGTGAAAGATTTCTGATCCAACGCGGAATGGGCAGGAGTTCATCAATGGACTGAATTGCTTAAGAGGGAAGGGAGGTTCGTACAGAAAATGAAAAGAAGCTCCTGCTCCTTCGCAAATTGGGTATCCAGCGGCGCAATCCCATGGCTTTGGTCGATATTCGAGGCATCCATCAAGTCTTCCGGTGGCAACATTTGAAAGTCCCATTGCGGCTGAACCCGGACAGCGTATCCGCCATTCCTGAAGGGCATCGCGTAGGGAGTCCAGTTCCTTGGATGGAATGGGAAAGTGCATACAGAAAGTAAGCTTTTCATTGACTAGCTCTGTAGCGGACTGTACCGGACAATTTCCTTCTATTGAACCAAAAGCTTGTCCGCCTTGGAGGAGATTGTCACGGCCGTAGTCGTAAATAAAGCCGTACACGGGCTGGCCATGTCGAAGTAGCCCTAGAGAAATTCCGCATTCTGGAACTCCAACGGCGTAATTGTTAGTGCCATCAACCGGATCCAATACCCAAGCGAATTCAGAGTTTAATTGAATCGGCTCTGGGGTCACAGTGGATTCTTCGGAACAATAATCATCGTTGGGAAAATGGATGGAGAGCTCGGCGAATACTTCCCGGGAGATGGTTTCGTCTACTTCGGTGACTCTGGTCCCATCTTCTTTCCACCGACTCGGAGTTATTCCAAAATTATTTCTGAAGTAATCAACTTGATTGAGCACAGCAATATGGCCCGCTAAGATTCTTTCTTTCAGTGCGGATTCGGCGTGGGAGAGGTCAGGGGTTTGATTAGTTACGGATCGATCCATCTACCATGTTCTTGTATTAGATCGACCAATCGGTCAACTGCATCAATTTCAGGAATGGCAGATTTTATCCGATCTTTACCAACATATAAGTCAATTCTACCAGGGCCCGACCCAACATATCCGAAGTCAGCATCTGCCATTTCTCCAGGACCGTTTACGATACACCCCATTACTGCAATGGTTACACCTTTCAAATGACCGGTAGCTTGCTTTACTTTTTGGGTAGTGCTTTGAAGATCGAAGAGTGTACGGCCACAACTAGGACAAGCCACGAACTCGGTCTTGGAAATTCTTGCCCTTGCACCTTGAAGCAAGTTGTAAGTGAGTCCACGATTTCGGTCTAATGAGCCAGCATTTTCTACCGAAACTAAATCTCCAATTCCGTCACATAGAAGGGAACCTGTGAGGATGGATGCATTGAGCAAGCGACTAGAAAATTGGTCGTCTTGAGAAAATAAGCACGAGCGTTCATCGTTTCTTATCCAAATTGGAAAATCAAGCCCGTGTTCCGAAAGAAAAGCAGCCAGTATGCGATATGCGGCAACCGTATGAATGTTTTCAGATTGGGAAACTGTGACAATCGGAAGCGTTGCGGTATTTGAGAGAAGCAGCCCGAATGAATCGGGAAGATGGGAAGAGGAAAACGAGAGAGCGGGTCTATGTTTTGCTTCCTCGCATAAAGCGAGGAATCTGGCAAGTGCAGCCTCGTCAAGAGTGGCTTCAGGTGAGAGCCAAAACAATGGAGCTGAGTTTGGAACCGCGGACGGGATTACATCCTCTCCATTATCCCGATTATCAATGACCATGATAAATGGAACAGCACCAATTAAAGAAGAGGCAAGCGTTTGGAGATTTTCAATTTCAGAGGAGTGGAGAAGATTAACCACCAAGCCCTCTAAAGGAGCATCCTTTGCCAGAGTCTGTACCTGGGCAACTTCACTAATAATTTCTACCGTTTTGGAGAGTGGGTGGTGGGAGGAAGCTAGAACGGTCGGTGGTTCTTTTTGTCCAATCGAAATCTTTGGATTACTCAATCCAATCGAATCTGAAGAGCGCCGCTCGAAGGAAAAAGGGTTGATTTCCTCGATTACTTTTGGCTCCTGGGCACGCTTAGATTTCGTCCATGCCTCGGCCCGGCGGACCAAGTCCCGGGCCACGGGGATTTCAGCAACAGGATCCTCTGTTAACGAAACCCGAATAGTATCTCCCAGCCCATCCAGCAGAAGTGATCCAATTCCAATTGCACTTTTGATTCGGGCATCTTCACCGTCACCGGCTTCGGTGACTCCAAGATGAAGAGGATAGTTCATTGCTTCGTCATTCATTAAGGAAACCACCAGCCGATATGCTTCGATCATTACCTTTGGGTTGCTTGCCTTCATCGATAAGACAATTTCATGGTAATCATGTGAGCGAGCGATCCGCAAAAACTCCAAAGCGGACTCTGCCATTCCGCGAGGTGAATCACCAAAGCGATTCATAATGCGGTCAGACAAGGAGCCGTGATTGGTACCAATTCTCATTGAACGGCCTAAATCTTTGCATCTCAAAACTAAGGGAGAAAAAGCCTCGTGTAGTCTGGATAATTCCTCTTCGTACTGCAGGTCGGTGTATTCGCGAATCTTAAACTTTTTGCGATCCGCATAGTTTCCGGGGTTAATTCTCACCTTTTCTACATGTTTTGCAGCTTCCATTGCAGCTTTTGGTAAAAAATGGATGTCCGCGACTAGTGGCACATCAATCCGGTCTGACCGAAGCTTCTTAGAAATTGAACCCAATGCCTCGGCTGAGCGGACATTCGGTGCTGTAATTCTTACAATCTCACAGCCTGCTTCGACCAGATCTATGGTTTGTTTACAGGTCGCCGGTATATCAAGTGTCTCAGTGGTAGTCATTGATTGCACCCTAACCGGATGATCTGATCCCACGAAAAGGCTTCCTATTCTGACTTCACTGGCGAATCGACGCACGGTTTGAAAACGCGAGGCGCAATAGGGTGACCTCGTTCCCATACGATTTAAAAAGGGGAGAGTCGCTGAACGTCAAAAAAAGTGACGTAGAGCATGAAAGAAAAAAGAAGGAGTACAAAAAGCATTTGTGCTCGTTCCAGAAAAGCAATCGGCAATGGTTGGCCTCGCAATTTTTCAATAGTTGCAAACATCATATGTCCACCATCGAGAACCGGAATTGGCATCAAATTGAGGATTGCAAGGTTTACATTTATAAATACCACAAACCACAACAATTTTTTGAAACCGATTTTTGCAAATACACTCAAGTGATTGACGATTCCGACAGGACCACTCATGTTACGCAATTTGACATCAGATTTTGGGCTGACTAGACCGGTAAGAGTGAGGTACATATCTTTGACTCGTCGCTGAATGAGAACAAAAGGATTGGGGAATGTGGTAATAATTTTCGGTTTTGGACGGAATCCGATCATTTTACGGGTGATGACTGATGTTCCTGCAACCAGTTCTTTTTCAATAGGAACCAGATTGTAAGTGAACTCTGAACCATTTTCACCACCCTTGCGGACAGTAAACGCAATGGTTTGATTAGTTTCTGTTTGACCAAGCGTGTCAACAAGTTGGGAGAAGGAAAAAATCCGTTTTCCATCAATGGCATAAGGTTGATCTCCAACTTCTAGGCCGGCTTGGACAGCGGGCATATCGGGAGAAAGTTCATCAATAAAAAAAGTTTCTTGTGGTCCCACTCCGATGACTCTCATTTCTTCTCGACCAAAAACTTCAGGGTATACTTCGATTTTCCTTTCCACACCCTCCCGTAGAATTGTTAGATTAACCAGTCTTTTTCCTTCTATTCTCTGCGTGCCAGTGACAATCCGGTTTTGAATGTCCATGAAGTTTTCAACTTTTGCACCATCGACCTCGAGAATCTCATCACCAAGCAAAATTCCGGCTTTTTTTCCAGGTGCAGTAACTTCTTCTCCCTCTTCAGTCATGGGGTTCCATCTTTCGACCGTATCCGCAACATAACCGATTTTGGTCGTAAGTTGAGCATCACTGACATCATATCCAAACACAGACAAAATACAGGCAAGAAGGAATGCCAGAAGAACATTAAAAACTGCTCCCATAACCGAAACTATCATTTTGTCGGCATAGCTGATTTTGGGAAGAGTCTTTACCTCCTCTTCTTCCGCCACCTCCTCTGAATCAATCTCATCGTCCCAAGAAGTGAAACGTTTTTGTTCATTGCCTTCCTTCTCAGTTCCTTCCACTCTTCCCATGTCCGCAAGTTGAGGGAGGGCAACATAACCACCAAATGGAATAGCCGACAAACGATATTCAACTCCATTTCTGGTCCAACCGAAAATTCTGGGCCCAAATCCAATTGAGAAACGCGTGATTATCAATCCCCTGGCCCGTGCAGCCAAAAAGTGACCTAATTCATGAATGAAAATAGTAAATCCCAAGGCAAACAGGGCGACAAAAAGAAATGCAAAGTCGTAGAAAAATGACATAGAATTTTAGATTAGTCGGAAAGAGAATTAATTCTTTCAGACGCTAAACGACGCACTCGTTGGTCGTGGTCAAGAAGTTCGTTTAAAGATTTCGGATTACAAGGTTCCATGATTGATAATGAGGATTCTATTATGGATGAAATTTGAATAAAGCCAATTCGATTCATTTGGAAAGCTTCTACCGCTAACTCGTTTGCCGCGTTGAATACAAGTGGAGCAGAGCCACCTTCTTGTAAAGCCTGTTGGGCAAGCTTAAGACAAGGGTATCGGTCCAAACAGGGTGGAGAAAAGGACAGATCGAGAGGATCAGAAAAATCAAGGGTGGGTTCCACTCCGGGAAAGCGCTTCGGGTGCAACAACGAATTTTGGAGAGCAAAAGTCATCGAGGGAGGACTGAGTTGAGCAAAGCAACATCCATCCACGAAACGAACGAAAGCATGCACGATACTTGGTGGATGAATAACCGCTTCCAATTTTTCTGGAGCCAAACCAAAAAGCCAATGTGCTTCAATTAATTCTAGACCTTTATTCGCCATTGTTGCAGAGTCGATCGTAACTTTTGGTCCCATTAACCAGTTTGGATGATTCAGTGCTTGCTTTAAGGTGACATTTTTTAATTCACCCACGGGTAGGTCTCTGAATGCACCCCCAGATGCAGTTAGAATAATCGAGTCGAGGGAATTAGTGGGTTGTCCCATGGTGCATTGAAAGACTGCATTATGCTCGCTGTCTGCGGGAATGATTTGCCCGCCTGTCCGACGAGCGGTCTCGGTGATAAGTTGTCCACCAACCACAAGGGATTCTTTGTTTGCCAAAACCACCTTCTTTCCAGCTTCCAACGCTGCGAGTGTCGGTCGTAGTCCGGCGGCACCAACCAATGCGACAACGACAATTTCTGCTTCCGGATGAGCTGCGAGATGATCCAGAGCTTCGGCTTCAAAGGTGAGATTCGTACCTTCGCGAAAATTTGGCATGTCATCAATTTTTCTGTTGAGGTGGGCGTGTGCGACATCAAATTCGTCCACAATATCAGCGAGTTCACGGGCTCTTGAATTTGCTGATACTCCAATTAGCTGCAACTTGTCAGAATGTTTTCGAAGTACCCGCAAAGTACTGGCTCCAATTGAACCGGTCGCTCCCAGAAGAACGAACTTTTTAGGAGTGCTCACGGCTTAATAATCTGCAGGATGAAATATCCAGTGGGGGCCGCAAGAATTAGACTGTCGGTCAAATCAAGAAGCCCGCCAATTCCTGGTATTGCTCCCCCCGAGTCTTTCATTCCAGCGAGGCGTTTAAGAACGGAAGCAATCAGATCGCCGATCACGGCGGCGACGGCAACAAGCAAGCCCCAAATTGCACCTTCGGAAGGTGTGAAAATCCAGGTGCCAAAATTTACCAGATTAGGAGCGTAATTAACAATTGCCCAAGGCAGGAGTGCTCCGATTCCAGCGGAAGCAGCAAGTCCTCCAATTAGTCCTTCCACGGTCTTACCAGGACTGATTGAGGGGGCCATTTTTGTTCTTCCAATTGTTTTACCCACCAAAAGAGCTCCGATGTCGCTAAATTT
>PBSV01000043.1 GCA_002726435.1 Opitutia bacterium | reverse complement strand
GGAATTGATTTTATGACGGCAGATCCGCATTCGGTACAAAAGTTCATGTGAGGCTCATTATGTTATTTCTTCAGAGTATAATGCACATATGAAAATGCATATAGTAAATAGATTGAGTCGATACCCTGTTATAGAAAGTATCCCCAAAAGTGCTAGGACGTCAGAATCAGCTGCGGTACTAATAATATTAAAGGATCTTGAGAAAGAACCAAGTTTGATTCTAACCAAAAGAGCCGCGAATTTAAGACATCACGCTGGACAGGTCGCCTTTCCGGGAGGAATGTGGGAGAGTGATGATAAGTCACTCACAGAAACAGCTTTGAGAGAAGCTTCAGAGGAAATTGGACTATCGAGAGAATCTGTGGAGATAATTGCAATGCTTCCTCCAGCCTCTCCCTGGAGAAGAGATATTGATGTGACTCCATTTGTTTCAACGGCGGTTGGTGATTTAGATTTGACGGCAAATCCAGATGAAATTGAATCTATATTTGATGTGCCGCTAAAAGCTTTTTTAGATACGGATAGTTATGAATTTATTGAATTTGGCTCAGATAGCGGACAAAGTGGCGCAGACATTAAATTACCAGTGTTGGTATACAACAAGAATAAAATTTGGGGATTTACTTTAAAAGTAATCACCGACTTGATTGAACAGATAATGGATGTATCAATGGCAAAAATTTGGAGTAAAATTCATTAAAATTGATGATTAGGTATTGAGATGATATATAAGTTTGGAAAGGATTTACCAAATGTGCATGGAAGTGTTTTTGTTGCCGAAAGTGCTGATGTAATTGGTAAAGTCGAACTAAAAGAAGAATCTAGTGTTTGGTTTAATGCAGTTATAAGAGCGGATCTGGATAAAATTGAGATCGGTCAAAGAACAAACGTGCAAGACGGAGCCGTGCTTCATGTTGATCCGGGTCAACCAATGCATATTGGTGATGATGTTACTATAGGTCATCAAGCTATGGTTCATTGTAAGAGTGTCGGTGATAGGTCTCTTATTGGAATCCATGCTGTTGTTCTTGAAGGGGCTGTTGTTGGCAATGATTGTTTAATTGCAGCCAACGCTCTAGTGAAATCTAATGCAGTAATACCAGATGGTTCTATGGTTGTCGGATCGCCAGGTAAAATAATCAATCAAGTAGACGAAAGAATGAAGTCAATGATTCAAGCGGGGGGATTAATGTATGTTCAGAAGGCAAAAGATATGATGTCTTCTTTAGAGGCTCAGTGACGAGAGAGTACCATTTTCATTCTGTGTTTTAGGGCTTTTTTGATGGATTAGGAAGTTTAGACACTGATACTACCTATCAGTTTTTATTCAGATTACCCTTCAACGAGTAAATTTGGTTTACCTTCCCGTTTTTTAAGTGAAAATTCGTCATACAACTCACCTGTCGCTTTAAAAGCTCTAAAGCGTAACCTTGAATCATTCACATCTATAATTTGGTAGAGTTGTGTGTCCTCTGCCATTCGTTTTGCAAAAGTATCCTTAGTGATTTTGTACATTTTAGGGCCACTTACTGATACTACATTCACAGTACCGATATTGGGATCGTAAGCTTTCTTATAACCCTCCGGAATGTTCACAATTTTTTTGGATGCGATCTGACCAGTTCGTGCATACGTGTGATCGTGCCCACTTAGTATCAAATCAACCTTGAATTCATCTAAACTCGGTTTCCAAAGCTTTCTTATTTCAGGATTATCTCTATCTGATGCTGGGGAAAACAGCGGATGATGGAACGTAACGATTGTCCAAATATTCGTATTACTCTCCAGCACCTTTTTTAACCACTCTACCTGGGACTCCTTTGCATTATTCGAGTCAAGAGATATAAATCTTACACCTTGATAGTCAATATAATACACAGTTTCAGCAAGTGCAGGGTCAGGAACATTCTGGACAGGAAACGCAAACTGTGCACTCCAGTGATTGCTAAGGGAAGCTTGCTCTGGATTGCGTTGTCGATTAAAAAGTGGTGGACCGTATAAATTTCGACCTAGTAATTGTTTTTTAGAAAATCCAGTGACAACTTCTATCTGATCGTCTGCTTGAGTTATTACACCGGAATCATTAAATTCTAAGGATATCTTTTCGCTGCCAGATGCCAATAATGATATTTTATAAGTCTTACCTTGATCATGTGCTTCCTCAACCATAGAAGTCACTACAATTTCGACATCATCTCCTCCCTGAGTAGTCCAGTAAAACTCTGCATTGGATCGTTTGTCATAATTAAAGTACTCGTGGTTACCTGGTGTCGCAATCACCGGGATAGTGCCATTAACCCAATCTGGACCTTGATGCCATTCTCCCCACTCGGAGTCGCTATACTTTCGATTCACCAAATCACCAGCATGAAGTGTAAAGGCAGCCCTAGGGGCATCACGAAAGGCTTCTCGAAACACTCGGGACCAATGCGTCCGTACTTCGTTTTGAGCATCCCCAAAATATATAAAGCTGAAAGGTTCGTCTCCTTTGGTTGCAGTTTTGAAATGATAATATTCGGTAAAATTCACACCATCACCGACGCGATATGCATAGAGTGTGTCCGGCTCTAGATCTCGAAAAATTACAGTATGATAATGCGAATCATTAAGATCAGTTTGGAGAAAAGTTGTCTTTGAATTGAAAGACTTTGGTTTCAATACTCTACCATTAGAATTTGCAACAGCCAATTGCGCCATGCCTTGCTTTATTGTTGTATCAGTCCGCCAAGAGACAGATTGAGTGGTTGCAGTATCTTCCTCCCATGTTAATACGACTCTATCTGGCAATGGCGTCGGTGCATGAGCGTCTATTGACGAATATGGGGTTGGCTCCCAACTCTCATGTGCGCACAAATTAAAGGATAAAATAAGGCTTATCAAAATTAACTTGCATAGTACATAGTGCGACAAAGCAGTTCTCCATTTATAAAATTATTTCCAAACGTTTAAAAGACCTTCTTTTCGCAGTGGTGTAGCGCCTTTTCTCCAGATCAATATGCGACCGACTAGATTTTTTAAGTGTTCAATTTCGTTCAAATACCTTTTCCATTTTATTCAAATGGGAAGCGCAAAGTGCTCTTAATATGTATACCTTGCCCTTAATTATGCATTATCAAGACTCGATAATCCTATTTCCGTTTTCAAATATTTCTCAACACTTCCGTAATCGTCTTGAATCGCATTAAGTGCCGTCTCCAAGAATGGAATACCATCAGATGTTCTCAGTGGATTACCTTGTTTAGCAGGAGTGCCAGCTCCATCATTAAGCATGAGGTTTGCGAATGCCTTAGTTTTCGCCTTTTTAATATAATTAATATCGCCCGCTTCCTCAATATTTACAAGCTTCACAATATTCTTTTTCATGGCCCTGATAATTTGTTCTTCGGTGTGCCGCTTCTTCATATCGAGATCATGGTACGATTTTTGGAGGATAGGTCAATCCACTCGGCTCGATCGTGTCTAAATCGAAACCCATTGCCATTAAACTTTCTTAAAATAGTAATTTCTTTGTCATATTTTGCACTCAATCTAATCATTGCGTTTACAAAGAGTTTTTGGAGCCAAATATAATGCATAAACATTCAATAGCCATACTAACCCTATTTGTTTTTGCTAATCCGGCTTTTTCCGACGATCAATTAGAAATGTAAGAAATCCTAGTGATGGGATCGAAGGCTGCTTTGAGAAGCGCTCTCGAGAAACAGCGTAACTAAGATCAGGTAATCGGCGTCGTCGACTCGGATGCTCTCGGCAACTTTGCCGATATCAACGTATCCGAATCTGTGCGGAGATTGCCTGGTGTTATGTTTTAGAATGATCAAGGTGAGGGACGGTATGTTTCCCTGAGAGGTATGAACACGGATCTTAACGCCATGACCATAGGGGGCGTCAGCGTGATGTCGCCAGAGGATCGCCGAGGTGTCATACTGGATGGTGTTCCTTCAGATATGTTGGACAACATCACGGTTTACAAAACTCTTCAACCTTTTTTTAAGATCTGGCCAACATTGGCAGATCTATTGACCTTGAGACGATCAGCGCGTTTAATTTTGATGGCATTTATGCGAAAGCAAAATTGGATACTTCCTATTACGAATTGACCAAGGATGGAAGTAATCTAACTCTGGGTTTAACGTTGACTAACCGGCTTGAATTTGGTCAGGATGAGTTGGGAGTTGAATTTGTGGTAACAGATTCCACGCGCCGAATCATTGCACACAACAACGAAAATGGCGGACGGTGTGCTTCTTATCCAAATGACGATTATGAGATGCGATATTATGATTTAGAGAGAGAGCCGGGAGGCATTGTTCTTAATCTTGATTATCGGACGGCAAATGGGACTGAATATTATCTACACACATTTTATAACGATTATACCGATACAGAGTTGAGGCAGAAATTCGAAACCCGTGATGTTTTAGAAAATGATCCAACTTCTGTTGAGGGTCAAGTCTTTAGACGGGTTGACCAGGAAACTGAAATGGATAAATTAGCCGATTTGAAAAGAATGAACATTTACAAAGTTTCAGTAATTTAGTCAGGCATCTAACAAATAATAATATGATACTTATCGTCATTAGCCCCAGTTGGACATAATTGTCTAAGAGCGAGTTTTCGTTCATCGTTTAACTCAAAGAGGAAGCAGTTACTACAATCACGAGCGCTTATGAAGTGAACTAAAATTAGTTGCTCGCTAATCGATCCAATGTTTTTCAATCAATGCTTGTAGGTGGGGGAACTGCTCATCGGTATCTTGGTAAGTCTCTCGTAGTTGAGCTAATTCCATCTTGAGTTGCTTGCTAATGCCAGCATAGTTTGGATTACTGTATTCATTAACATTCTCATAGGGGTCGTTGCTGAGGTCGTAGAGTTCCCACGCAGGTGGTATCTCTATCCCGGTTTGTTTACGTTCTTTGGGCCATTTACCGCTGCCACCTTCAATAAAGTGTTGTCCATAGAAAAAGATAAGCTTGTACTTGTCCGTGCGAATTCCAAAGTGGGCCGGATTATAGTGGTGAGCCATATTCATCCAGTAACGATAATAGGTGCTGTTGCGCCAATTGTCTGGGTCTTTACCCTCAAATACCGCGGAGAAGTCTCGTCCTTGCATTTGAGAGGGTGGTTCGACACCAACCATACCTAGTATTGTCGAAGCAAAGTCGGTGTTATTGACTATCAGCTCGGATTGCTTCGGAGCCTTATTTTTACCGGGATATTTTACTATTAATGGCATATGAAGTGATTCTTCATACATCCAACGCTTATCAATTAAGTCATGTTCCCCAAGGAAGAAGCCCTGATCGCTGGTGTAAATAACGATGGTGTCATCGGCAAGACCGGCATCATCGAGGTAGGCTAGCACTCGCTTAATGTTATCATCAACACCCTTAACACAGCGCAGGTAACGCTTTAAATAGGTCTGATAGGTTTGCCGGGTAAACTCTTCATCAGAGAGGTTTGGGTCAATCTCAAGGTCTTTTCCGAGATTACGAACATCGCCCTTTTTTTGCAGCTTTGCGTGTAGGTCTGCTAGATCAGTCGCCATATTGCGGTATTTGTTCCGGCGCGACAATGAGGTGCCGATGGTATCTCGCAGGCTATCATTAACACCGCGAGTACCGTCAGACCCCCACTCGTCTTGATTCCACAGGTTATCTGGCTCGGGGATATCAATGTCGGCAAGATAGTCATCATAGCGAGGCGCATTTTCAAACATATCATGAGGTGCTTTAAAATGATGGAATAATGCAAAGGGTTTATCAGATTTACGATTTTTGAGCCAAGCTAGGACACGATCCGTGATGACATCGCTGGAGTGCCCCACCGTTTTATCGACATTTTTTGGCCAAGGTTTGTCGCCTTGTACTCGAAGGTCTGGGTCAAAATAAGTACCTTGTCCGCGTAATACTTCATAATGGTCAAAAGCGCTGGGTTCATTTTTTAAGTGCCACTTGCCGATAATAGCTGTTTCGTAGCCGGCTTTTTTGAGTTCTTTAGGCAGGTATTGACGTTCTGATGGCAAATTACCGTGTAAGTCTAAAACACCATTTACATGGCCATACTGACCCGTGAGAATCGCCGCTCGTGAAGGCGAGCATATTGCATTAGTGCAATGAGCGCGACGGAATGTTGTGCCTTCTGCCGCTAATTTGTCCAGGGTTGGGGTAGGGTTCAGTCCTGCAAGGCGTGAACTGTAAACTCCGATACCCTCTATGGCATGGTCATCGGACATGATGAATAGAATATTTTTAGGGTTTTTACTACTGCTGAAATATTCCTCAACATCCTCTCGATCAGAGTGCTCAGCAGACTCATCCAAGTCATATTTATACTCGGCACATCCAATAAATAGGGCACAAAAAACTGTGAGAATAAGTGGTTTTATAATTTGTCGTCTCTCTTTTAGAGCAATGTTTAACAGTTAAAAATTATTGTGTTCCATTTTATTTAGTTATTAGCTTTGTACCATCACTTTTATCATGGCTTTGCAGGAATTTTTGAACCTGCATAAATCTTAGGTAGCGCTCCTATTCTTTTTAAAGCCAAAAACTACAGGGATAACAAATTGATCTACGATACCCAACAGTAACATCATTTTTAAAAAGCTCACAAGATTTTAAAAATGTCAAAGCATGACAAATAAATCTTTTGGTGTGATCATTCGTAAGGCAATAGGGTGATATCCCTGCTTTAAGGAATTACCCACACAAAACCTTATTCATCTAGTCGTTCAATTTTTAGTTCATTAAAACAGAGTTAGAAATAGAGCTGGTTTAACCCTTCAGGGAAGAGATTTTGGGGGCATAGTCTTCGGAATTTATCCCGGGATAGCTTTTTCAAGGGCTTCATAAAGGATTGCTAAGGTAACGTCTTATACAATTTTAAATCCAAAGGGTTATGCACCGATTACAATCTCATATTTGTGAGGCGGCAATGACCTCATTCGCATAGCGGCCTAAATCACACCCGGTATAACCCTTCTTTGGAGTATGCTCGGGACAAGTGATTTGTTTCTCTAGGAAACTTCTTATCTCGACAAGTGTAGGAGCGATCCATGAAGTATTTACTCGGTATGGGATGATAGTTGCCGCAAACTCCATCCACGCCTTACTCGGATCCTGATCAATCAACATTCCATTTATATCTTTATGCTGAGCATCTACATAAACAAAATAACTAATCTCAGAGACGTCAAGTCCCTTTTCTCTGGCAACCCAAACGTAAATATCCATCTGACGCTTGTAACTGACTTTCCATGGCTCATTTAAGGAAACAGGCTTTTTCTCATACTTAACAGGGCTACGTGTACCTTGAGCACATGATTTATAATCGACAATGTGAATTTGTCCTGATTGCGTATTGAAGAATACATCATCGAGACCCCCGCCAAGCTTTATGTTCGATGCTGTATGGACAGCATTAAAGTAATTGTCATTCGTCCCATAGTGCAAGCTACTGGCCCATTTCTCGAGATTTTCATGCTCAAATGGGATTAAATGTCCGAGACCATTTGCGTCCCAGAGCGGAAGAGAACACTTTCCACGTACGGTATCTGAATCGCGCTTGAGCAAGATATCTGTTGTCGTGTTAATTGTAAAAGAGGGAAACTCGGGAGGCTTCACTCCTTTAATCTGCTCTAACCAAAAACATGCTCTGCACTTAATGAAATTTTCGACTCTTGATCGGGATAATTCATATGGTGCAACATTAGTCCTATCAAAAATGCCGCGATGTCTAGTCATCAGTATTTTCCTTTAGTCTAGTGGACCTTTAATTCGTGGCATATTTTTTGATCAGTTTAGAGGTTGTATTGCATCTACTTTAAAAGATGCGGTCACCCAGCTAACCTACTCCATGTTGACTTATATCCCGTTCACTTAGTCTTTTTCAAAAAACTACCTCTAAATAGGTTACGGTTTATCGACAAAATGGCCCTCTTTGGGGGATCTGGTTTTAAGGGTCGCTTCGGTGATTCTCTCTGATGACATGCGGTTACCCCCATCCAGTACCGAATCGAAAATCATCAGTCGTCGTTGAGCGGGCTCACCATTTTGCCACTCGGTCCACACCCACATCTTCGCCTGACCGACCTCTGCCGGGGTCCCCGGTATAGGCAAACTGTGCCCAGTAAGACATCATGCTGGTTGAGACCGCTTCTGTTTCTGCTGTCATCGAGCTCTGATAATAGATTCGTATAGGATTGGTCAAATTGCCGAATACGATCAAGTCATTTGAGTTAGTATCAGATCCTATCATCAATTGCAGGCAATTAAGGCCAATATAAATCTACATAAGAGTGACTGAATCCTGAGCTTCGTAATCTATATTCATCAACTAAGGGTATTTTGTCGAGTTCAAGCATCTCATGCGTTTCAACAAACAAGTACTCAAAGTTAAAAGGCTCCGGCATTGAGAATATTGTATCTAGAATATCCCACTCAGCACCCTCAATATCCATTTTTATTAATTTGATCCGTTTTTCATGCGAATTTACTATATCCATAAATGATAGTATTTCTACATCGACAGAGTCGCCTAAATTCATGCGCTGATCTGTATACCTGATCGAGGCTCCCTCTGATGCCGCGCGCCACTTACTGGGATCAGCAACTCCTTTCATGCGCCTTAAACGTGCAGACCCTGTTTTGGCACCAACAGCTTTATTATGAGTAACAACGTTGTTAAATTCTCTAAATCTTTCATCTAGTAAAGAAAATGTGAGGGGGTCGGGCTCGTAGGCATGTACTTTGGCTCCAGTGCTAGCCAGCTGAGCGGTAATTTCGCCAATGTTCGCTCCGAGATCGAGCACGATATCGTCTTTCGATAGTTTTTTAAGTATTGATTCAAATTC
>PBSV01000042.1 GCA_002726435.1 Opitutia bacterium | reverse complement strand
GGTCGAAAAGTTCTTCGGCCGATAAACTGTACAATTCGGGTAAGGTCTGCTGTTTCCAGCGCCAATAAAGAGATTCATTTTTCAGGCGTTTCCCCGAGCAATCCGGACAGATGAAATATCCTCGATATTTTGAAAGATAAACGCGCACATGCATTTTGTAGGTTTTCTTGGCCACCCACTCGAAAAATGATTTTATGCCGTACCATTTTTTGTTTCCATCCTGGTAAAGTGGATCGCCATCCCAAATAAAAGTTTTATCACTTTGTGGTAATTCTTCCCAAGAACTTTTAACATCTAAATTAAGATCTCTGGCACACCTTATTAGGTCATCCTGACAATGACCGTACACCTTCCCTAAAAAGGCCTTGATCGCACCATTCTGAATCGACAATTTCTTGTCGGGAATCACCAAATCTGGATCAATCTCAATGACTCTGCCAAACCCCTTGCAGGTGGGACATGCACCAGCTGGAGAATTGAAAGAAAACATTGAAGAGGAAGGCTGCTCGAATCTTTTTCCAGAAGATGACGAACGCAAACCTTCGTGTAGAGAACTTAAAATTTCACCTTTTGAATTTCTGACTTCTCCAATTCCATTTCCATGCTTTAAGGATTGGGCGATAGATTCCGTAATTCTATTTCGGTTGGAATTCACCGGTTTAATTCGGTCAATGATGATAAAAAGTCCACTCTCATTCCAATCAGTTCCGGTTAAATTTTCGATTCTGATAAATTTTCCTTTTGTGTATACCCTGGTGTGGCCGGCCTGTACCAGAAAAGATAGAAAATCATCTACTGACAGCGAGTTAGGTTTTTGAGTAGAAAACCCTATGAAAATATTTTCATCAAGATTTCTAGAAATTAAGCATTTTGCAAGTGTTTCAGGAGTTTCAGCGGAAAGGATTTCTCCCGAATCTGGATCCCTTAATTTAGCAACCTGCGGGAACCAAACTTTGAAATAATCGCAAATTTCAGTCATTGTACCAACCGTAGAACGAGAATTCCTGACTGTGTTCTTTTGTTCGACCGAAATTGAAGGCCGCACATTAAGAATGGAATCGACTTTTGGTCTTGGTAAGGTTTCAAGGAATTGTCTTACATAAGGGCTAAAAGTCTCAACATACTTCCTTTGTCCTTCAGCATGAATTACATCAAAGAGGAGTGTGGTTTTTCCTGAACCGCTTAGTCCGGTAAAAACAGTAAGTTTTCCTGGACTAATTTCCAGATCGACACCTTTAAGGTTGTTTTGCTTGGCTCCCCTAACAATGATTTGTGATGAAGGTTCGGACATTGAGTTCGATTTAGGGCGACCTTGAATGTTTACAAGCACTTTAAAAAGAACTGGCGTCCCGTAGGGGATTCGAACCCCTGTTGCCGGGATGAAAACCCGGTGTCCTGACCTGACTAGACGAACGGGACAACAGAGTAAATAAAAGTACTCATTTACAAGCATTTCGCAAGATCAAAGCATTACATAAAACCAATTCGTGAATGTTTGACTTTATCCAAGGTATTATTACTATCCTCGGGTTTCTAATGAAACCAACCTACAACCCTTCAAAAATCCGCAGAGCGCGAAAATTTGGCTTTCGTAGTCGCAATTCCACTAGTGCGGGTCGAAAAGTTCTCAAGAATCGCCGCCGAAAGGGTCGTGCTCGCCTCACCGCTTCCGTGGCTCGTCGCTTTCGCTGACTCATCGTACCCTTGAATTTTCTACGGCAGCGTTTTTCGCGATCTTCTAGGTTGCGAAAACCCTACCAGTTTGAGGAAGTTAAAAGAAATGGCACCAAGTACAAAACAGATGCTTTTTGGATACAGGGATTGTTGGTCCCTCCCCAAAATAGCCCCATTCTTGGAATCATTGCTACACGAAGACTAGGAGAAGCAGTTGATCGAAATCGGGCTAAGCGAGTGATTCGTGAAGTTTTTCGCAGGAATCTAGAAATTATAAATCCGAGCTTACAGATAATTGTCCTTCCCCGATCGCCAATTTTTAATTTATCATTCTTATCTTTAGAGCAAAAGTTCATTTATGGACTTGAAAAAATATCTTCTTAAAAAATGAAAAACTATTTATTTGGTTCTTTAATGCTTTTACTAGCTTTTTACTTAATGTGGGAGCAGGGGAGCAGGCAAAGCGAGAGCTATGAGGAAAGAAACAATTTCGCAGAAAGAAATGAGTCTACAATCGTCAATGAAGATTCCTCATACAATTTAAATTCTTCACTGGAGTCCAATCAATCGGATTTATTTTTAGAAAGCACTTCGGTTAATCCCGTGACTGAGGAAACATTTTCCTGCCTGGAGAATCAATATTCCTCTCTTTTACTCACCAATATTTCTGGAGGCGTACGACAAATTTCTTTGAAGAAGCACGATCGGTTGAGCCAGGACTACTTAATGATGCATTCATCCAGCCCCTTGCTTGGTCTATCTTTTGAGGATACAAACGGCAATCCACTGGACCAAGCGATGAATTTTTCCAAGAATTTTAAAAAGATCGAGGATGTTAATTTTCCCAACCGGATCATTTATCGATGGGAATTAAAAGATAAACTGCAAGTGGATCGACATTACTGGAGGGATGATAACGCAAGCTATTCATTTAAGCACGCAACGAAAATCACTAATTTAAATAAGGATAATCCAGTTGCGATTGGAAGGGCAGAAATATTTCTTGGTTCTGCTTTTCAAATTCCAAGGAAGTACAACCCCTTCGACAATTCTTCAACTTATTTAAATGTTGGCTATTACAATTCCGGTGTTCCTTTGGCAGAAGGTTGTTCCTGTGCAGAATGTAGTGGAAGAATCGATGGTCAAAAAGAAGAATTTATTCAAGTCAATGAAATGGGCCCTTCAGGGAAGATGGAAAAAAGGACGCTTGGACAGGCAAAATGGGCATGCGTAAACAATCAATTTTTTGTCAATTTGATTCGACCAGAAGCAGAGCTGAGAAATGTTCAGGTAAGCGGAAATTCAGTTCAAATTCAAAATTCCGACACTGGTGAGGAAGTGTTGGGTGTGGAGGGGTCGATCTCATTTCCAGTAGGGATTTTTCAGCCCCTTGAAACGAAAGAATTTAGTTTTGAGGTATACGGAGGACCAAAAGATTACATGGGACTTTCGGCTCTTGGAGGAGAGCAAAAGAAAGTAATGCAATTTGGAATCTTTTGGTGGATTTCAGAGCCATTCAATTGGATACTCAATAAACTATTTGGTCTGTTAGGTAGTTATGGGCTAGCCATAATAGTCCTTACAATTCTTGTGAAATTAGTTCTTTGGCCACTGACTGCTCAAGCAACTCGTTCACAAAAGAAAATGCAGTCCCTGCAAGAACCAATGTCTAAGTTAAGAGAAAAACATAAAGGCAATTCTCAGAAACTTAATCAGGAGATGATGAAGTTTTACAAGGAACATAAAGTAAATCCTTTTGCTGGATGTTGGCCCATTCTTATTCAAATCCCAATATTTCTAGGTATGTTTTGGATGTTGCGTTCTGCTGCCGAGCTTTACGGACAAGGATTCCTTTGGGCGGAAGACTTATCTGAACAAGACAGTATAAGTGTAGTACAGGGTTTTTCTTTGAATTTATTGCCAATTCTTATGGTTGTTACTCAGTGGTTTCAGATGAAATTAAACCCCATGCAAATGGGTCCCGAAATGTCAGAAGCTCAAAGGCTCAATGTTAAAATGATGCGCTTTATGCCATTTATGTTTTTGGTATTCCTTTATTTTTTCTCCTCTGCCTTGGTTCTTTACTGGACAATTCAGAATCTAATGACGATTTTACAGACTTTGGTGACCAAAACTAAAACCCCTGAGCAAGCAATCGCCGGAACTGGAAATCAAAAACTAAATAGCGGTTCTTTAGAAAACGAAGAATCGGATGATTTAAAACATGAAATTTCCGAAGAAGAGCGAAAGTATAAAAATTTAATGGGACTTAGGGCAAAAGGAAAAATTGACTTAAAATTATTGGAGAAGAAATATTCCGAACGTTTGCTCAACTACAGCGAGGAAAAATTATCACAAATGTCTGCTGCTAAACGAAGGATTGCCATGGATAAAAAAGATCGGCTTCAACAAGCCTACAATTTTTTGCGTGAACTTGGAGAGAAGCAATCTTGACAAAGGATTTGATCCATTTTTCTCTTAATTAACAGATGTCGGGACATAGTAAATGGGCAACCACTAAAAGGCACAAGGCAGTCGTTGATGCCAAGAGGGGAAAAATCTTCAGCGTCATAAGCAAGGAAATCACACTTGCGGCAAGAGACGGTGGTAAGGACTCAGAATTTAATCCCCGTCTTCGAACTCTTATTGCAAAGGCCAAGCAATCGAACATGCCTTCCGATAATATCGATCGTGCAATCAAGAAAGGAACTGGTGAACTGGGTGGAGTAATGATTGAGGAGTTACTCTATGAAGGGTATGCGGTGGGCGGAGTTGGCCTGATCGTAGAAGTTACGACAGATAATAAAAATCGATCTGCTTCGGAAGTGAGAAGCACTTTTTCGAAGGGAGGAGGCAATCTGGCTGGTGCAGGCGCACTGGCATTTAATTTCAAACGCATGGGCCAGTTTCTCATTGCTCGGGAGAAAATAGATGAGGATTCTCTGACCGAGCTAGCACTTGAGAATGATGCTGATGATTTTATTGCTGAACAAGATCACTACGAAATTATTTGCGGAACCAGTCAGTATGATCTTCTCGCAGACGCTTTAGGACAGGCAGGAATCTCCCCTGATTCCTCTGAAATTGCTTATCTTCCCAACAACCTTGTATCAATTACTGATATAGACTCGGCAAAAAAAGTCCTTAAGTTGGTTGAAAATTTAGAGGATCTGGAAGATGTAAAAGCAGTGCATGGAAATTATGACATTAATGAAACTTTGCTAAACTCTATTGATTGATAAAATTCGTTTCAAGATCTGCCCGGCAGTTCAACGAATATGACAGCAAAAAAAAAATCTATCGACTTACTTAATGATCCCGACCAAGTGGGGCTGGTTGTTCCAAGGATATTCGAACACAAAGAACAATTCACAGTAAGTGGAGGAGCATTGGAAAACTTTCATTTGGCTTATGAAAGTTATGGTCGTTTGAATGATTCCAAAGATAATGTAGTTCTAATTTGTCACGCATTAACCGGAGATCATCATGCCGCTGGAATTTACAGCCCTGAAGACAAGAAACCGGGTTGGTGGAATCATATTATTGGACCGGGCAAACCGATTGATACCAGTAAGTTCTATGTAATCTGTTCAAATTGCCTTGGGGGCTGCCAGGGTTCCACAGGTCCATCCAGTCCTAAACCTTCTCAACCCGGAGATTCCTACGGAATGGATTTTCCAGATTATACGATTAAGGACATGGTGAAGGCCCAAAAAAAACTACTTGAGCATCTTCAAGTTAAGGAAATTTTTGCAGTTGTGGGTGGAAGCATGGGGGGGATGCAAGCACTTCAGTGGATTGTAGATTACCCAAGGTTTGTTCGAAAGTCTTTGATCATTGCTGCTACAGCTAGACATAGTGCTCAAACCATTGCATTTAATGAAGTTGGCAGACGAGCAATCCAAGGAGATCCGAACTGGAAGAATGGATCTTACACGATTGATAAAGGCCCAGGAGTAGGCTTGGCGGTTGCTCGCATGATGGCCCATATTACCTACCTTTCCGATGAAGGAATGGAGGAAAAGTTTGGTCGGGAAACTAGGGCTCAGGTTGCAGAGGGCTTTGAATTTAGCGTAGAAAGCTACCTCGATCATCAAGGCCAAAAATTCATCAAAAGATTTGACGCAAATACCTACCTAAAGCTTACAAAAGGGCTTGATCGTTTCGACTTGGTTGGAGAAAATGGTCTTCATGAAAGTTTAAAAGAGGTCGAATCAAAAGTTCTAGTGATCTCTTTTTCAAGTGACTGGTTATACACACCTGAGCAAAATAAATTGATTGTTAAATCCCTTCACCGTTTGGGAAAAGAAGCCTCGTACCTTGAGATTGACCATAAACTTGGACATGATTCTTTTTTAATCGATTCTCCTAATTTTCTAAGAGCGGTCCGGGTTTTTCTCCAAGGAATGGATGAAGGCGAACGCTTAATGCAAAACAAGGCTGGATTTAGAACTCTTAGCAACAAATACGAAGTTAAGAAAGAGGCGGATTTTAAAGTGATTGATGAATGGGTAAAACCGAATGAACGAGTTTTGGACCTTGGCTGCGGGCGGGGAATATTATTAGAGCACCTTAGGAATTCAAAAAACATCAAGGGTTTAGGAGTAGATTTCAGTGGAGAAAAATCAACCTCATGCATTTCCAGAGAAGTTGCCGTCTACCAAGAAGACATACGCAAAGCATTGAAAGATCTCAAAGATGATTCTTTTGACTGGGTCATATTTTCACGAATGGTCGAGGAGCTTGAGGAACCTGGACAAGTTCTTCTTGATGCGTTGAGAGTGGGTAGAAGAGTTGCGGTTAGTTTTGTAAATCATGGTTATTGGAAAAACCGGCTTCAATTTTTGAGCCGAGGAGCAAGGGTACAAAATGAAGTTTATCCCGACCGCTGGGAAGCAAGTAGTTTAAGAAATCATTTTGCAATCAAAGATTTCGAGCAATTTTGTGTTAAATCGATGCAAAAAGACCAAATTTTCAAAATGGGAAGAAAAGTTTTTCACCGGGGTGATTGGGTGAAAAAATGCAGTATTTGGCCTAATCTTCGGGCCGGTCTGGCAATTTATGAGTTAATTAAAGTATAGTAGAAGAAACCCCTTATTTTTTCCCTCGATTCCATCTCAACGCTGAACCATAGCCCCAAGCCAATCCTAGAACTAAACCGGCTGCGTGGACAGTATTTGCAATTCCAATAGCAAAGAATTTCTCGAAAAATCCAGTGTAACCGAGTATTAAGCACCCGAATAACATGATGATTGCTGAATCGTCCAGGTGAAAGTTTTCAGCGGGATCAAGTTTAGATTTGATCCAAATGTATCCAAATAAGCCATACACAACTCCCGACATACCACCGAACCCGGTTGAACTAGTGATAATGAATTGCATTAGATTTGAAAATAATGCAAGTAAGAGCACAAAAGTAATAAAGAATTTAAAACCTTTCTTTTTTTCGATTTGGTTCCCAAGGTCGTACAACCAGTACATGTTGAACAATATGTGAAAAACTCCATAATGGATGAAAATGGGAGTGATTAAACCCCAAGGCTTGGTGAAAAGTCCTGCTGAACTGATCTGCAAAAGCGAAATTATTTCCCTATTTTTGCCAAAACCTGTTATGACAAATGCAGCAACGCTCAAGACTATCAGTCCCAATGTAACAATTCCCAGACTATTCTCCGCTTTTCGCCATTGTTTTCCTAAGTTGTATTCTTTATATCCTTTTGTTTTTGGCCCTCCAGATTGGTCTTTTTTCAGGTCACTTTTTTTAAGTGGAGAAGTGGAGTTAAACTTTTCATTTTCTGAGTCCGCTAAAAAGTCATTAAACTTTTTCTTGGCACTCTCTAATTTATCTTCGTCCGCTATCCAAATAGACCAGCCCGAGTCTTCATCCTCTTCTTCTAGGGAAGATAGTATCTCTTGTTCTTGTAAGTAACTCCAAAAGCGCAGGGCGTCTTTTTCAACTGGTAATGTTCCGATTTTGCGCATGATAAATTTATTTAAGTTCCCGCTATTTTTGCAAAAATGTAATAAAAGAAAGAGTTCGAATAATTTAGAAATTCAAAGAGAATTAAAGAGAATGACTCAATATTCACAAGAACAAGGAGGATAATAATACTGTATTTTGATAAATTACGATAGGTTTCTTCCTTCATTTTTATCAGTCTTTTTAAAATATGTGAACCATCTAGGGGTGGGATAGGAATAAGATTAAAAAAGAAAAGTAGACAATTTAGTTGGACAATTAAAAAAAGAAGATCAAAGGAGGAGTCTGAGACACCGACAATTCTGTCCCAAAGTCCAAAAATAACGGTGACCGTAAATGCAATTGCAACATTTGAAAACGGACCTGCCAAGGTTATCAGAATGTCGTCTCTCACCTTACTTTTAGGATTTGGCAGTGATATGTTAACTGGTTTCCCCCACCCTATTATCGCTATTCCAGGATTGAAAAAAATCATAATAATTGGAATTAGTATGGTTCCCCAGAGGTCAATGTGTGCTCTTGGGTCTAGTGTGACTCTTCCTTCCGAGCGAGGGAGAGGATCACCGAGTAGGTCAGCGCTCAACGCATGTGCCCATTCGTGAACGCTCAAACTTGCAATTAAAACGACAAAAAGGGTAACTTTTTCAATAGTTATAATTTCCATAATTAAAAATATGAATGTACTCAAGTAGCCCGAATAGCCTCAAGGTATTAGTTTTAAATACTAATTTTGATTTTTGATAAAAGGAGAATCACTTGTACGGCTAAATTTCAGCGTGATTTTGCCTTTGGAATCAACTGAAGCACTGATCACATCAGTATTGAGAGTTGAGAGCAGTTTTTCTTCGTGGAGACGGGATGTTAATTCCCGCATTCTTTTTAAGTGGGAATCATCTGGGAACCTAAAAAACATTCCGGTTTTGGAGGAATCTTTTTTCAATTGTTTAATCAACGAATTATTTATTTTCTCAGGATTTTTTTTCTTCACTTGTTGAAGAAGAGAAACCTTTGTTTTCTCAAGGGAAGAAGTGGAGACGGAATCAATTAATTTCTTGGCAACGCTTTTACGGTTCAATTCCAAAAGAACGCTTGCTTTGCAAAGTTTTATGTAATCTTTTTCAGCTTTTGAACGATCTGGAAATTTATCCCAAAGATTATTCCAAGCGTTTAGTGCATCTTGACTACTTTCATTGGGAGAATCAAAAAAACTTTGGGCATGCCGCAAACCATAGTCAAAATTATTTGGTGACAAAAGGAAGGCTTCCTTGAAGGATTTAAACATGAAGGAATTTAGTGATTCCTCCGTAAGAATTCCAGCATCAACAAGATCCGGTTTGAACATAAAAAGAAAATTACCCATTTGGTAGTGATAGGCAGAAACATTTGGATCATATTGTAAGGTCATCAATAGGAAAGGAAAAGCATCCACCGGGCGTCCTTGTTCGATTAAATGATTGGCTAACTGTTGTTTGACGACCGCGTGTTTAGGATTGATTGAATCAGCTTCCAAAAAGCAATCAACTGCGTGTTTGCTTTGACCGACTTTATGAAGGAACTTACCAAACAAAATTAAAGCATGTGCATCTTTTGGATTTTCTGAGATGTATGCTTCATAGGAAGCTACTATATCCTGCGCTTTTCGGGTTAACTCTTTTTCTGTTACCTTATTGGCGAGACTAAAAAAACTGAGTTGTCGATCTATAATCTTGGCTAACTGATGGTCTGCCAAGGTGTAGTCCCTGGAAAAGCTGAAAGGAGAAATCAATAATGCAAACAAAAGAAGACAACTAATCGATGAAAGTCTAAAAAATGAGCACATAAAAAAAATCTTCAGTTTCAACCTATTTTTCAAGCTTGGAAGGTTATCCAAGTAAAGGTATTGGATAGATATGATTCCCTACTCTTCTTATCTGGGCAAGTTCATTATATTCTCAATTACTATTCTTTCAGTTTTTGGTCTTCATGGAAACAATAGCGTCTTAGTTAAAGGTGAAAAATGGACTTCTTCAACCACTTACGAGCAGATTGTTGACAAAGCAAGGCTCGGCTCTCCTTATTTCCAAGGTATTTTAGGAATTTTTTTACGATCCGGCGAAGCCGGATGTGCAGTGAACATTGGTCTCTCAAAAGAATGGTCTCTCGCATCCTCGAAGAATGGCCACCCTTTTGGAGCCTACAACCTGGCAAATCTTGCTATGCTGAAGGGTCGTTTTGAAGAAGCGACCCAGTACTATCAAGATGCAGCACTTTTATTACAGCGAAGGGCTTCAGACGGAGATCCTGTTGCAATGTACTGCATGGGTGAAATCGATTTTCAAGTTATTCCAACCAATGTAAGGCGGGCCCTAGACTTTTTTAAAAAATCAGCACAACTTGGTTATCCGCAGGCACAAGCAACAATAGGTGCCTTATACTTAAAGGGTCTGCCAGGCTTACTTGAGCAAGACCACAAAGAAGGTATATCTTTACTCTCAAAAGCGGTGACTCAAAAATCACTCACTGCCCGATTCAATCTTGCCATGGCTTATTACAATGGTGATGGAGTGAAGCAAGATACAAAGAAAGCTTCACAATGGTTGCGTGTAGCAGTAAGACAAAACTTTTCCGAAGCACAGTATACTTTGGGAGTCATGCTACTGGAAGGAAAAGATGGGATTCAAAAAAATACTGCTGAAGGAGTTGGTTTTCTTAAGGCTGCGGCAAGTCAGGGTCATCAACCGGCCATTACTTACCTTAAGAAACGAGATGGCGGGGAGTTAGTTTCAAATACTGTTTCCGCTTCCGCACTCCCTATGTCAGGCACTACGATCTCCGATGTTAAACTCTTAGAATCAGCGAGAAAATATTTCACTGGAGTAGGAGTGGTGAAGAATTACAAACGAGCCTTCGGTCTTTTTATGCCACTTGCTCAAGGTGGAAATTCAGAGGCCGCCCGATTTGTCGGACTCATGAAATTAACTGGCAAGGGAACTGATAAGGATGTTGGCTCTGCCAAAGAGTGGCTTTCCGTAGCAGCCCAAAAAGGGGACTCCATTGCTCGAAGAATGCTTGAAGAGTACAAGTCTTTATTCTAGCCCAAAGAGGCAATATGGCACTTTTAAACCAACTTAAATAATTCCGTGCGTCAATTAGACCCACTTGCAATGCACATGATTATGTAAAACGTTGATTATCAATGCTAAAAAGTTGGAATGATAGTTGCGTGAAGATGTGCATTATTAAATTAAAACCAAAAAAAGTATGAGAATATATAATCAACAACACAAGAATCCCGTTTCATTATTACCTGAACTGTTTCTATCTTCGATTTACCAGTCACATGGTCAAACACCTTTGGTCAATGACTCCTTATTCAGAAAAGCAAATTACTTCTCGGAGGAAATAAAGGTTGAAGAGCAAGAAAGCCAATGGATTTATCAATGGATAATCCCAGGAATTAAAAAGGATGAGGTACTACTCTCATTAGACGGCTTAGAAATTACAGTTCTTGTGGGCAAGGATATTACCTCGGAATCTCAAAATTACTCCCCAAACTCAGTCTCGAGAAAAATTCTTTGTCCCGCCCAAAGTGACACAACAAAAATTAAAGCAAGTTTGAATCATGGAATTTTAGAAATTGTGCTCCCTAAGTTACCGAAGACAGAGGCAAGAAAGATTAACCTTGAGTAATCATAAATCGTAGCACTTAAAATTTCCAACATTGAATGGATCGACTAAGGTTTCCATAATGAATGTGTGATTAAAATCAATAATCTCCCAGTCGTCAATCAATTCGATCAATTTCAGAATATTTGGAAGGATTATAATTGTGTAGCGGTAAAATCTCCCACGGGATCAGGGAAATCAATCGGACTTCCACTGATGATCTCACAAAAAAACCTAGTTTCTGGCCAAATCCTTGTCGTACAACCTAGACGCATCGCTGCCCGTTTCTTGGCCAGAACCGTTTCTACAATTAGAGGGACAAAACTGGGTGAGGAAATTGGTTACCAGGTAAGGTTTGAGAATAAAACCTCTGAACTTTCCAAAGTAATTTACATAACCGATGGAATTCTACTAAGAATACTCCTTTCGGATCCAACTCTTTCGCGGGTTGGTTGCGTAATTTTCGATGAATTTCATGAAAGAAGTATTCAAATGGATGCTTCCTTGGCAATTGTTCGGAGGCTTATAATAACTGATAGACCTTCGTTAAAAATAGTTGTTACATCCGCAACATTAGATACAGAAAAAATAAAAGACTACCTTCCTTCGTGCAATTCAATTGAATTTGGATCTAGAAGTTATCCGGTTGAAATTGCATACCGAAAAGCGAATAAAAATTTGCTTCAGGAAATACTTGAAGTTCTCAAGCGCTTACTAGATCAAAGAGACGGTGATGTCCTTGTTTTCATGGACGGTTCTGCATCGATTCATAGATTGGTGAGGGAAATACATAAGTTGTCTTGGTCAAATGGTATTCTTGTGTTCCCATTATTTGGTGAAATGTCTATTAAAGAACAAGAAAGAGTGATCGGTAAATCTCAGAAAAGAAGAATAATAGTCAGCACGAATTTAGCCGAAACTTCAATAACTATTGATGGAATAAAGAGCGTAATCGACTCGGGTAAGGCAAAGAAATCATGCTTTGATCAAACTCGTGGTGTGAATACCTTATTAAGCACTCAAATTAGCAAAAGCTCCGCTGATCAACGAGCCGGAAGGTCAGGAAGAAACTCCCCGGGATTTTGTATCAGAATGTGGAGTAAGCAGGAACAGGAAATGATGGATGACTACGATTCCGCAGAAATCTTTAGAATTGATCTATCAGAAATTCAATTGAATTTAAAAGGTGCTGGTCTATCAATTGAGGATTTAGAATGGTTTGAAGAGCCTAAACTATCATCAATTCGTAATGCTGAAAAAACATTACAATCCTTAGGTCTAGTTAATGAGGTAGGTCAGATTCAAAGTGAAGGTTATAAAATTGCCCGCATTCCTATGCATCCAAGATTGAGCATCTCATTGAGCAAGGGCCAAAAAAAGGATTGTTTATCAGCACTTGCATTAATTCTGGCGATTTCCGAAAGTAGAAAGACGGTTCAAAATGAGAACCTTCATGAATTTTGTTTACGATCACAAACAAGAATGAAGGAAAAAATTTCCTCTGATTTATGGGGGTTATTAGAGGCCTACAATTTTGCAAAGGAAAATGAATTCGACTTTGAAAGATGTAATCGATCTGGAATTCATGTTAATCGAATGTTGGAAGCTGAATCAATTGCAATTCGATTATGTTCATTAATGGGACAGGAATTCAACTTTGTGTTTCCTTCCTACGAAGCACTCGTTAAGATATTAATTGAAATATTTCCTTTTCGAATTTGCCAGCTAAAAAGTGAGGCTAGAAAACTTTACAACGATTATAATGGGACAAACATTGTAAGTTCACAATTAGGCTCCAACCCAAAAAGTAAATGGGTATTATGTTTGGATGTAACAGAAAAAAATAAAAATAACCGTATCATTTTGGAAATGAATTTAGTCTCAGAAATAAAAGAACAGTGGATAGTCGAAGTTCTGAAAGAGAAATTAAAATTCGAGAAAACTTTGTTTCTCGATATGGAAACAAGAAGGGTGTCCTCTCAATCGTATCATAAACTTGGGCAACACAGACTTAATCTCACTGAAAGCTTCGATTTATCCAAAACAGAAAAAGCAAAAGCTTATGCATCTGCACTTCTAGAAGGAGAACTAAATTTTAAAAATTGGAATGAACAAGTTAGACAATTTTTAATGCGTATAAAATTTTTAAATAAGTACCATAATACTTGTTTGGTTAAAGAAATAGATAATGAAATACTACTTCTATTATTTGAAGAAATTTGTTTGAAAGAGAGTACTTGGAAATCAATTAAATCCTGTGATATCTAT
>PBSV01000041.1 GCA_002726435.1 Opitutia bacterium | reverse complement strand
GATAAAAGTTCACTCATTCATTATAATGGTGGGGATAAAAATTTGAGATTACACACAATCAATTCAAGCGAAATGTTTTGAGAAGCTCCTAGGAATTCCGAAGCTACTGTAATATCAAAAGAGACACCTTGTAACTCATTTAGATGTCCAATTTATAGGAAACCGCTTTGTTCTATTTAAAAAAAAGACTTGGATTTCTGCGATCTTTTAAAAAGGGAAATAAATTTCTTACCTTCAACAAATATCCTTTGTCAATCTCAGCATCTAAGATCGTTTCACCAAAAGAGGCGACCGTTAACTCTTTGCCTTGAGGAGAAATAAACAAGCTATGCCCACCCATTTCTAGACCCTGATCTTCACCGCAAGCATTGCATCCAATTAGATAACATTGATTTTCTAAGGCTCTCGCCTTACAAAATAATTTCCATGCATCCAATCGAGATTTTGGCCAAGCAGCAGTGACAACAATCAATTCCGCTCCTTGTTCTACTAAAGCTCGAAAAAATTCAGGGAAACGTAAATCATAACAGATGGCCAATCCAATTCGAAATCCTGCATAATCAATCACACAAATCTCTTGACCCGGAGTAAAACTTTCAGATTCCAGAGACTGGAAACTGAATAAATGCACTTTCCGATACTTCGAAACAATTTCACCAGAATTTCCTATCAGATAACTTGTATTGAAAAGATCCTTTCCTTCACTCTCAATGAAACTTCCACAGTGCAACAAAATAGAATGGGCTCTTGCGACCTTTCTTAATTCCTCTAGCACATAGTCACTCCAAACTATTGACTTACTGGAGATCTCACAACTTTGGAATCCAAGAGGCCACATTTCTGGTAAAATTACAAAATCTCCTTTCGAGAATTTTTTAATCTGATGTACGACATAGAGAAGTCTTTCTTCAGGGGAACGATTGTCGCTGTAATCAATCTGTAAAATTCGAACCTTCATAACTTAACTTCTATTGGAATTGGCAAAAGATAGAAAGAAAGAAAACAAAATTGGCATTTTAATTGCTATCATACCAATTGTGGATATAGGAATTTATCAAAGTGCAAGCGCTCTCGAGAGCCTACAAAATTACCAAGACATTATCTCAAGCAACATTTCTGCGAGTAATGTTCCCGGCTTTAAAAAAACAGAAGTCAGTTACGAAGCAGTAGAAGCAGGCGTTTACCCTAAAGTAACTGGAAGTGCTTTGAGCAATGAGATGCCAGCCTCTTTCGCTACCCTTAAAGGTCAATTGAATTTTAGTCAAGGTGAGGTTATCCAAACCAACAGTCCAAGTGACGTTGCCCTAAGGGGGAATGGATTCTTTGTGCTGAATACAATGGAGGGAGATGCCATCTATACTCGCAATGGCAAGTTTATCATAAACAACGAGGGGATTCTTGTAAACAATGCTGGGCATCCTGTGCAAAGCACGAATGGTTCTGTCCAAACAATCCCAGGCGAAGGAGAAATATCCATTGATAGAAACGGAGCAGTTTTGCAAGGAACAACTCCCCTAGGAGAGCTTAAAGTAGTCTTTTTTGAAAACCCTGCTGAAAATTTAACAAAGGTCGATGGTGGATTTGTCGCTAAAGATGAAGAAGCTAGACCCAATCCTGTGGAAGAGGGAACAATCCAAGTCCTTCAGGGGTTTGTAGAGAACAGTAATGTTAAGCCTATTAAAGAGATGGTCAATATGATACAAGTCAGTCGGGCCTACGAAGTAAATACGAAAGTAATTCAAGCCATGGATTCTTTAATGAATAAAGCGATCAATACACTCGGATCCACTCGGTAATTAATACCACTTTAAAAATCAACTAAGGAAAGAAAAACTATGAACTTATCATTATTCTCCGGTGCGACAGGGATGGAAGCCCAGCAAATGAATTTAAATGTGATTTCTAACAATATCGCAAATGTGAATACAACCGGTTTCAAAAGAAGCAATACTGAATTTCAAGACCTACTTTATCACACCCCAAGATCCGCTGGTGGCGAGACTGGAGCAGGCAACGTTTTACCCACTGGAATTGAGTTTGGAAACGGGGTGAAAGTTGTATCCACAGCCCGTGTTCATACTCAGGGAAAAATGACTCAAACTGGCGATAATTTAGACCTCGCTCTTGACGGAAGAGGGTTTTTTGAAGTACAAAGAACAGATGGAACCAATGCCTACACAAGAGACGGCGCTTTCAAAGTAGGACCGAACGGGGCACTGACAACCAGCGACGGACTCCCCTTGACTCAAGCTATTCAAATCGACCCAACTGCAACAAATATTTTTATTTCTGCATCTGGTGTGGTGACCGTTGAAACTCCAGGTGGTTCACAGCAAGCAGGACAACTCCAATTGGCTCGCTTTAACAACCCGAGTGGACTGAAAAGTATTGGTGGCAATCTTTTAACGGAAACAGACGCCAGCGGAGCCCCTGAATTGGGAAATCCTGCTGCCAATGGATTCGGGGCGATTCAACAGGGGTTTTTGGAGATGTCCAATGTGAACGTGGTGGAAGAAATGGTTAATATGATCACTGCGCAGAGAGCCTATGAGATCAATTCCAAATCCATCCAAACTTCGGACGAAATGTTACGTCAAGTAGGCGGTCTGAAAAGATAAGAACTAGAATGTTCATCCGTGCAAAACAAGTTACTATCTACTCTTGCTTTCTTCTGGTATTCTGTATGATTGCACATGGTGACATAGACAGCTTGCTTGCTCCGATGAAGGATCGATCCAGTTATTCAAACGATTCTTATGGTAAATCTAAACTGAAAGACACTCGCAATCAAAAGGGTTATGTTTTTCAAAACCAAATTATAGAGCGTCTACAATCTATCATTTTAAGTCGTTTTCAAAAGTCTGGTGATTTGACATTGAGACCGGATAGAAACTGGAAACCTATTCCAATAGAAAACGATCAATGGTCTGTTCGATTGATCAATGTCACCCCCAATAAGATTGCTTCCAGAATGGTTGTTCATTTCAGACTCAATTCTGGATCGCAATTAGTTGGAAATTGGCAAATTCCTGTGCAAGCAGAGCTTTGGGTAGAAGCGTTTCAGCTGGCCAGGCCAATCAAGAGGGGTGAGAGCATCCAAAGAGGGGATGTAAACGTCGTTACCGTCAATGCCTTAAAGCATCAAAATCCACTGATTCTCGCCACAGAAGATATCGAAAAGCTTGAAATTTATCAAACGATCAACATGGACTACCCTCTTTATTGGAAAAACGTCCGAGCCACACCCATGATCCGAAAAGGTCAGATTGTCGATGTATTAGCAAGAGAGGGATCTCTCAGAATCTCCACCAAAGGACTTGCAATGCAAGATGGTTCCAAGGGAGAGCTCATTACAATACGAAATATTAAATCAAAAAAAGATTTTCAAGCACAGGTTATTAATGAAAATTCAGCAAAAGTATTTTTTTAAAACAGTCACTCAAGTCGTTGCGATCACCCTATTTCTAGGGACGAATCTATCAGCCGACTCTTTGTGGTTGCGTGTGGAAAACTCCGAGTCCTCTCAGTTTTCAGATATTCAGGCAACTCAAGTAGGAGACATTGTAACCGTTATAAATAGTGAAAAAGTTTCGGTCAGTGCGACTGCAAGTAATACTTCTAAAAGAGATACAACGATTCAAAATGCAGTAAACAAGTTTCTTTTTCCTGTGACTACAAGCGGACTTGGAAGCCATAACGGAAGCCTTCCTGAGACTGATATTACCACCAAACAGAGTGTTTCAGCGGACGGAACTTTGAGCAACGGATTTGAATTGTCCGATTCTAAAGCAAGTGTCTTAGTCGTAGATGTTCTCCCCAATGGCAATCTTGTCATTGAAGGAAGGAGGGTCACCTCTGTTGCTGGGGAGACTCAGTATGGAATTATGAGAGGTATCATCCGTTCTTATGACATTGGAAGGTCCGCCGCAGGGGGTGTAGACAGACAACTTTTAAATACTATTTATTCTCAATACATCGCGAATGCACAGATAGAATTTATCCCAGAGGGAAATTTAACTCAAAATCAAAAAGACGGTTGGTTAACCCGTGCGTCTCGCTTCCTTTGGCCTTTCTAGAATTAGTTAAAAATGAATATTAAACTTTTTTTAAAATCTTTATTGGGTGTAGCTTTTGTTACTTACCTTGTATTCCCTTGTTTTGGTGCTCGTATCAAAGATATTACAAACTACAAAGGAGCTCGAGACAATCAACTCCGTGGATACGGGATTGTTACCGGATTAGCAGGTCAAGGAGATGGTAGGATTGACTATACAGAAGCGGCAATTCTTAACTCTTTAAAGCGACTGGGCATCAATGTTGACAAAGCGGATAAAGCTAAAAACGTTGCCGCGGTCATGATCACTTCAAACATCCCAGCATTTGCGAAAGAGGGATCCAGAATCGATGTTCACGTTTCTTCTATGGGAGATGCGGCCTCCCTACAAGGGGGAGTGCTTCAACAAGCTGCTTTACTCGGAGCTGATGGCAAGGTTTATGCAGTCGCTCAAGGTCCTATTGCGGTAGGTGGTTTCCTTCTTGGAGGGGGTGGCGAAGGAGACGCTTCCGTTCAGAAAAATCACCCTACGGTTGGAATTGTATCGAATGGGGCAATCGTTGAGAGAGAAATTCCTGCTAATGTTGTCAAACACAACCATCTGGAATTACTTCTTACAAATCATGATGCTACTTCAGCGGTTCGAATCGCGGATGAAATTAATAAACTTTTTCCAGAAAGCGCAAGGGCAATAGATGTTGCATCTGTGAGAGTCCGACTCCCAAGAGGTTTCGAAAATCAACCTACCAATTTCCAAGCAGCTATTGGAAATCTAGAAATTATGCCGGACACGAAGGCTAAGATAATCATCAACGAGAGAACAGGTACAATCGTTGCTACCGAAACCGTTCGTATTTCAAAAGTTGCAATCAGTCACGGTGCACTCTCTATTAAAATTGATCCTGACATTCAAGTCAATCAACCCAACCCTTTCACTACTGGAACTTCTAATGCAGCTTCAAATACTGCCATTTTAATAAACACTAAAACAAGCAGCCCCATTTTCGACGAAGCGGGCCAAACCATTTTTGTAAAAAATGTTGTGCAAAGCGATTCCCCAAGTATTCCTTTGTATGACTTAGCTGGAAATTTAATCAAAGACAATCAAGGTAGTTTGATTCTATCTGGGGATGTAATTGCATCTACGTTAGCTACAGGGGATGATCAAGGCGGAGGCGCTCGAACTGTAGTTACCAAAGAATCCTCTGTAGATGTGACGGAGGGCAAAGGTGAATTTCGAGTCATCAATGATTACCCCACCTTGGAAAGACTGACTTCAGCTTTAAATTCTTTAGGTGTTACTACGCGTGAAATGGCTTCTATTTTGCAATCACTACGGAACGCTAAAGCAATTCAAGCAGACTTAATCATCAACTAAAACTGTATCATGAGTATTGGAATCGCATCCACGAACACAACCGCAATCGCATCGGACACTACCGCTCTGCGAGAAATGATTCATGCCAAAGGAATCACTGCTGATGAAAAGATTGCTGAAATGTCCCGACAATTTGAAACGGTTTTAGTAAAACAGTATTTGGAAGATGGACTCAAACCGATTTTTAAAGGAATTCTAGGAGAAAACACGGCAAAACATGCCATGTATCGCTCTTTATTTACGGATGCGCTGGCTGATAATATTACTCAATCCAGTTCATTTGGGTTCGCTCATGCACTTCAAGTTCAACTTCAAACCAAAACGGAAAATGGTAAAATTAAATAACATGAACAGCAATTTGGAATCATATCCATGGGAAACCTTATTAGAAGTCTTGAGAAGTGAACTTCAAGAATATGGGGGTTTAGTGGGTTTGCTGGTAGAACAACAAAAAAAGATCCTAGCCCGTGAACCCAATGATTTGATGGACTTGAATAAATCGGTTGAATCACAGATAGAAATGAACCAAAAAATCTTAACAAATAGGCAAAGACTTGTGACCCAACTTGCTATTGAAGCTGGTAAAAACCAAGCAAGCACACTGAGTGAAATGTTGAATGTATTTCCAACCAACAGCAAACCCATGTTTGAGGGAATTATTTCGGAAATCAACGACTTGATTAAATTTGCTAAGACAAAATTAAATCAAAATCAACAATTGCTGGTTAAAATGTCTGAAGTCACAGACCAAGTGTTACGCAATGCCAATCCCCAGAATAGAATAGCAACTTATGATCGAAAGGGACGAGTGGCTTCCAAGGGAGTTTCTGTAGAAGCCAACGTATAAGGGACATCATTACCAAGAAACCCTCAAATGAAAAGAGAATGATTATCCTATGAGAGTTACAAATATAAATCTTACCGACAAACTACTTCGCAACATTCAAGATGCTCAAAAAGCCCAGCTTGAAGCACAGGAGCAAGTCGCTACCAATCAGAAAATAACAAAACCTTCAGATGACGGTGTTAAATTTGGGCGAGTCACAAAGTTAGAGTCTGAAAAGAGAGAACTCATCCAGTACAGGAGAAACAACGGACACGCAGAGGACATCATCAATGCAAGTATTCTGAATTTAGAAAAACTGCAGGAATTGAATGTTCGGGCTATGGAGATAGCTAGAATTGGTGCTTCTGGCGTGAACCAAAATTCTTACTCAGCTTATGTAGAAGAAGTAGATCAATTGTTAGAGGAGGCAGTCAATCGATCCAACGCATCTTTTCAGGGAAATTTTCTATTTGCGGGAACTAAAACCGGTACAAAACCATTTGTAAAAACTACTGAATCTGGTTCTGGTGCTGTCGCTTCCGCTTCAACGGTAAGCAGTGCCGTCACTGCTATCAGTCTTAGTAGTGCTGGAACGAATTACAATCTTCCCCCAAAAGTGACGATAGCCGACAACGCTGGAGTAGGAAGTGGTGCATCCGCAACCGCTGTTATCAATGGTGTGCCTACGTTTCATTTGATTAATGGAGGAAGCGGGTATGCAACCACTGACACTGTTTCTGTTTCGCCACCTGCAGCTGCATGGACGGCATCGTCCTCCTACAGTGTTGGAGATAGAGTAATGGTGGGGACTCACATCTACCGCGCCACTCAAGCGGGCACCTCCGGTTCTACGACTTTATCTCACACTTCGGGGGAGGCTACAGATGGTTCAGTCAATTGGCAGCATGTTCTCTCGGATGCTCAAACAGCCTCTGTTTCCATTTCAACGGTTTCTGCTAGTGGAAATACTAGCGGTATAATCAGTGCTCTGAGTGTAACGACCGCCGGCAAGGGGTATGATACCCCTCCTACAATTTCATTCAGCTCAACCGCCGGTTCCGGGGCGATTGCTAACTCCCAAATCAGCGGAAGCCTTGCAGAAATTATAGTGGATTCTACAGGAAGCAACTACTCAAGCGCGAGTGTCACAATAACAACTGAAGATAGAATTGCTGCTGTTAGTTATGATGGAAACACAAATTCTGCGGAATTTTACATAGGCAATGATTCAAAAATATCCGCACATTTGGATTCCAATAACAATTCAACCTTTGTTTCCGCAATTAAAAATTTAATGGATTTGAGAAATGCATTAGATGGTGACAACAGCAAAGTTCCGGAGAGCATGATTAGTATTGAAAGTAGCTTACAAAATTATGAAGACGACGTTTTAGGACAATTGGCTGAACTCAGTGGAAAACAGTTGAGGGTCAAATCAAGTTCCGATTTCGAATCCCAATTATTTTTACAAAAAGAACAACAAATCTCGAACGATGTGGATATTGATCTTGCGGAAGCAATGATTAAACTTACACGGGCTCAAACTGCATATACAGTTGCCCTTCAGACCTCTTCTGGGCTTTTAGGCAACTCATTACTTGATTACATTTAAAACATTTATGCAATACGACGCACAATTAAAACAAGCAGAAGTTCAAGACACAAACAGTGTTTTTAAGCTCCCCCAAGGGCTTTTTGGCTTTCCAGATCTTACGGAGATGGAAATCGTTTTTGATCAAGAGGAATTGCCATTCATGTGGCTTCGCGAACTTCATCCAGAAGGTATGGCATTTGTTGTATTGGAACCCAATGGCATTATTCCTGATTACATCATAGAAATTCCGGATGCTGATGTTGAATACCTAGAAATTATCGAAGATGAAATTCCGTTCATTCTCAATATTGTCACTCTTGGAAATACTGAAAAAGGGGAACACATCACTGCAAATTTAGTTGGACCCCTCGTTATTAATAGAAGAACTCGCAGAGGTAAGCAGATTATTATCAATAATCACGATAAATACTCTGCAAGGTTCTCTTTGACTGAAGCCGCTGAGCAAGGAACAACCGCATGCTGATTCTTTCAAGAAAAGCAGACGAAGCAATTGTAATAGGAGAAAATATTGAAATACGGATCACCAAAATCGAGGGTGAAACCGTTAAGATAGGGATTCAGGCTCCGAGAAGCATTTCCATTCTTCGCAAAGAAATCTTAGATTCTATTCGAGAATCCAACCAAGCAGCTGCAGTCGGTTCCAAACTTACTAAGCCATCATTGGCAGGGTTAAAAAAGGGGACTTTGGCCAATTCAGCAAAAGGTTTGGTTCAAAAGTTTGCTGCAAAGCAAAACCCAGCTCCTGAATCAAAAAAGATTCCCATTCAAATAGATTGATTAGAAAAGAGTCCTACGCACTCATCATGACGAAATAAACTGGAACATTTGAACAAGGTTCAATGGCTTTTCTTGAGAAATGATTCAAACATTCAAAAGTTTTTCAAAATGCTTTAAAATTTCGTCCAATACTTTTACCCTTGCATAGTATTTGCAGTTTCCTTCGATTAAGTTCCAGGATGCTTGTGTTTGATTACAAAGACTCAACATATCATTTACAGCGATCTCATAATCATCCCACTTGTCTCGATTTCTCCAATCCTCATCTGTGATTTTCCACTGTTTCTCAGGATCCATCTTACGAGCCTCAAATCTCCTTAATTGTTCCTCCTTATCAATTTGTATCCAAAACTTCAGAACATGAACGCCACTGTTTACAAGATAAGACTCCAATTGATTGATCTCTCTAAAAGCTCTTTGCCACTCTAAATCGGAACAAAATCCCTCAACACGCTCCACCATAAGACGCCCATACCAAGATCGATCAAAAATTTTAATCTGACCCTCATGAGGCATTTTGATCCAAAAGCGCCACAAATAATGATATAAATTTTCCACAGCATTTGGGGCTGCAACAGGAATGACTTGGTACCCCCGAGGATCCAGCTTTTTAATGAGACGTTTTATAGCTCCTCCTTTACCGGCCGCATCCCATCCT
>PBSV01000040.1 GCA_002726435.1 Opitutia bacterium | reverse complement strand
TGTCTTAAATCATTTTCCTCCTTTTGAAGTGCTTGCTTCTTAACGATATTCTGCTGATTTTCAGCAAGTACCCGGAGAGACGATTGAGGAACTGAATATGTGGAACCGCCGACGGATAGATTCCAGGCAGGAATTGTAAAATTTCCCTCCCTTGACGCCCGAGCCTGAAAACTCATCTCCAATCTTACCGAGGGAACCCCGTTAATGAAACTTGCCGAGCGAAAAGTTTGGGGGTTATTGGAAAGATTCAAACCGGAGATCGAAGGAATGGATCCTTGTGGATTTTGCTGAGTACCATGAACAATCACCTTGTAAACAGAACTAGCACCAAGACTGACGCTATTCGGATTGAAAGAGCTTTCAACACGGATGCTTTGTTGTTGAGCAAGAATGTTCATAGAAATTACAAAGAGAAAACAGAGAGCCAAAAAACTCTTAGCACTAGATGTAATTACTCGGTAATGAAGATTCATAATTAAACCTTTAATAATCCCTGCCGGAATTGGCGGATTCTAAAACCCTAAGGTCTTGCTCAAGGGGTTCGCTTCTTGACTCCATTTCCTGTAACAGTCTCTCGTAAAGTGCGTTTACCTCTATGGGGACTTGCTCTTGGGAAGTCGTGTCTGAGTTATTTGCTTCGTTTTCGGGTTCAGGGTTTGATTCATTCGAACTTTCAGAGTCATTTTTTTGGTTCGAACTTTCTGATTCATTTTCTTGGTTTGAGTTATCTTGTACCCCAAAATCCAATCCAGTTGATGGAGTTTCAAAATCAACCCATGTAAGGTAAGCTTTTTTCTCTTCAATTGGAAAAGTTATGTTTGCATCCTTATTCTCAAGTTCCAGACAAAGTGAGTATTGTCCCGGTGGAACAATTTGAGAGAATGTCCCATCTTTTTCACATTTAAATGAGGTTTCATTCTCATCATGTTGAAAATTCCCATTTTGATCTAGGAATAATTTTCCAGAATTATAAGGACCCTCTGAATCTTCAGGCATTCCGTTACCATTTTGGTCTGACCACACACTTCCTCGAAGAGTTGGTGCAGCACGGTACGGAACCGGCAGGTGTTTTTTTTCAGGTTTATCGATCACAACAAAGTGATTTTTAGTCTGGCCGGGATTCAAAGGTGGAGGGGGTGGTGGAAAAAGAGGGAGTAATTTGACTTTCTGAGTCATATTTTGTTCAATCAAAAATGTACCAAGTTGAATTGAAGTTGGATAACTTGCAGAGATCCATTCAAATGAGAAGAGTCCATTTTCGTTTGTATCAATTTTGGGCTCGCTGGATTGGTTATGTTCCCCATTTCCATCTTTGTCCCAATAAACACAACCACGAAGAAAAGGTTCATTTTGTTGAAGTTCACCATCTCCATTGATGTCTCTCCAAATTCTCCCCGAAATTATGCTGACTAAGTTTTGAATTCTTTGTTCGATTTGTTTTTGGAGAGAGTCAAGATTATCAGCAGCCTTCTTATTTCCATTCAATTGAAATGCATCTTGGTAATGTCTAAGAGCCCGCTTCCACGATTCGCGTGCTTTTGAAACATTTTGCTGGTCGAGCCAAAGATTTGTTTTTTGGTAGAAGCAATTCCCGAGGGCATTGAGGGCAATCGATTGTAAATTTGGATTATCTATAGACAGATCCAAAGCATCTTCAAGAAATTTCTCCGCCCTGTTCAGGTTTCCAGCTTGTAGGTAAGAAAGGCCAGCATTGAGAAAGAGTTTTGGATTGGAAGGCTTATTCAGGAGTTGAGTAGCATTAATTTCTTTTTCATAGAACATTGCTGCATTTGAAAAATCGTTTTGCTCAATTTCTAATTCAGCATTCATGATGTTATCTTTTTTTAAACATCCACCAAATAATAGAATTAAAAAGGGCATTACAGTTTTTAGTGTGCGAGAAATTTTTGAATTTCCGGATTTTGAAATAGTTTCCAAAAAAAGAAAAAGTAAACTGAGCAAGATAAAAGGTTGAAATCTCTCAATTGGTAATTCCGAAGATAGCTGAATTTTTTTCTTCATCTGCCCGATCGATTGTAAACGCTGCAAGGTCAAGTCAAGCCCTTCACCTGTGGGTCCAAGTGGAAAGTATTTGCCATTTGTTGCATCGGCAATTGCTTTGAGGGATTGATCATCCATTTTGCTGTAAATGGCCTTACCTTCTCGATCCAACAAAAAGTTCTTAGCTGGTTTTCCCAGTGGATCTGTTGGTATTTTTGTTCCGTCTCCGGAACCAATTCCAATGGTATAGATTTTAATCCCCTCTTGGGCCGCTTGTTTTGCTCTTTTCAATCCTTCACCTTCTAAGTCTTCACCATCAGAAAGGAGAATTAGAAAGCGATCTGAATCATCCTTTGAAAATGACCTTGAAGCCTCGTCAATTGGTAAAGCCAAGTTAGTTCCGGGCCTTTTAATTATTCCAATCTCTAGGTCATTGAGCGTTTTTAGAAATGCTTGGTGATCTAAAGTTAATGGACATTGTAAAAATGAGGACCCGGAAAAAGCAATTAATCCAAGTCGATCTCCTCTCACTTTCTCGAGAAGATTACTTATACTCAGTTTTACTCTTTCAAGTCGGTTTGGTCTTACATCTTGAGCAAGCATGCTCTTTGATACATCCACAGCTACCAAAATATCGATGCCGCTTGGTGATGTTTCTCTTTTCTGACTTCCCCATTGAGGACGGGCAAGCGCGGCAATAATAAAAAAAAGACTTGTAAGTAATAAAATTAGCTTAATCTTTTGATGAATAGGCGACCAGGCGGGGACCAAATTGTTCAAAAGTTTTTCGGAAGTAAATAACGACAATCTATGGCGTCTTTTGCGTTCAGAAAAATTATAAGTCAGTAACAGAAGAATAATTAAAAGCAGTCCAAAAAGAAAAAAGTCAGGATGAACGAATATACTCATGGTATCCGCAAAAAAATTGTTCTGTTTAGAAAGAATTCTAACACCAGTAAAAGGCCGGCAAAACCGAGGGAAAAAAAATATAAATCCTCAAAAAAAGTGTTTATGTTAAGTTGGACCTCAGTTTTTTCAAGTTGATCAATTTCATTATAAATTGAGGCTAGACTCTTCTTGTCTTTGGCTTCAAAAAATAATGCATCTGTTTTTCGGGAAATTTTTTTTAAAATATCTTTGTCAACAGGATAGTCAGCCACTTGAACAACTGGTTTTTGATTCGGATACCTCAATAAATCTCTGGTTGATGGATCAAATAAATAAGTTCTGGTTCTACTATTACTTCCGATAGCAATGGTGTAGATCTTAATCTTATCTTTGAGTGCACCCTCAGCATAGATTAACGGACTATGGGTAGGAGCAGGTTCATCCTTACCATCGGTAAGCAAAATGAGAATTTTTGACTTGGAATCAAGGGTTCTGAGTCGGTTTATACCTTCTGCCAGAGCAGAACCAATGTTGGTGCCGGTTTGATGAGTGAGTCCAACTCGTAAACGGGCTAAATTACGTTGTAAGTGCTCTTTATCGAGAGTGAGTGCACTAACTAGGTATGGGTCGACTGAAAATGCAACCAGCCCGATTCGGTCAAATGCTCGTTTTTTAATAAAATCTTTGATGACTTCTTTTACCACATCCAATCGAGTCACATCTCCTTGTTTAGAGTCACTCATATCCAAGGCAAGCATTGAGGCTGATAAGTCCACTGCTAGCACAATGTCGACGCCACTTGATTGAACGCTTTTAGAAGTCTGGATTAATTGTGGGCGGGCGAGAGAGATAACCAAGAAAATTAATGCTAAAATTCGAATTCCTACAGGCACCCAAATGAAGGATTTTTTTCCAGATTCCTGAATTTCTTTGATTTTGTCCAATCTCGAGAATCGGAATGAAGGATTCTTAGATTTATTCTTTTTACGAATCCAAAATAACACTGGAATCAAAGCCAAAAGCATTAACCAGGCTGGCTCCGAAAGTTCGACTTTGCTGAATTCAATAAAGTCTTTCATTACTTACCAGTTGAATTCTGTTTTTGGTGGTTTTCTTCCTCAATTAACTTTGCATGCGTGTCTTTTACGAAATGAAGAGCGGAAGCGAGAAGTTCATTTATCTCAAGGCTTCCTGTATTCTCCCTTGAATATTTAATACGATCTCCTCGATCCACGAAATCTCGGAGTAGTGCCTCATAACGGTCCTTAAAAAAAGAATGCGAAGCTATTTCGACCATAAATTCTTCTCCAGTCAATTCCATAGCCGGCAATCGAAACAGTCGCTGTATGTAAATTCTTAGGATTTCAGAAAGTTTGAAAACAAATGGCTTTGCAGAGAGAAGTTTTTGTTTTTCTTGTAAACTAGAAATGGCAAGCAGTGCATCCTCATAAGGATCGGTTTCAACCAGAATCTGTTCTGTCGAATCGTTAGTCTTTTTTTTCTTTAAGAATAACCAAATTCCAAAAGATAAAAGTAAAAAAGCAAAGATTACTAAGAGTAAAAAAGCATTTTCAGATAAAATCTCTGAAAAGTCCTTGAAAACGGGCAGGGGGGTGTCAGCCAGTCGAGATTGATCAAGCAAATAGGGTGCATTTGTGCCTTTGGAAGACGCCATGGCCATTACCTGCTTCTTCGGTTTTGGCGCATCCTAAAGAAATCCTTGAGGGATTTAACATAGTCGGACTGAGTTGAAAAAGTAAATGTATCAATTCCGCGTCTTCGCATTCTTTGGTTTAACTTCAATTGAAAATCTTTGATTAGCTGAGTGTATTGTTCTCTGAAAGAATTATTTGAAAAATTTACCAATAATTCCTCTCCATTTTCTAGGTCTTCAAGTAATGCGAGTCCACAGTCTGGAATGTTTCTTTCGCATGGGTCAAATATTTGGGCACATACAAGGTCGTGTTTTTTTTTGGTGTAAGAAATTTCTTTGTAGAACAAATCTTCTGCTGATTCTTCAACTTCCTTACTTTGCGGAATAATGAAATCAGAGAGGAAAAAGATAACTGCTCTGCGGCGGAGAACGTGATTTATAAATCTTAACCCAGCGTTTAAATTTGTCCCTTTACTATTATTCTCATGAAATAGTATTTCTCTTAAAATTCTTAGCACATGTCTCTGTCCTTTCGCAGGGGGTAAGTACTTTTCAGTTTGGTCAGAAAATAAAAGAAGACCAATTTTATCGCCATTTCGGTTTGCCGCGAATGCAAGTAGGGCACCGAGTTCAGCTAGTCTCTCTCGTTTGCTGAGCTCTTTAGAACCATAAGCACCACTCTCACTTACATCAATTGCAAGCAAAATAGTAAGTTCTCTTTCTTCTCTGTATTGCTTGACAAAAGGTGTTCCCATTTTTGCAGTTACATTCCAATCGATTGATCGCACTTCATCACCAGGTTGATATTCTCTAACCTCTTCAAAGTCTATTCCTTGTCCTTTGAATGCACTATGATAGGAGCCTGCCAGAGCTTCAGAAACCAATCGGTTCGATCTAATCTCGATTTGCCTGACCTTCCTTAGGATTTCTCGCGTGAATTCTTGATCGGGTTCGCTCATTTATAAAACATGAAATCAAATCTTCTCAAATTCTAGAACTATTTAAGGAACGGGGACTGTTTCAAAAATCTTCTTAATGATATCGTCACTGGAAACATCTTCAGCTTCTGCTTCGTAACTGATGATGACACGATGTCTTAGTACATCCAATCCGACATCTTTTATATCTTGAGGAGTAACAAAACTTCTTCCTTGCATAAAGGCAACAGCTTTAGACGCAAGAGCGAGGCTAATTGTAGCTCTAGGTGAGGCGCCAAAACGAATAAAAGCAGACAGTTCAGAGGCTCCGTATTTTTCGGGATCACGGGTGGCAAGTACAACGTCAACCAAATATCCCTTCAGTTTCCCATCTAAATAAATGTCATTCACCAGATTTCTAGCTTTCGAAATTGTTTCGGCATCGACCACTGGAGTAACATGATGGCGAACAGCAACATTTGCATTGGATTCAAGGATTTTCAACTCCTCCTCACGGTCCGGGTAGTCAACCAATAACTTCAGCATAAAGCGATCCATTTGAGCTTCGGGCAGTGGGTAAGTTCCTTCTTGATCAATTGGATTTTCAGTGGCAAGGACAAGAAATGGTTGAGGTAACGGGTAAGTTTCGTCTCCAATTGTCACTTGCCTCTCTTGCATTCCTTCAAGAAGAGCACTTTGAACTTTCGCGGGTGCACGATTAATTTCATCTGCTAATAAAAGATTCGTGAAAATTGGACCCTTCTTGGTAGTGAACTCTCCTTTATTTGGGCTGTAGATAAGAGTGCCTAATACATCTGCGGGTAAAAGATCAGGTGTGAATTGGATTCGCTTAAATTCTGCCCTCATACATTGAGAAAGAGTCTTGACCGCAAGAGTTTTTGCCAAGCCGGGAACTCCCTCCAGTAAAACATGACCATTAGCCAATAATCCAACGATTAAACGATCGACTAAATATTTTTGCCCTACAATGACTTTTCCTATTTCTTGGCGTAATAACTCTACCCAAGATGCTTCGTTTCTTATTCTTTCCTGATCCTCAGGAGCAGGAGGTTGTGATATTTTGGATATTTCGCTCATCTATTTTAAAAGTAAATAATATAGCGTAAACAAGGATAAGATTTGTCCAAGATTAAAGAGAAAGAAACAAATAATTGTTTTTAGTCTTGCTGATATGCCATGACTGAAGATTCTTTAGAGAGGATCAAACCATTAAACAAAGACCCATATTAAATGATTAAATTAAGCAAGGAATCGCAAATCACATTTATGACTTTGCTTCTTATTCCTTTTGTTTGGATCTTACTGAATCACCTTGGGTATCTAGATTTTTTGAATACCAAAACCCTAGATTGGCGAATGCAATTTCGAGGCGAAATCCCTCAACAACTTGAACAAGGTCTTAATGATCAAGTTATGGTGGAGGAAAACAAAAGTGTCCCAAGAATCCCAAAAGTAACCTATGTTAATTTTGATGCTGCTACCTTATCCATGGATGGCGTAGGAGAAAGGCCTTGGGATCGTGCTTTCTTCCGTGATACAGCTTTAGCTTTAATGGAAAGAGGCAATGCAAGAGTACTGAGCTTCGACTTCGGATTTACTCCTAAAAGTATGTCGAGTATGGTTCCTGAGGAAAACTCTTACAGAAGTGATTCCGCAATGGGTGAACTGATTAAGAAATTCCCCAACCAAGTAGTTTTGGGATGTTTATATTCTGGTGTTCCAACTCCCTTTGTTAAACCTGCGGGTGCCAGTGCATTTCCTCCTTTATTTCATGATGGTTTTTCCATTGAAGCTTCAATGGAGGCAGGGAAATTCCACTATCCAGAGTCTCCAACATATCCGCTGATTAATTATGCTGACGGCAAATATTTAGGCAGGCTGGGATCATTCACTGTGCCACCTTTTCGGGCGGTTGATGAAATTCCACGCTGGGTGCCGCTTTGGTTCCCTGCTAGAGGAAAAGCACACGCCTACAATCTACTTGGAGGAAAACAAAGCAAGCTCTCTTTCGAACTTCCCGTTGATAATGCAAAACAAATCAATGAATTAAAGTCAGAGATCCAGAAAAATTCATCTGCAAAGAGCTTGACGCAAAAAAATCTTAGTGCCGGAGCTCAAGCACTGTCAAAAAATAATGAAGAAGAAATTAAATTGGAAAATAAGTTGAAAAAAGTAATCCTTCATGGTGAAAAAATCAAAAACTTAAAGAATGTTATTTCAAATTTGAAACAAACTTTGGATGAGAATCCTTCATTATCAACGGTGATGGAACCTCAAATCAACAACACCGTTAATGAGTTAAATACTCATTTAGCTATTTTTCTAGATTTAGATTCCGAAACCATTGCAAAAAAATTAAGCCGCATCGAATTAGTACAAGAGCTTGCTGCTCTCGAAGAAGAAATAAAAACTTTCACAACTACCCTAAAAGCTAATCCAGCTCTTGAAGCTGTGATCAAGGTTCAATTAGATGCACGAGTGCAGAAGCGTGAAAAGATCCAAATTGAAATTGATGGATTGGATAAATTTGTTGGTCAAGTGTTATCTTCAACTAAGACAGAGGAAGCTGCAAAAAATTTATCTAAGCTTATAAGTGATTCTCAAAATGATCTAAAGAATCTCGCTTCTAAAGGTTCTGAACTTACTCAAAGTCTAACCATAATCCGAGGTGAATTAGACTCCATTTCAAAACGACAAGTAGAATTAAATTCTCAATTGAATCAACTGCAAGGCCTTGCAAATACTGAAATTATTGAGAGTAACGATACGCTTCGATTAATTTATCAGAGAAAAGAGGGAGATAGGTCAAAAGGCACCTTGGTCAACAGTTTCCCTAACGAAGTGCCATTGAATCGAGATAGAAATATGTATACCTTAGGAGTGGAGAGTTTGCTTGCCTATTATGGATTAGATTCCTCTTCGGTAGAAATTCTTGAGGATGGAAAGCGGTTCGTGATGAAGGGAAAAGAAGGAGAAACACTTGTTAATTGTAGTTTGACGGAAAAACAATTTATTGAAGAGAATTGGTTCTCTAAATGGACTGAAGAAATCATTGAGAAAAAACTAATGATGGATGCAAAACGTGCTTATGGTGCCGAAGACTACTCCACTTATCTCGATCTTGTTCCGTCGATATTGATTACTTTTCTCAATCGCGTTGATGGCTTGGTGGTTAATGAAGCAACTGATTTAATCGAGGAAATGAAGAATTTGGGACTTGAAGCGAACTTGATTCAGAAAAGTGAATTATTATTGAACAAAGACAGGACATTGGAAGTTCCAAGTTTCGATCAGCTTTCCCAGATTGTTGAGGGTATCGCCTATTATTTCATACCACCTAGTCTTGAGTCGCCCTATAATCCCATGTGCGGCATGCGTGATGTTCTACAGAATGCCAAATTTCAAGACCAAGTGAATTCTACCATCAGTCTACTCGAAGAAAAAATTGAATTTTTGGAAGGTCCTGACGCCATGGGAAAAATTAATCAGGCACTCCAAGCTCAACCTGAAAATCAAGCTTTCCTTGACAAAAGGATGGAAGTAGAAAATGCAATCGCTGCTAACAAGGATAATTTGGCGAAGCAAACAGAAGAACTCTCCAGAATTGATGAATTCTTTGCTTGTTTTGAAAATGCAATCGTATTGATTGGCCCCGAAGAAAAGACATTTCAAGACTTGGCACCAACTCCATTCGATAGTGCTTCTGTTCCCAAAGTCAGTGTGCACGGAAATTTAATCAAGACCTTGACTAATGACAGGTTCATTTCTAGGTATCCGAAAGAGTTTGATCATGCCGCCACTCTAATCATTTGTCTGATTATGGCTTTGCTTTCGGTGTACCAGGGTAATCGGGCCAGCTTGGTTCAAGCATTGGGAATTGTACTTTTAGTGGCTTATGTATACTTCGGCTTTTTTACATTCGAAAAAACACAAGTCGTCTGGCCAATTGCAGCACCGGTTTGTGCCGGATTGAGTACTTCATTCATTGGCCTTGCCGCGATGGTTGTGATCGAACAGAAAGCCAAAGGTCGCTTGAAAGGTATGTTTGGTAGTTATGTTTCTGCGGACCTTGTTGAACAAATGGTTGATTCCGGAGAGGAACCATCTTTGGGGGGAGAAGAAACAGCCATCACGGCATTTTTTAGTGATGTTCAAGCTTTTTCAAGCTTTTCAGAATTGCTTACTCCAACCGGTCTCGTTGATTTAATGAATGAGTACCTCACTGCTATGACCAATATTCTTCAAGAAGAGCGCGGAACTTTAGATAAGTATATTGGTGATGCAATTGTTGCAATGTATGGTGCTCCAATTCCTATGGATGATCATGCTTATCAATCTGTAAGGACCGCATTACTCATGCAGGAACGTCAACTCGAGTTGCGAGATAAATGGGCTCTGGAAGAGGAAAAATGGGGAAAATGTCATGGTTTGGTTTCTAAAATGCAAACAAGAATTGGCTGCAATACAGGGACAGCAACCGTTGGTAATATGGGTGCCCTTGATCGTTTTAACTACACAATGATGGGAGATATGGTTAACTTGGCTGCCAGGTGTGAAAGTGGAGCTAAGGCTTACGGTGCTTATATAATGATAACTGAGGAAACTAAAATAGCGTCCGAGCAGATGAGAAACGATATTGCTTTTCGATACCTAGACAAAATCGTTGTGAAGGGTCGCTCTCAACCGGTTGCTATGTACGAGCCTACAGGCTTTATGTCTGCCCTTACCCAAGAAACTCAAGATTGCCTAGATTGTTTCCAATCTGGTATAGACAAGTACTTGACACAAGATTGGGATGGTGCCCTTAAGATGTTTGAAAAAGCAAAAGAATTAGAGCCTAACAGGCCTGGAGTGACACCTGGAGTTAAGGATAATCCTTCGATGATTCTCATTGATCGCTGTCATGTAATGAAAGAAAACCCACCTGGTGACGATTGGGATGGAGTTTATGTGATGACTTCCAAGTAAATTTCACTTCCATTTTATATTACAACCAATACTTGGTAATTGTGCGGTGGGTGGGTTCTCACCCTTTAACATTAACTGCACGGCATGTGATAAATCCTCACCGGTCACTTCATTGTTTCCATTGGGTCTTGAATCGTCATATTGACCACGATAAAAGAGTTCTTTCCTTTCGTTGAACAAGAAGAAGTCGGGCGTACAAGAAGCATGGTAAGCCTTTGCTACTGCTTGAGATTCATCGTGTAGATAAGGAAAATTAAAATTCAATTTAGTAGCTTCCTGTGCCATTTTTTCAGGGTGATCATCCGGGTATTTTACTGAATCATTAGCAGAAATCGCATACACTTTCATTCCGTCCTCAACCCAGCTATTGAAAAGCTTAGAGAAGTGCTCTTTCAGGTGAACTACAAAAGGGCAATGATTACAAATGAAAGCAAAAAGAAAACCTTTACCTTCTGTTTCGTCCGAAAATTCTACCAAGTTGTTAGTCCTCGGATCTTGTAATTGGAATGAATGTGCCTTGGTTCCAAGGGGAAGCATTGTAGATTTTGTTGCTACCATAATTTTAATTTTTATTGATTTTTTAAATTGACAGATAAAAGTGACTTTTTGTCAAAATAAGCTTTCAGGATGTCACGTGCTACAGGGGTAGCAGTCAGCCCTCCTTGAATATTATCTTGCGGAATAACGCCTTCTATCAAGACAGCGATTGCTACTTCTGGTTGCTCAAGCGGAGCGAATCCAATGAACCAAGCAAGGGATAATTTCATATTATGATTTCGCCATTGAGCAGTTCCAGTTTTGCCAGCAATTTCGATGCCTTCTATTTTGCACCTTTTCGCAGTTCCACGAACAGTAGCTTGGTGCATCCCCTCAATAATAGCAGCATATTCATTATCATTTAGCCCAATTGATGGTGAGGGAGATGAAATTTTGTTTGAGTAAATCAAAGTTGGTTGAACTCTTTTTTGTCTTTTCGCCAAAGCTGCTGCGAAACAAGCCATTTGAAGTGGACTTTGTCTGAGGCCTCCTTGCCCGATAGCTACATTGAAGGTATCTTCCAAAGCCCAATTTTCTCGAACTCTTTTCTTTTTCCATTCAGGATCGGGCACATTAGGAGAATTTCTTAATTTTGGAAGTTCAATATCCGGAGTTTGGTCCATTCCAAATGACTTAGCTTCATTGATTAGTGGTTCTTCTCCTAGTAATTCTGCAAGTTGGTAAAAATAAACATTGCAACTCTGTGCCTCTGCATTCCTGAGGTCCATCTCTCCATGTCTTCCTGGATAACAATGACAGATCATTCCTTTATAAATTCCATCGCAAATGAACACCTCTTCTGGGGTCACTACTTTTGCACGCAGGGCGGCAACTGCAGTAACAAGTTTAAACGGAGAGGCTGGACAGTACCCAGGATGCCACGCCCGAGGAAGCCAAGCCTCTCTTCTTTCGATGTCGTCGTATGCACTTTGAGAGATTCGAGGACTCAAAGTTTGCAAGTTATAGTCTGGTTTACTTGCGAGTGCCAATATTTCACCAGTTTTGACATCAAGTAAAACAGCCGCACCCGGAGGGGTGGGGGGAGGAGCTAGAAAATATTTTTCTTCTTCGGAGTTCTCTTTGGCAAGGACTCCTTTTGAATATAGAATTCGCAATAATTTATTTGCGTCCTCCTGAGTTCCACCGAATCCAGCAACTGTGGAAGCTTCTTCACCACCGAGGGAAAAAGGTGCATCCGTAAATGCAGTGAGTAAAAGTTCCGGGCTTAAATCAATTTCATTTGAATCAATGAGTTCTTTACGCGTTCTTCTTTCAATTGTTTTTTTCCAGTCCAGATCGGGTAAAATACGATGACTTTCGACTCGTTTTGACATTTTCTGAAGTGAAGATTCAGCAATCTTTTGAATATCTGCGTCAAGGGTAAGTTTTACTTCCTTGCCTTTCTCGGAAGGTTTTTTTTCTACTACTTCATACCTTGAACCCATCGGATTCACTCTCCAAATATCCCCACCGTCAGAACCTCGAAGGTGGTGATCAAATTTTTTTTCAATACCAGCTTTACCAGTTCTTCCCTTTATTTCAAAAGTTGCTAAATCCTCTCCGGATAAGCCTCTGGGGTCAGATTCATATCCGCTGCCAACATATCCCAAAACATGTGATGCTAATGATTTTAAAGGATAATGTCTGATTGCTTCAGCTTGTACTTGAACGGGAGAGTCAGGATGCAAACCTTCGATTAAAGAGGCATATTCAGAAGGTAATAAACTTTCCGATAATTGTAAGGGCAGAACTAATCGTTGCCTCCAATGCCTTTTTAATTGTTGGAAAGAGATATCATCCTTTCGGCCAGATAATAAATTGACCTTACTTTGATACTTTTTAACTACTTGATACCGAGCTTCCCAATCTAGATCAAAACCACTGATGGAAAAGTAGGGAATTTTTTTATCTCCTTGTTTTTCGCCGAAAAAATTGTCGAACCAGTGGACTTCTGGATCCTTATTATTTGTATATGGAATTGCATGTCCGTTCTTGTCGATCGAGAATGAGATTCGAAACAATCCAGCTACATTAACCCTAATTTCATCAGTTGTATTTTCGAATCTCAAACTCTTCGGATCGGTAGAATTTTCAAGGCTCATAGAAAAGAACCACTCACCATCCTTAGCTTCTTCTATACTTTGTCTGACATCTTGGAAATAAACTTTAGGACGCAAACGGTTTTCTCTAATTCGTAAGGACTGACCTGAGATACTTATACTTCTATCAGCAACGAACTCTTCTTTAAAACATCGTTTGAGTATATCATCGAGTGAAAGAACCGAGAAGGACAGAAACTCTTTTCTAAGATCAAATGCCAGCCTCCGCAGCATGCTTTTCTTTTTCCAGATTTCAGCGTTCAGAAACTCAAGATGCAATACGGCGGAAAAGTGGGCTTTATTTCCAATTAATAGCCTACCTTCACGGTCCAACACATCTCCTCGGGCTCCCGGTCTTATTATTCTTCTCTGTCCCTGTTTTCTTTCTCGTTCATGATAGGCATCAGCTTGAAAAACTTGACGATTTACCAGAAATAAAAAAAGGGTTCCGAATAAAATGCCATAGAGAAATTTAAAAAATAATAGCCTTCTCCCTTCGGGGAAATATTTTTCAAGAATTTTCAATTGGTTCGCAGATTTTTTTCATCAGTAATTTTTAAAATGTCTAGCAAATCACTGATGAGTTTTAAATTCCATTTGCAGATTGGTATAAGTAAAAGCGTTGAGAGGCAAAAATCGGTGAAAAATCGCAGTGTATCGAAGCCTTCGAAAATCAAAACTGTTAGAATAGCCCAGCTTATCATAAGAATGGAATTACAAAATATTTCAATAAGTCCAGGTCGAATAAATTCACTATTCTTTGATCGAAAATACCATTCGGTTGTAATTACATGAAAAAATAGTAGTGCAAAAGCGTGGAAACCAAAAAGAGTTTGCATTTGAACATCCAGAAAAAGCCCGGTGATAAAAAGAACTAATTTTGCTTGAAAACCATTCAAGAGGATTATTGTCGAGTAAAAGAAAACTCCGGAAATCGAGAGAAATACTCCGAAAGAACTTAAAGTCGAATTTACCAGAGCCAGAAGATTAATTAAGAAAATATTAACTAATAAAACAAGAATTGGTGAAAGGTTCGTACTAATCATTGTTTTTAATCGGAATGAGGATCGTAGACTCACGAATAATACTTAGATCTGGATCTAGAATAACTTTTCCAGTTTTGAATAGACCATCCGGACTTCCCTCTAAACTGGAAACTGTTCCAATTGGAATACCTTGTGGAAAAGTTTCATTAAGGGATGAGGTAATGAGTCGGAGTGGCCTATTTGGCAAGGTGACAATGTCCTGCGGCACATCCAATACTTCTCCGAATGGACTGCCTCCTTGTGAAATTCCATTTCCTTGAAAAGTCACTGGGCGGTCATCCCCAGAAAAATGTGCAACAATTCTAAAGCTGGGATTTGTAATTAATTCCACTTGGGATGATCGCTTCCCAGTTTCAATAATTCTACCTGCTACTCCCCCTTTGTAAATAACTCCCATACCATCTGCTATTCCGGATGTCTTCCCTTTTCTGATAGTTAAACCTTGCCACCAACTTGGGAGAGTTCGTAAGGAAACCCTAGCCACAATTGGGTGAAAGGAATTCGCTGGATTTATTTTTAGCCCTTTTTCCAAGGTGGAAATCCTAGCTTTAAGACTAAGAAGACGCTGCATTTCACTTTGCATAGATTCAAGGCGAAGAATTTGGAGAGATTGATTGTGGCCAATCCGTTGAATTTGTTTTCCTTTTTCAATGAGTGTTTTTTTAGAGTCTGACAAGTGACCCCAATAATGACTTAAGTCTTCCATCCTTGAGCTTAATTCCCAAAATGGAGCTTGAAATTCAATGAATTCAGAACGCACCGCCATTCTCCATGCACTGGGTACTCCCCACCAAACGAGAGCAAAGAATGCGAGGAAAAATAATGAAGAATATTTGGAGTTTTCAGTAAGTTTAGCCAATTCCGAACTTATTGGGTGACTAAACGGTCTACTTGCTCACGACTAAGAGTTCCCAGAAGATTTAAAAACTTTCCCGTTCCGTTGGCAACGCAGCAAAGAGGATCATCGGCTTGGATAACTGTGAGTCCCGAAGCATCACTAATCACCTGATCAAGTCCCCGTATCAAGGCACCACCACCAGCTAGAACAATACCTCTGTCAATTAAATCGGCGGAGTGCTCTGGCTGGCATCGATCAAGTGCATTCTTAACTAAATCCACGATCTGAGAGACTACTTCCTTAAGTGCTTCCTCTCGAATTTCCTGAGAGGTAATGTGTATAGTCTTAGGTAAGCCGGCTGTGGCATCCCGCCCACGAACATCCATGCTAAGCTCACCGTGTTCGATTGCAGATGCCGATCCAACGGTGAACTTGATCTCCTCGGCAGTTCGCTCACCAATTAAAAGTCCATACGCTCTTTTCATGTAGGCTACGATTGATTCATCTAATTCATCTCCTCCCACTCTTATGCTCCTTTGATAAGAGACACCAGAAATTGAAATAATTGCTACTTCGGTAGTACCTCCACCAATATCAACAATCATGTTTGCATACTCTTCGTCTATGGGAAGTCCCGCACCAATGGAAGCAGCCATTGGTTCTCCGAGGAGAAGAACTTCTCTTGCCCCTGCCCGAATTGCTGAATCTTTAACAGCCCTTTTTTCTACAGCAGTTATACCGGATGGTACAGCAATCACGACGCGAGGAGGAACCAATTTCCGCTTATCTACTTTTTCAATGAAATAACGTAGCATTGCTTCAGAAATTTCAAAATCCGCAATTACACCATCTTTCATCGGCCTTAATGCTTCAATGGTTCCGGGAGTTCTTCCGAGCATGCGCTTTGCATCTGAACCGACAGCACATACTTTTTTGCTAGTCTTGTATCGAGCAACAACGCTTGGTTCACGGAGAACTATCCCACGGTCCCGAACAAATACCAAAGTGTTTGCCGTACCAAGGTCAATTCCTATGTCATTAGAAAGAAAGCCGAAGAGATTACCTATCATAACTTGTAATAGATATGATTTCTCTTTCTTTTACCCGATAAGTCAAAGACAAATAACTCACAATCTAAATTTCGGTTGTAATTGCAGAAGCTGTTTTTTCTTTTACCCATCAGATTGGTTGTTGGGTTTTACTTTTTTCATACTATTAAAAATTAAAATAATTCCACCGAGAACCAGAAAGATAGAATAAAATTGTCCCCTTGACATATTCATAATCAAAGAAGCGTCGGGTTCCCTGAATATTTCATTCACAATTCTGCATACTGCATATAAAACAAGAAATTCTCCAGATATTCTCCCGGGTAGTCGAGAGGCAAAATCAGTTTTCCAAAAACGCCATTGTATGAACACGAATGTTAAAAGTCCCTCGAGACAAGCGGCGTAAAGTTGTGAGGGGTGACGAGCGATTTCGAGCACGAAGTCGGGAGCTTTGGGAAATAAGACACCCCAAGATACATGAGTGGTTTTGCCCCACAATTCGCCATTGATAAAATTTGCTATTCTACCAAAAAATAATCCTGGAGGAACTATTGTCACTATCAGGTCGGCGATCGGTAGAACTGCTTGCTTTGAATGCTTGGCGTACCAAAGAGTCGCAATGGCGACTCCTAAAAATCCTCCATGACTTGCCATTCCCCCTTCCCAAACTTTCAATATGATAAGCGGGTCCTGAAAGAGTAGTTCAGATTGGTAGAGTATGACATATCCTATTCTACCGCCTAATAAAACTCCAAGGATCTGAAATGTCATTAGGTCAAGAATCTGCGACGAGTTGTAGGGACTTTTTTCTCTTTTTTGATACTTCATCAGAAGAAAATAAGCCGAGATGAATCCCAATAAGTAAGATATTCCATACCATCTTATGCCGCCGGGTCCCCAGTTTCCCCAATCTTCAGGGAACTTCCATAAAAAAGGGCTCAAATCGTGAACCCAATACTTATTCAAGCTATTCACTTTGATTGGTCGTCAAGTCGTATTGAATTGGACCCTGATTTAAGTTTGGCCTCATGCTTTTTTTTGGCAAATTCCCTCATGTCGATGGCGATATCGTCATATTCAAAAATTTCTTGGCCTAATATACTTTCTACAAGGTCTTCCATCGCAAGGACTCCCACAACTGAACCAAATTCGTCAACGACAACGGATAGTTGACAATGTTCTGCCAAAAGCAAGCGTAGTGCCTTGTCCGCAGTCGCATTCTCGGGGACGAAAATTACTTCTTGTGCCAGTTCTTTTAGTGTAAGAAATGATTTCCCCTCAACAATTGCATTATGGAGGTCTCTTCTTCGAATAATACCAGTGATATGATCAATTGAGTCAGAATACACGGGAATTCTAGCAAAAGGAACATTAGGGTGGGTTTTAAATACATTTTCTACACTTTCGTTTTCATCCAACGAAAACATTACGGTTCTAGGAGTCATGATTTCAAGTACAGGAAAGTCATCAAGTTTTAACGCGTTTGTCACCCAGTCTTTTTCTTCTCTTGTCAAGGTTCCTTCTTCTGCACCTTTTTGAGCGAGTAAAATAATTTCTTGTTCATCGCTTTCATCATTTTTTTCTTTTTCAGGCACGACCGCCTGGACTGTAACTTTGCAAATTTTCGAAAATGGAGTCATTAAAAACCTGACTGCAAGAAGTGGATAAACAAGCTTATCCAGGAACTCGTTACGGTATGATATGGCAAGGTTTTTAGGCAGAATTTCTGCAAAGAAAAGTATCCCTATGGTCATTCCAATTGCGAATATGAAGAGATTAGTTCCCTCACCACCGAAAGTTTTTTCTGCTAATCCACCGACAAGAGTTGCACCCAAGGTATTTGCAATAGTATTAAGACTTAGTATCGCAGAACTTGTTTCCTCCAACTCATTTCTAAATTTCTCCAATAACTTACCCCGCTTGGGTGAATTTATTTTAAGGTTTTCAAGTTCAGCAGAAGTAACGCTCAATATCATAGCTTCCAAGGTCGAGCATAGTGCGGAAATTCCAATTGTAAGTGATACTGCAGCAACAAGTTCTAAAGTCATTACTTTAAATTAGATGCTTGCTTGCAGATCCACTCAACATTCAAGTCTAAAAGAAAAGGGTTGCATTCACGATATTGCAAGCTCGTATAAAAAAGAAATAAAATGAAAACATTAACCTTAAACGATTATCATAAATCAAAAAGTGCGAAATTTGTTCCATTTGCTGGATGGAATATGCCTATTTCTTACGGGAGTAGCATGGATGAACATAATGCAACTAGGAACGGAGCGAGTCTATTCGATGTTAGTCACATGGGTGAAATTGAAGTAACTGGAAAAAATGCTCTCGATTTCCTTTCCTTTGTATTAACAGCTGACTTGAGTAATCTGTATGTTGGAAATGCAGTTTATTCTCCGATCTGTAATGAAAAAGGGGGTACTGTGGATGATTTGATCGTATACAGAAAAACCGAGGAGCACTTCATACTTTGTGTTAATGCTGTAAACATAGCAAACGACTTTACTCATTTGCTTGATAATTCCACAAACTTTGATTGTGAGATCACTAATTCTTCAGAAAAATATGGCCAGCTTGCTATTCAAGGGCCAAAGAGCGAGTCGATTATGGGAAAAATTTTTGGGAGCGAAGTCATTAGACTGAATAAAATGGAGTGCTTGGAATTACCTTTCGAGCCTGACCATCTTTTAGTCGCGAGGACTGGATACACGGGAGAAGATGGATTTGAAATTTATTGTAAAACTTGTGCCCTTCACAATTTGGCTGAGATTTTTGAGGAGTTTTTGGCCAATGAACATCTTGTATGGGCCGGTCTGGCTGCTAGGGATAGCTTGAGACTGGAAGCAGGTTTCCCTCTATATGGAAATGAATTAAGCGAAATTTACTCCCCGGTACAAGCAGGATTGAGTTGGAGCGTGGGTTGGGGCAAAGAAAATTTCTTGGGAAAGAATGCTCTGATGGAAGAAAAACAAGGAGGATTCTCAGGAAGAATAATGTACTATGAAGTCCAAAATCGAAGAATTCCTCGTTCCGGATCTTTTATAATAAGTGAAGGTGAAAAGGTTGGTAAAGTTCTTTCAGGAGGATTTTCTCCGAGTGCAGGAGTACCAATTGGTAGTGCTTGGATCAAAAAGAAAGCTTGGGAGAAAAGAAAAGAAAAGAAATTCATGGCAGAAGTGCGAGGTCACTCGATACCTATTGAATTTGGTTTGCCGGTACTGAAAAAAATAAAAAACCGACAAAGGTGATTTTATTCTTTGTCTTGGAAGCCCTTTATTACAATATCTACTCCTCCAAAGTTGGAGAAATTCAAGTTTTCTACCAAAACCGTTTCAAGTTTATTTTTTAACTTGGATCTTGTATCTTTCACCAGACATTCTGAGTGAACCCTTAGTCTTACAAGCAATCGTAAAGACTGTCCATTTTTAACGATAGAAGTTCTTGGAGAATAAACTTCTTTTATGTCCTCGCATGTTTTTCTAACAAGTTCCTCCAAGGCGTGGGGAGTAATTTGAACGTCGCCTTCTTCGTCCGAAAAAACTGGAACTAATTCACGTTTCAATTTTCTTAAGGACCAAAAGCAAAGTAAAAGAAAGATAAACAATGCAACACCGTACCAATAAGCAGAACTCAAAAGTGCTTCCTCTGCACTCCACTGGTAAAATAATTTAATTTTTTCCCAGGCCATTCCTAACTAGTGAAAATCTCAAGTGGTCTTATTTGTCCATTGCTCATCTTCAATTTCTTTCTCTGAAGATTCCATTCTAATATCATCGATAACAACATCTATTATTTTTGCATGGTTGCCGGTCATTGCGAGAATTTGATCGCGGATCGACTCTTGTATGCTCACACCAACTTTCGCCAAGTCAACACCGAACTCTAGAACAACCCTTACTTCAATGTCATACCCGCCATCAGCAGACTCTGAAACATTTACTCCTCGCTCGGACTCTTTTTTAGAAAAGAAATCTGTGAGTCCTTCGACCACTCCACCTCCACCTACATTCACAACTCCTTCGACCGACTGGGTCGCAAGTCTTACTATTCCTGCAACCACGCTGTGATTGATTCTTATGCTTCCCAATTCACTGGATTCTTCTGAAATGGTAGGAATTGTTTCCTCTAAAATTTCTTCCTTTTTTTTTCTAGTCATTTTGATTCGTGATCGTGGTTGGTTTTTTCGAAAAGATCTTTCGGGGCTCGCGCGAGAAAATCTTCGACATAAGAAGTAGTCGCTTCACCTTGGCGAAAAGCAGGGTCAAGAACAACTCCTTTTAGAAACTCAATGTTCGTATCGATACCTCTGATAATGTATTCACTTAAGGCTCTGTACATTCGATCAAGTGCAATTTTACGAGTTCGTCCATAAGTGATGAGTTTACAAATCATGCTGTCGTAATGGGGGGTAACCGTAAAGCCACCGTACACATGAGAATCGACCCTAACACCATGGCCACCTGGTGCGTAATAGAGATCAATTGTCCCTGGAGATGGGATGAAGCCCTTCGCGGGATTTTCGGCACAAATTCGACATTCCACCGCATGTTTGTTTAAATTTACATCTTTTTGAGATAAACTTAATTTTATCCCGGAAGCTATTTGAATTTGTTCTTTAATCAAATCAACTCCCGTTGCCTCTTCGGTAACCCCGTGTTCAACTTGAATTCGAGTGTTCATTTCGATGAAGTAGAAGTTCCCCTTAGCATCCACTAAAAACTCGATTGTTCCAGCGTTCACATAATCAGCAGCATGTGCCGCCTTTAGTGCGGCTTTTCCCATTCTATTTCTCAAACTTTTATCTAAGAAAGTGGAGGGTGACTCTTCAATGACTTTCTGATGTCTTCTCTGAACCGAGCAATCTCGCTCTCCCAAATGAATCATGTTTCCATGACGATCGGCAAGTATTTGAAATTCAATATGCCTTGGGTCTTCTAAATATTTTTCCACATACAAAGAGCCGTCTCCAAAAGCTTTTTCAGCTTCAAGTTTAGCGGATTGAAATTCCTTTGCAAAAGTGACTGCATTGCGGGCAATTCTCATTCCTCTTCCTCCTCCTCCTGAGACCGCTTTTATTATAACCGGAAACCCAATTTTTTGTGCTACCTTGGTAGCGGTTTTTTCATCTGGAAGTGGACCATCACTCCCTGGAATGATGGGGACACCTGCTTTCGCGACAGTTTCTCTTGCTCTTGCTTTATCTCCCATTTTGCGGATAGTTTCAGATTTGGGCCCGATAAATGTGATATCGCAGGACTCGCATTGTTCAGCAAAATCAGCATTTTCAGAAAGAAATCCATACCCCGGATGAATGGCATCAATGTCTGCTAACTCGGCAGCACTTAAAATTCTGTCTGCACGCAAGTAACTTTCACTTCCTTGTGCTGGTCCTATACAAATTGCTTCATCTGCCAGTTGGACATGTAGAGATTGTTCGTCTGCTTCTGAATAAACCGCTAGAGTTCGAATACCAAGCTCTCGGCAAGCTCGTGCAATTCTCAGAGCAATTTCACCGCGATTCGCTATTAGAATCTTACGAATCATTACTAGTTAGTTTTTTCGAATTTTAAACAAAGGTTGTCCGTACTCGACGCTATTGCCATCTTCGAGCAGGATTTCCATAACTTCACCAGAAACATCTGATTGTACTTCGTTCATTACTTTCATTGCTTCTATTATGCAAAGTACATCACCTTTTTTCACAATATCTCCGATTTGTACAAAATAGGCGTCTTCAGGAGAGGGTTTTCGATAGAATGTACCTACCATAGGTGATTTGAAGATAGAATAGTCAGGACTTTCAGTATCCTTATTTTTTGACTGTTCCGGAGCATGTGGTGAGGGGGCAGCAATAGGAATAGGTTGTGGAATTATTGGGTTAACGGTAGTCCCACTCCCCGGCCTTCCAAGTCGTAATTTTAAATCTTGAGTTTCAATCTCTAACTCAGTTAGGTCAGATTTTTGCATGAGGGAAATTATCCCTTTAAGTTCGCTTAAGTCCAAAATTTTGCTCCTCCATCTTAAAGTTTATAATTCATAAAGAAAATATCATTTCATGAATCATGCAACGCTTGTTTTGAAGAAAACTTTCAACTTTCAAAATTACGGTATCGGATTAATCACGAGGTTCCATGTAGGATCTGAAATTGTACCATTAATTTTTACCTCGAAAATTTTGGATATGGGATCCGCTAAATTAACCAATTGCCTGAGTCCGGGAATCGGAATGTTACCGGCAAAATTTATTTTCGAAATTAAGTCTAATTTTCCATTGGTAAGATCTAAGTCACCACTTCCATCGATACTGGAAATTGGGCCGGTTAGCCTGAAGTCATCAAAGGTCATCATTCCATGATTGATTTTAAAAGGGGCGTCCAATTCCTCGAAAGTAAATGCACCACTCGGTAAAATAGTAAATTTTGCAAGTTCTCTTGAAATTCCTCCCAACAAATTAATTTGGCTTAATCCCTTTTCAAAGAGTTTTAAACTTCCAGTTCCCTCGAACTGTAAAAAATCTGATGGTGGTCCCTTTGCTTGAAGCATTAAATTTAATTTCCCGTCTCTTTCTTTGCTTTGCTCATCTTCAGCCATGTTATCATGAATAAATGAGTCCGAGTTTTGTGGATTGAGATCGGAAATGACTTTAATGAATCTGCTTGAATTTGCGTCTTTCAGGTCAAAATTAAAACTTAATGTAGAAGAGTCATTGTGCTCGACTGATTCATAAGAAAGTTTCGAACTTCCTCCTACTACCTGAAGAGGGTCAAAATAACCAATTGTTTTATTATCTTGGTGAATGATTTTTCCACGCAAAGAGTCAAAAGGGATGCCTTTGAATATCCCCCCTTTTTCAGACCGTAATGAAAGTTGATACTCGTCACTTTCATTACTTTCTTTTCTAATTATTTTTCCGCTGGCAACACACTCAACCTTGCTTGAATT
>PBSV01000039.1 GCA_002726435.1 Opitutia bacterium | reverse complement strand
GCAACCTTTTCCCTTTCCAATGAGCCAAACTTAAAGAACGAAAAAGAGTCTGAAGATTCCCAAAGCACCTTCTTCTCTTTTTTGAGACAGGGATTTGTACATGTCGTTCCTCTTGGCCTGGATCATATTCTATTTGTGCTCGGAATTTATTTACTTTCTCGAAAATGGAAACCTATTTTACTTCAAGTTTCTGTCTTTACAATCGCCCATACAATCACTCTCGGCCTAGCGACACTAGGAATGGTTTCTGTTCCCTCTAATGTGGTGGAACCAATCATCGCGGCCAGTATTGCAGTGGTAGCAATTGAAAATATTTTCTTCCCAGGTTATCGTCCACACAGGCTTCTAGTTGTGTTTGTATTCGGTTTGATTCACGGGTTAGGCTTTGCTGGAGCATTGTCCGCATTTAATCTAGATTCTTCCTCCTTGCTCTTGGGATTACTTGGTTTCAATATTGGAGTAGAGTTGGGGCAATTAGCAGTTATTTCAATGGCAGCACTTTCAACCATGAAATTCAGTGAAAAGGATTACCGTAAATTGGTGGTTGTGCCAGGATCAATAGTCATATCAATTTTTGGCATCTACTGGACGATCGAACGTCTTTTTTAAGTCTTAATGCTCCCGATTTAACTTGTATAAGCCAATCTTCTGCGCAGAAATTGTAAATTCTGCGATGAATCGATTTATACACTGCCTTATATGGATGGTTACCTTCTTGATGAGTAGCCTGCCAATCGTTTTTATTCAATTGGGTGTATGGATTAGCATGTTCGATCAATTTTATCAGGAAACTCAATCAGTTTCTCAGTCCACACTATGGATTTTAGACGGCCAGCATCGGTGCGATGGTTGCAAGTTGATAACTGATCTTTGCTCCGTGGAGGACGGAAATCTTTTTACCCAAGCCTCGCTTCAAGAAAAATTGAGTTTGTACTCTTTCAAAAACGAAAGTTTTTTCTTTGGTGAAAATATAAAAGAAATTAAATGGAACATTGCGATGAGTCTATCTCATGGCATTCAGAGTCCTTGGGTGGAACTACCCCCTCCAAAAGTAGTTTCTTAATTCAAGTAGCCATTCGTTTCGGACTTTCCTTTCCCCGTGAAAGGAAATTTTTTGTTCTGCATGTATTCGGCATCTTTATCGATAGTCGAATAAAAGGCCGAAAAACCAAACACTATAATTTCAATCAATTCTCATGAATAATAAACTATTTCTATTTGCTCTCTTAACCTCCCTGACTCACTCAAATTTTGCTCACGATGAACCTTGGACTGCTTCCCGACCTGATGGTCACGCTCCCATTTCCGTAATGGGCGACCACATGCACGCAAGTGGTGAATGGATGGTATCCTACAGGCTCATGTCTATGGAAATGGATGCTTTACTCGATGGATCCAGTAAGGTAACGGCAGTTGCTGCAGCTGGGAAATACGGTTACAATTCAATGATGCTTCCTAAGGAAATGTCTATGACTATGCATATGGTGGGATTTATGTATGCGGTTTCCGAAAAGTGGACCTTAATGGGTATGATCAACTACCTCGACAATGATATGACGATGCAGCGTCCGATGATGGAGAAAATGGAGTCTGACGGAATTGGCGACTTCAAGGCAATCGGGCTTTATGACCTCGCTCGGCTTGATCATGGAGGCCGTGTCCATCTAAACTTCGGGATTAGCATGCCCACTGGTTCAATCGATGAAAAAAACTCTTTTGATCAAGTTCTAGGATATTGCATGCAATTGGGCTCAGGCACTTGGGATTTTAACCCCGCAATTACCTACCTCGGCCAAACCGAGAATTATTCATTTGGGGCTCAAGTCGGTGGAGTGATTCGGATTGGAGAAAACAATCAGAACTATACCTTGGGAAATAAGATTGAGACTGTTTTATGGGGAGCCCGAAACTTCTCCGATTCTTTAAGTGCTTCGGTGAAATTTGATTACTCCAGCCAAAATGAAATTTCGGGAAGCGATCCGAGAATTGATTCAAGGAGAACGGGGATGATGGATTCATCCAGTTTCGATGCTAAATCCAAAGGTCGCGACCTGACAACATTCGGTTTAGGCATAAATTATTACTTCCAAGAGGGCCAATTTAAAGGCCATCGTCTCGCCGTCGAATGGGAAACACCGATTGACCAAAAGGTAAATGGTGTGCAACTTGAGCTCGACCCTTCATGGACTGTTGGTTGGCAATACTCATGGTAATTAAAAAGGTTCTCTATGGTTGATTTTGCGGCTTACTTTTGCTAATACAAGGCATCATTCCATGTAGATTTGCCATTCTACTTTTTTCCCCACTTTCCTTAAATTTAGCGAGTGGTGAACTTAATAGTGAAATTCTTTCTCCGATTGTAGTCACCGCAGAAGGGGGATTCCCTGTACCTATGCAATCATCTGCATGGGCAACTAACCAAATTCAGTTGGCCTCGCCAAATACCACCTCAAGGTCCATGCCTGAGGCACTATCAGGATTACCTTCGATTATGGTTCAAAAGACAGCCCTTGGACAATCTTCTCCCTACATCCGTGGTTTAACTGGCTATCATAATCTTCTGTTAATCGATGGAATCCGACTCAATCATTCAGCGATGCGCTCAGGTCCCAATCAATACTGGAGCACAGTTGAGCATTCGGGTGCAGGCCGTATAGAAGTGGTTCGTGGCCCAAATGGAATTATTCATGGAGCCGATGCTGTTGGCGGAGTAGTCAATTTACTTTACCCTGATCCTTTTTATTCAGGCTCGGAAGTCTTTCGTAAAGGAGAAATCATGGGCCGTCTTTCATCAGCGGAACAATCATGGAGCACTGGATTAATGGCTGAATTATCAACTCCCCAATGGTTCACCGAACTCTCCCATTCGGAGAGGTCGTTTGGAGACCTTGAAGGGGGCAAAGAAGTCGGGAGACAATCAAACACCGGGTATGACACTAAAAATTCACAGATTCGATTGTCTCGAAAACTCAATGACCATGCACAGCTCATTCTTGGTTTTCAAAAGAATAAGATGGATGATGTTCCCCGAACCCACAAGACCATTGATGGTTTAAATTGGAAGGGATTGTCTCCCGGCTCTGAAATTTGGAGGTTTTTGGACCAAGAAAGAACACTCTATTATGGAAAACTTTCATGGAAAAATGCAGGTGGATTGGCAGATGTCGGATTACTCACCCTTAGCATGCATCGGCACGAACAGGAAAGAAGGCGAATGAAAAAGCCGACATCAGGAGGTGATTTCCAATACTTTGATCTGTGGGACTTGGGTTTATCCGCACGCCTGGAAGCTGAAAGTCCATGGGGGGGAAGATTTGCCTATGGAGCAGACTGGCACCGTGAATCATTAGTCTCCGGAGGATACAAATTCGATGATTCCGAATTAAAAATCAGTGAGTTGGCTCAAGGTCAACTCGCCGCTGATGCACAATACAACCGTTTTTCCCTCTATGGAAAGGAAACTTTCGAAACTGAAGCGGGATGGGTACTTGAGCCGGGCATTCGTTTCTCTTCCGCACGAGCCGACTTGGATCGTTTTTACCTAAACAATTCAATTGAATCATCGATTCAGGACCCCATGAGTAAAAACTATCGAGAATTAATCGGTGGCATACGTGTGAGCAGAGTGATTTCGGACGATTGTTTTCTTTTTGCGGGATTATCCCAAGGCTTTCGTCCTCCGAGCCTTTACGATCTTACTTCCACCGACGAGACCAGTGCGGTGGAAAAACCAAACACCACACTGGCTCCGGAAAAATTTCTTCAGGCTGAAATTGGACTTCGTGGAAAATCCAGCGGGTTATCATGGAATCTTTCCACTTACCACACTTGGATAAAAGATTTGATTGTACGCTCACCGGTGGAATCCGGAAAATCCGAAGTTCTTAAATCCAATGGAGATGGCTCAATACTCGGAATTGAGTTAGAATTTGAGTACCAATGGTCTTCGTCCTGGAAATCTGGGATAAATCTGTCCTGGATGGAAAGTGAAATTGAGCAACTTTTGGATGACAATGTATCGGGAACAATTTCAATCAATGGACGAAACTACCTACCTGTCGACCGAGCAACCACACGCTCCATGCCCATACAGACTCAATTTAGAACACAATACATTTCGCCCGATTCAAAGTGGTGGGGAGAAATTTCGATTCTTGCAGTTGGCAAAGCAGAAAATCTCTCCCTTAAAGACCTCACCGATCTTTCTCGAATTCCATCCGGCGGAACTCCAAGTTACGCTCTTTTTAGCTTGAAAGGAGGGAGGCACATTGGGAATGCCGAAATTTCTCTTGCCATGGAAAACCTGGGTGATGTTGATTATCGAGTGCATGGATCCGGGGTGAATGGGGCCGGAAGAAATTTTATCCTATCTTTCAATCAATCTTTTTAGTCCATCAAAGGAGGGATGCCTTCCAAAAAAAACTTTCTGTACGGGTCTTTTTTACCTGTCAGAAATCCAATATTTTTTCTAGGATGAGTCTTGTATGAAAAAGTATCTTCTGATCTTTGAGATAATTTTGCCCGTCTTTTTCGCTCAAGCTAACACACTCAGCAACCAAGCGGTTTTGGCAGAAGCAAAATTAATCGATCAGATTCTGCTGAAGACTCACGAGAACAAGAAAATCGAAGTTCCCGAAAAAACTAGCGAAGCAAATTTTGCCCGAAGAATTTTCCTCAAACTCGCCGGGCGCATTCCCACCTATAAGGAGATTACTTCTTACCTTTCAAATGAATCAAAAAACAAAAAAAGTGCATTGATTGATAGGTTAGTTGAAGCCCCGGCGTATCAGAGTCAGATGTTTAACTGGTGGGCCGATTTACTGCGTTTGCAATCTAGGATGCGTGGGGGGTTTCAAATCGGGGCGGGTGAAATTTATAACCATTGGGTTCGCAAACAGATCAATGAAAACACCCCTTTTGACCAAATGGTTTACTCGTTAATCTCTGCTCAAGGATACCCCTGGGAAAATGGTGCATCCGGTTACTACCTCAGAGATGCGGGCATGGAGTTGGACAACATGTCAAACACCACACAACTTTTCCTCGGCACACAAATGGTCTGTGCTCAGTGTCATAATCATCCATTCGATAAATGGACCCAGCAGGAATATTACAAAATGGCCGCCTTTACTTATGGGATTAGCACGAGGATGGGTGGTAATCTGCAAAACGATTTAAAATCCCACTTTGCTCGGATGGATAAAAAACTCCCTCCTCAAAAAAGAAAGCAAAAAGCTCAATCGAAGCAAAGTTTTGCCTTGCGAAAAGCCCTGCAGGAAATGATCCAACCACTTCGATACGGGACTAGGCATACGGCCAGACAACTCACCCTACCCCATGATTATCAGTACGACGATGCCCAACCAAAAGACCGGGTTTCTGCTGCTCCTATCTTCGGCGAAGTCCTTGAGGTCCAGAACAGCGACAACAAGGTTGAAGTCTACGCAAAATGGATGACCTCACCGGAAAATCCACGCTTCACCAAAGTCATTGCCAACCGGATGTGGAAAAAAGTTTTCGGGCGAGGTCTGGTCGAGCCAGTCGATGATTGGCGTGATGATACCCGGGCTTCGATTCCTGTGCTATTGGACCACTTGGAAAAACTTATGATTCGGGTTAATTTTAACCTCAAAGATTTTCAGCGAGTGCTTACAAATGTAGAAGTCTATGAACGCGAGTCTATCAACTACGAGGTCTCTGATAATCAACCTTATTATTTTCAAGGTCCTATCCTCGCCAGAATGTCTGCCGAACAATTATGGGACTCATTCATCTCACTTGCGATCCCCTACCCAGATGAAAGAATCAGAGATCCAGAAATCATTGAGAACAAGCTCAATCGATTTTCTGAGTATCAAAACAAGATTTTTAATCTCGATACAAAGGCCATGGTTTCGCTTGCCGCGAAAGCTGCAAAGGCAAGCGAGCAGGTACTGGGTGAAATGGACCGTATACAGAAGGAACTGCGTGAAGCACAAGAAGCTGATGACCGTGTGGCTGTGGCCAAGTTGCGAAGAGATTATACAAAAGCTAGAAATCAGCAAAGGAGCTTGTTTGCGAAATTAATAATGGGTGATGATTTCGATGTTCGCTCCCTTTACAACCGAGGTACTTCCGGAATCGGAAAAGCGGATTCTAGATGGAAAGGATTCAATACAGGACTCATGAGAGCTTCGGAGATCACCACCCCGGCACCTCCCGGACATTTCCTGCGGGAATTCGGACAGTCCGACCGAGAGATGATTGAAAATTCCAACAGACAGGCATCCGTACCTCAAGCCCTTACGCTGCTCAATGGTGTACTATACGGTGCGGTTTTCAGTCCTCAATCACAACTGTCCAAAAATCTTTCACATACTCAATCCGACCAAGAAAAGCTTGAGGTAATTTTCTTAACTTTGTTGAACCGCAAGCCGAATGCTGAGGAGGTTAAAAATTGCATGGAAATTGTTAAAGGCAAATCTGTTATTCCTCCCCCCATGCTTAAAGTTTCCACTCAGTGGTCCACCGAAAAGAAAAGAAAATATATTGAAAAAATGGATAAGCAAAAGCAGTCATTGATCCAGTCTGATAACCGACGATTTCTGGGTGTAGCATGGGCCCTTATGAACACCCGACAATTTTCATTCATCCAGTAGTAGTCCCCTTACACCATCAATTATTGTGAACAAGAAGTTTAATAACACCTCAGAATTGGAGAGAAGAAGATTCATTAGCCTGGCCGCAAAAGGCTTCCTCGGAGTAAGTATTTTACCATGGTCAGTGCCTGACCAAGCCATCGGTGCGGGCCTTGGATTAAACCGCCCTCTTAATTATGCTCCAAAAGCCAAAAATGTGATCTATCTTTACATGTCCGGAGGGATGACTCACATCGATACCTTCGACCCCAAACCGGGGGCTGAAACATGTGGCCCCACACAAGCAATAAAAACTAAGGTCGACGGTTTGCAGTTAGCCGAGAATCTTCCTCTGCTTGCTAATCATGCTGATAAAGTCGCTGTAATCCGAGGCATGACCTCCACCAAAGGAGCTCACCAGCAAGGCAACTATTTCATGCATACTAGCTATGCACAAAGATCCACAATTGTACACCCAAGTATGGGGGCATGGATGACAAAGCTGGATGGAAGGTTCAATCCAACCCTGCCAGGAGCAGTGATCATCAAAGGTGGCAGCCGTCACCCCTTGTCAGGATTCCTTCCTTCCGATCATCAACCGCTCGCAATCGGAAATCCCAATGAGGGTTTGCGTAATTGCAAAATGATCAAGGGTATTTCCGACCAAACTTTTCAAAAGAGTCTCGACCTGTCCAAAAAACTGGATCGGGATTTCGTACAGAAATATGATTTCAAAAAAGTTCGGGCTTATTCCGATATGTACGAAAATGCCGTTCGTTTGATGAAAAGCAAGGACCTGAAAGCCTTCGATCTTTCGGAAGAATCCAAGAAAACCAGGGAATCTTATGGTGAGGATGATTTCGGACAGGGAGTTCTATTGGCAAGGCGCTTAGTCGAACGACAGGTTCGTTTCGTAGAGGTCCAGCTTGGCGGATGGGACACCCATCAAAACAACTTCTTACGGGTGCCTGAGAGAACCGCCATTTTGGATCAGGCATTGTCTGCACTTCTTGACGATCTTTCGAAACGTGGAATGCTTGAGGAAACTCTTATTGTTTTGGCCACTGAATTCGGCCGAACTCCAAACATCAATGTCAACGATGGCCGGGATCATTACCCGAAAGCTTTTTCCTGCATGCTTGCTGGTGGAGGAATTCGGGGCGGACAAGTATGGGGTAAAACCGACGAAGAAGGGAGGGAAGTCGTGGATCAAAAAGTAGAAATTCCAGATTTAAACGCCACGATTGCTTATTCTTTGGGACTTCCCCTTGATGAAATTATTTACTCTCCAACCCGCCGTCCATTCACGCTTTCCGATAAGGGACAGCCATTGACTCAATTAATTTGAGTTTTAATAAAAAAGTAATCTGAATCCAGTTATTTTTAACTCGACCTTTAAGCTGTTTTGTCGAGTATGGATTTTTTCGTTAACCCTTCAAATTTTTAAATCCATGAAGAAGTATTTTGCATTACTGTTGCCCATGCTTCCTTTCGTTATGTCAGTAGCTGAAACCACAGATCCTAAAGAATTTCTTACCATCGAACTCAAGGATGGACCAGTTTTGATCGAGCTGTTCACAGAACAAGCTCCCAAGCATGTTGAACGCATTAAGAAATTAGCTCAATCCGGAAAATATGACGGAGTTGCTTTTCATCGTGTGATTGATGGCTTTATGGCACAAACCGGTGACGTAGAATTTGGTAACATAAATGACTTTGACAATGGAAAAGTTGGAACCGGAGGCTCTGATCTTCCCGACTTGGATGCCGAGTTCAATGATTCCAAACACGAGAGAGGAACCTGCTCAATGGCCCGGTCATCAAATCCAAACAGTGCCAATAGTCAGTTTTTCATATGCTTTGAACCCTCTTCTTTCCTCGACAATGAATATACAATCTGGGGTAAAGTTGTAGAAGGAATGGAGTTCGTAGATGAAATTAAAAGAGGGAAATCTGCAAATAACGGATCCGTAAAAGATCCGGATATTATGAAAAAAGTATCCGTTGGTTCAAGCGAGTTGAAAAAAAAGAAGTAAAGTAGTTTTTCTTCTAAAGGGCGGGACCAGTTACCTCCTTACAGTTCATATGATACAAGCCGACGAAGAATTCTTCGTCCCAGCGTTCCTCAACCATAATCTCACCGGTTACTCGAATAATCCGGTCCATTAAAACTTCGACGCCTTCCTCGGCCGTTACCACTATCCATCCGTTAGCTTCTGGTGGCTGACCAAAGCAACAACTCATTTGATCGGGTAACAATAGGAATTCCTTCACTTCGTTATTTTCATCAACAATCGTTGGGATCATGAAGCCCTCAACTGCGACTTTGGAGCCAGACTGATCACGCAGCCTTTTAGGTACCCGACTAGCATAGGCAGAAAAGTCAAAGTCTTTTCCATCTTTTTCCCAATCTACCTTGTATTTGAAATTCATTAAATTGGAAAATGCAAAGGGCTTGTAAAGGCTTCCAGCTTCCATAGGGGGCAATGCCTGCACAGGTTCGAAAATAGTTTCATTTTGATCCAGAGGAAGAATTTTTCCATTCACCACTATTCCTTCTTCTGAAACCGAACTGTTTTGATCCTCAACCTGAAAACCAGGGGGAGTATTGCGAGAGACATTCAATTCTTCTAACTCTTCCCGAGCAAGGGAAAGCTCTTCTGTTTCCTGGGGTATTATAGGTTCTCCCACTAAGAGAGGAATTGTCCGGTTTTCATTTTCTATTCGCTCCTCGCTGCATGAACCAGCAAACAAAACTCCGCACACTAAGAAATATTTTGAAATATGCTCTGGGTTGAAAGTCATGATTAACTTTAGGAGAATAATTTATACAAAATTCCGAGATTAAGTTCAATGATTCTAATCATTTCTTCGTTTTCAAGAACTTGGTTTCAAATTTTCGCTCAGACTTATTCGGTAGGCTTGAATTGCTGGAATTAAACCACTTATCAATCCAAGGGTTAAAATAACTACAAAAACATAGACGCTGACTTGATCAAAAGATATACCCTTCATTAACACACCAGTTTGTTCACGAATTAATTGAGTCGCACCCGCATGAATTCCAAAAAATGTTACGCAAGCCCCGAAGATTCCAAATATTGAAATTAGAATCGATTGACCCAGCACAATACTTGTAATTTGTATTCGAGTTGCACCAAGGCATCGAAGAATGGCAAATTCCCGAGTTCTTTCATTCATCACAGTTCGTAAAGTTGCGGTTATGATCAGGGTTCCAATCAAAGCGACGAGGTATGAAACCATAGATAGAATTTGTTCAAACCAATTTAATTTCTCGAAAAACCTACTCAAAGTTGAGGCTATTGGCCAAGCAAGTGTCGCTTGGTTGCCCTGCTTATTGTATTTTAAATCAAGATGAAACCCTGCTGATCCTTTCAGGGATAAAAGCACGGCACTTACTGATTGAGCCATCGATTGGTCATGCCCCTCCATCATTTGAATTCCCTTGATCGGAATCCAAATCACTCGATCCGCGGGTGTGCCAGTAGGTTCCAAGATTCCAACCACCAGGTACAAATCCTCATGTTTACTTTCCTCACGAAAGGTTAAACCATGGTAAGGATGAAACTGATCCCCAATCTTAAGGCCCAACTTTTGTGCCACAAAAGATCCGACTAATGCTTCCTTGGCCATCTCGGAAAATACTCTTCCTCCTTGTTCTATAGCGTACTTTTTACCTGCTTTCCATTCATGTTTTAAAAAAAGATCGGGCAATGTGCCCACCAACCTATAACCCATGTAATTGTCTCCCACAGCGAGCGGAAACGCTTCCCTTATGCCACGTGTTGACTTGATCAATTCATACTGTTCCCAGGACAAATTACCAGGCGAGGCTTCAAGATGAAAAAGTGAATTTAATATTAATTGTAACTTGGATCCCCGTGCCCCCAAGACCGCATCAAATCCACCTGCTGCTTCTGAGAATGATTGGTTGGCTTCATTTTTTAATTTCCATGTGCTCAAAAACAAGCCTCCCGCCATGGCGATTGTAAAGGCAGCAACCAGAGAGGAAAATGCATATTGCTTGCATCCCCGCCAAGCAAGAAAAAGGATGGTCGCAAAAGATGATTGAGTCATTGAGAGTAACCGGTCATTTGATCGCTGGATCTGTTTAATTCAGACCATTGAACTATTTTTTCGAAATGAGAAATTACATTCTCATCGTGGCTTACGATTAGTAATCCCGCATTTGTTTCCCGGCAGAGATCATCCATTATTTCGAGGGCATTGGATGCATTTTTCCTATCCAGATTTCCAGTCGGTTCATCCGCCAATAACAGGCTAGGTTGATTGACCAGTGCTCGAGCCAAGGCGACTCTTTGCTGTTGTCCGATAGAAAGTTGACCGGGCAAATGATGAAACTTTTCTTCAAGGCCAACTTTCATGAGCAAATGGCTGGCCCATTGCTTGTCTGTCTTGCCGGCAAAGGACATTGGGAGCAATACATTTTCAAGGGCCGTGAATCCCCGCAGTAGATTGAATGTCTGAAATACATAACCAATTGAGCTTGCTCGTAATTGATCACGCTTAGTTTCACAGAGACTGGTTAATTCCACATTATCGAGAAATATTTTTCCTTCATCAGGAGAGAGAATTCCAGCAAGTAAATGAAGGAATGTGGTCTTTCCCGATCCACTTTCTCCTCGCAACGCAACCATCTCTCCTTGTTTCATTAAAAACTCATTCACTCGGACCACGGGAGTAACCGTTTCTTTTATTCCTGCGAAGGACTTAGAAAGATTTTTTACTTCAAGCATTGCAACACCTAATCACACGATAAATTAAAGTTATCTTGGAGCAAGAAAAGAGGGTAATCATAACAGTAAAAATATTCTTGAATTTGAAAAAATCCAACTCATTGACCAGCCTAAATAATCCAATACAAAGAAAGTGAATTTTCGATTCGAATCACTTTTGTTTATAGGTTGCAAAAAAATGTTCTAATCATTGACGAATTTCATAAACACAGCGAAAACATATACCATGCGTCTGAGTATTCTTTATTGCCTGATTATTTTACAATTATTCATTGGACGAATGACCGGTCAAAATTCATTTCGTGCGAAATATCGGGAATGGATCGAAGATAATGACCGGGTAGAAGTAAGGTCCTGGTACGCTGAAAGTGAACATGACCTCACCAACGGCTGGGCGGTGGAAGTCCTCGGAACAATTGACGCTTGGTCAGGTGCTACCCCGACTGGATTACCTCCGGAAAAAAGCAGTCCTTCGAACCCCAATGAATGGTTATCCTATGTCGAGGAAGAAGTGCGTAATGCCGGCCAATTGATTTTGACTAAAAAAACTCCTGAGTATGAGATCGACTGGGAACATGGAATAAGTGATGAACCCGATTATCTTTCTCGGAGCTATGCGATTCGATATGCCCATAAACTCGCCAGTCAGACATTAATTATAAATGGTGGACTTTTCTATCATGATGATGAGGTCAAAGATCTCTGGTCAGGAATTGAAAAAAGTAAAAGTAATACTGGTCTTGTCCTCGGGATTCATCGTCTTCTCAACCCCAATACTGCGATCACCTGCAACCTCTCCTTCCTTAGGCCCGAAGGATATTTAAATGATCCTTACAAGATAGTTGCCGCACAGGAGACCTTTTTTTTCGGGGATGGTTCGAGTGTTTCAACCATTAATCCCTTTCGTGAGAACAGACCAAACCGGAGAAATATATTTATTCTATTTTCAGAAGTCTCCCACTTCAGTGACGAGTTAAACGCAGGTGCACTCGGAAATTATCGTTATTTTCAGGACAATTACGATCTTCAGGGGCACACTTTTGAACTCGAATGGAATAAGAAGATAGACGATGAGTGGATCGTTTCTCCACGTGGCCGATTTTATCGGCAAAGCCAGAGCAACTTTTATCAATCGGAAATCCGAGAGTATCAGTCTTATTTGGACAATCCAAATCCACATAATGGTCCTTTTTATTCTTCTGACTATCGACTTTCTTCTTTCGACAGCCTGTCTCTAGGAATTAAAATTGTTCACATGGTAAAGGATGATTTAAAAGTAGACTTCAGTTATGACCGATATCGTACAAAAGGTCGCGATTCGATCACTAGCCAACTGGTCTATCCGCAGGCCAATGTTTTTTCATTTGGATTTCAATGGGATTACTAGAAAATTCAAGCCTTCGTTCATTTTCCATGATTCGCGCCGGCGATCATGCCAAGCTTTCATTTCATGCTTTCGGAACAAACTGTGAGGTAATTTTAAGAAACGAGGAGTTTGATCCTTCCGCTGAAATTGAAAACGATGTGCTCACATGGGTCGACTGGTTCGAAAAAAGATACTCAAGATTTTGTAATAATAATTGGCTTTCAAAGGTGAACCAAAACGCCGGGATTTCTGAAGTGGAAATACAAGAAGAAGACCTCGCCATTTTAGACGCCTGCCAGTACGCTTATTTTCTGAGTGAGGGCATTATCGATGCCTCTCATCTTCCTCTGGCAAAGATTTGGGAGCGGGCCAGAAAACACAAGAAATTACCTTCCGAGTACGAAATCCAACACGCTTCTTCATTAGTGGGATGGGAAAAAGTTGTCCGCTCGAACGACTCGGTCTTTTTACCTTCGGTTGGAATGGGCTTAGACTTCGGAGGTGTCGGAAAAGAGCTTGCGGTGGACCAAGTGGCTCGCTCACTCACTCTGCATGGCGTACCAAACTTTTTAATCAATTTTGGCGGAGATGTTTTTGCAAAGGGTAAATCTCTGGAAAATCAAGCCTGGAAAGTTGGAATTGAAAAGGTTGGTGGCGGAATCCAGCCAATTTGTATTCTAAATCTTCAAAATGCCGGTCTTGCCACATCCGGAAACTATCAAAAATTCTTTGATTTGAATGGTAAAAGATATGGACATTTGATTGATCATCGAACTGGTTATCCAACAATTTTTTCCTCTCTTTCATGTTCCGTAATCAGTCCCTCCTGTATGAAAGCAGGAATTCTATCAACCACATGTATAATGGATGGAAAAAAAGAGGGAGAAAGTAAATTAGATAGACAGTGGGATTCAGCTGGTTGCATTCAAGATTTTGACTCCCATTGTTTTTCAAGTAGATTCTTTCAATTAACTAAATGAAAAAAATTTCTGGATTGTTATTAATTTTGCTTGGCACAGTTTTTTCAAGTTGTACGCCCAACACTACAGTAAGTGTTTTGGAAAGGTATCGGTTTGCCGATTATACAATAGATCCCAATCGCGACCCTTTAACGATAAAGATGAATGACCATGCTTTTTTCTCACGCGAAGGATCTTTCGGGGGTCGCGGTGCCGGGGGGGGAGGATGTGGATGCAATTGATCAAAAATTTTCGAATGGTATGGGCTTGCAGTCTTATCTTTGCCTCCAATCTAAAGTTGCAGTTTTTCAAGTTTGCCCAAGGTGCATTCCAAGCCATACGCCTTCCCACTGATTTCTCCAGTTCCTTTCAAATTGTAACTCCCCTTGTTTCGACCACCTTTTTGACCCATGCCATGTCAGGGGCGACTACTGAAGTGCGTTCCACTCAAAAAAATTCCATGGAAATTGAAGTCGGTGAAGATTTTAATTATAATTTTTACATCCAGGGAAAAAGTCCGACAAGCATTGAGGTCAGTCAGCTTCCCGCGGGATTATCGAAAACTCTTTCCACAAGATCCGGGTCCATCACCGGGTCAATTGAACAGCCAGGTGATTATTTAATTTCTATATATGGTTATAATTCAATTTGGAATGCATATACGCCGACGTTCGAACTTTCCATTTCCGTAACCTCCACAAAAGCGGATCCATTAACTTCACTCTTTCCCAATGACCAGTTAACTTCTTTGGGTTCCAGTTGGTATTCCTCTTCCTGGCTCGGTGAATTTTATTCAAACAATCAGAATAATTGGATTTATCATAAAAGACTCGGTTGGGTTTATCTCTATTCTGAGGAAGGAAAAGATTACTGGGTCTTTGATGAAAATCTCGGCTGGCTTTTTGTTAATGCATCCATTTACCCCTTTTTTTACAGCTTCGAAAAATCAAACTGGCTTTACCTTTTTCCTGAGACCACCGACAAACATTTTTGGGATTACTCGTCGAACTCCTCCCTCGAACACTCTTTGTGATCAAACCCTACAACCCCGAACAAACCAAATATTTCAAAACTCCGAAATACACTGGGGTTACCCTGTCCCTGCTCTCTTTATTCGTTCTAGCTTCAATGCTTGTGGTTTGGCAGAAAACTACCACTTCAATCATTCATGAAGATGAAATTTTAGTGCTCGCTGATTCATTTTCAAAAGAGCCTATTACACATGCAGTCAATGAATTCATCCTTGAAATGAATCTAACCGTGAAAGTTTCCTTTCATTCCAAAAAAGAATTAGATTCTATACTCAAAGAATCTCTTACCTCCGACCTTTACCTACTTATGGAAGATGACCTGAATTCCACAAAAAGGTCATCACTTTTTTTGGAAAGAATTCCCGTTGCACACAAAACACTCAACCAATTACTAGAGAAGGAATCGGGTATTATTAATTCTAAAAACACTGCCCTGCTTGCATGCATTCCATTTCATTCTAAGAAATCATCGGATTCCTTGCTTCTCGCTCGCTACCTTGCCGCTCCATCAAGGGGTCAGTTCCAATTTGCAAAGTCTGGATGGACTGGAGTGGATGGAGACACATGGGGAAAAAATCCAAGAATAAAGATTTTTTGCGGCCTGACCACCAAAGATCGGATTGACCAAAAAGTTCGTCAGTTTGAGTCACGAGAAGGTGTGTCCGTTGATATTGAATCCTTTCAAAACACTGACCTCGAAAAAACGATTCAAGTACTGGCAAAAAGTAATGCCAAGAACTACATGCCCGATCTCATTATTCTTGAAAAAGAGAATTTTGATACTAAGGGATTTCCTTTTAAAAAGGAATCCTCGACTTCTTTGATTCATTTAGAAACTAGATTTGAATTAATCTGCCAACGCCTATTAAGCCATTTGAAGACATCTTGAAAATGAATTTTTCATTTCAACCCAGATCAAATTTTTACTTCTTACTAGCCATTGATTATCTTTTTACTGCATGATCTCGGCCTTTTATTTTTTTGTTTTTCTGTCTTTAATCCCCAGTTCGTTTGGAGATTTGGCGGAATCTTTGCCTTGGCATAAAAAAGTTCCTGAAAATCAAAACGATTTGCGAATCATACAATCGCACCTTCAAACATTACTACCTGCTTGTGAAAAAGCTGTTGTTGCGATCGAAGTAAATGATGGAGCGGGAAGCGGAGTTATAATTTCCGAAGATGGATTGGTTTTGACCGCTGCCCATGTAATTGGAAAAAGTGGTAGAAAATTGTCGGTTCGTTTAGCAGACGGGACAAAAGCCTCTGCTGTTTCCCTAGGTGGTTCCGAAATCTCGGACGCTGGAATGATCAAAATAACCGGCCCAGGACCATGGCCTTACACAAAAATAGCACCAAGCGGATCGACTTCAATTGGAGACTGGTGTTTTGCCCTTGGTCATCCAGGTGGTTTTGACAAAAAAAGAGGAATCATCGTCCGGGTCGGGCGGGTAATCGCACAAAAAGATGAAACTATGCAAACAGACAGTAGATTGCTCGGCGGTGATTCAGGTGGACCCTTATTTGATTTTGATGGAAATGTCATTGCTATACATAGCAGGATATCAAGGGCTCCCGATGAAAACTATCATGTGCCGGTCGATTCCTTCCATGCCAACTGGGATTTTTTCAAAAATCAAAAGTTACTCACCCTAGACGATCTTGTGAAAGGTGGATTCTTGGGGCTCTCTTGCGAGGAGTATGAAGCCAGCGGACTGCTTGTGACTAAAATAGTTGAAGAGACTCCGGCGGAAAAATCTGGATTACTGAAAGATGACATTCTTCTCTCGCTCAATGGTGAAAAATTAGACACTCGTGAGGAACTGACCATTCTTGTCTCTTCAATGAATGCCGGAGATCTCATAGTTCTGGAATATTTAAGAAATGGAAAGCTCCTGTCTTCTAAGATTAAACTTGGCAATCGCCCGAAATGAAAAGCTTGATTTCGACGCTGGCCCCCTTGTTTTTTTCCCTATTTTGTAAAGGCGAAATTGAACAAAATACAAGCAAAAGCCTCGAACCTCAATTTCGGCTCAATGGAAAAACCACACAACACGCATTCGGAAAAGCTGCAGCTATCGCTAACGAATCAACGGTAAGGCTTGAGCGTAATGGAAAAGTCATCGCTTTGGGTGCAATCGTTGATTCAAGAGGATACATTCTAACAAAGGCAAGTTCATGCGTTGGAGCACGACAGGCGGTCGCAAGCGATGGACAATCTTATGACATTCGAATTCGTAAACGGGAGGAAAAACTCGACCTTGCGATCTATGAAATGATTTCTTCAAACAGAACTTTTCCAACAGTTAAATGGAATGAAGGCCAAACAAAAAAATTTCCCGCTTGGGTTTTGGCTTCCTCTATCGATCTGAGCGAAATTCGTGTCGGCGTGTCAAGTGGAACTCCTCGAAAAATCGGTCGTGAGGGAGGAGTAATGGGAGTATTGCTAGGGGCTGATGGCAAGAGAAACGGGGGCATTCGAATTGCCGAGGTTGTGCCACAGGCAGCCGCCTACAAGGCCGGTCTTCAAAACAATGATGTAATTGTTAAAATTGATGGAAGAAAGGTAGTTTTGCGTGACCAAGTAATTAAATTAGTCAGTAACAAGGACCCCGGTGATTTGATTCGGGTGGAAGTCGAAAGAAAATCGAAAACTCTTACCTTCGGGGTTACGCTTGGCCATCGATCCGTGACCTTTGATCTTTTTAATCGGAATCTTCAAATGAGCGGCCCCGTTTCGAAGAGAAAAGACAACTTTCCTCAAGTTCTTCAGCATGATCTCCCTCTTCCAAAGGAAGGAATGGGGGGACCTGTGTTTGATTTGGATGGAGGTTGTGTCGGAATCAACATAGCCAGAATCGACCGCGTCACCATCTACTCCCTCCCAGGGGAACTCGTGAATCGTGCATTAATTAATTTGATTCCAGAGGAATAAACCTGATTACCTCAAAGGGTACCCAAGCACTACCCTAAAGCCGATTTCCGAACCCCTCCATGAAGGTTCAAGGCTTTCTCTTGCTGCTGACCTTGCACTTTGTGCAGGTCGCAAAAAGCTTCCGCCACGCAGAACCCTTTTAGTTCCTCGAATTGGTCCAATCGGATCAATGCTAATTTCGTCCTTTGAATAATAACCATAAAAATCATAGCACCATTCCATGATATTACCATGCATATCATGAATACCCCATGAGTTAGGCTCGAACTTTGGCTTGTTTGGATCGATCGATATTAGTTTCTTCCGATTGATTAAATAATCAGTTCGTCCTATTAGATTTCCTGCGCGACCGCCGTTTATGTTTGCATTCATGCCTGAAAGGCTTTCACCATCACCCAGTCCTGCGACTCCCAGATTACCTGCCCTACAAGCATATTCCCACTCCGCTTCAGTTGGTAAGCGGTAAATCAATCCATCGGGGAGAAATCCATTTTCATGGGCCCAAGCGGTCTTATTCGAACAGAATGAGACTGCTTGTGAATACGAAATATCAGTCACCGGTAGATTTCTTTTCTCCCGAAGCAGAGTATTTAAACTTTTGATGACAACCTGCAATTCTCCGACGTTAAGATTTCCTACCTCTATCTTCTTTCCCCTACTTTTACTCAATAGACCAACAAAAGCACCAAGCTCTTGACAATTCACAAAAATTGAATCTTGAGGCTTAGAAATATACTCTTTGAATTTATTTAAAATAATGGGTAAATCTTTTGATTCACTGATTGATTCGGAGAGAAGGTTTTGGAATGGAAGGATATTTTCTACTTCCTTCTCAACCACCCATTTTCCAAGCTCTAGGGCATTTTGAGGCAAACTGAAGAAAACTTCCTTCCTCAGTGCATCTCCAAATCTTTGATTCCATTCCTTAATCGTAGTTTCGAATTTGGAAATGAAAAAAAGACGAGTTATTCTTACCATATGTTG
>PBSV01000038.1 GCA_002726435.1 Opitutia bacterium | reverse complement strand
GACACCTCGCCACGGGAGACGGACCCTTCCTTTCGGGAAACTTTATTTATGCGACCCGGAACCCGACCGAAATGCTTCTCGCCCTCAGCGTGCTTGATCTTCCCTTCAAGTCCACCGAAACAAAAATTGAGGTCAAGGATCGCTCCGTCACCCTGAAACCCAAACAGGGACTGATTTTCTTTCATGAGCAACTGCTTCCTTCCGCAACGGCACAAAAGAGCGGGTTTTTAATAAGCCAAAGATTTTACCGGCTCGATTCACGCTACCGCTTCGAAAATGGGGAACGAATTGACAATTTTGTCGACCGGGAATTTCTTCCCGGTGTTCCCTACGGTTCAATTGTCGTGCTGACCAACCCGACCTCCTCTCCATCTAAACTCCGCCTCCTCCTACATCTTCCCAATGGTTCAATGCCCCTGAACCAAAATCCAACCGTACGCAGTATTCCGGTTACCCTGGAGGCATATTCCACCCAGACTTTTGAGAGTTCCTTTTACTTTCCCATGACTGGAGAGTTTGAATTGTACCCCGCCCGGGCATCTTCGGATGACAGATCGATCGCATCTGCCCCCCTCTTCTCCTTTAAGGTGGTTGAAGAATTGAGTAAGAAAGACAAATCCTCCTGGTCCTGGGTATCCCAAAACGGCACTGACCAGGATGTACTCAACTACCTCAAAAACAACAACCTTTTCCGCACCGACCTTGCCCTGCTTGCCTTCCGTTTACGGGGAAAAAACGAGGGCGGATCCGGGAAATTGTTTTATCAGCGGCTACTCAAACAACTCGAAACCCGTTTCCATTATCACTCCACTGTCTGGTCCTATTCATTTTATCATGACGACATCGACCGGTTCCAAAAATTCCTCGCCAAGTCCGCTTTTGCCAACCAGTGCGGCCAGTGGATTGACAGTCCCCTGCTCCGGCTCGATCCCGCCGCCCGTGGAAGGTACGAGCAATTGGAATACTCCCCGCTTGTCCATGCCCGGGCCCATCGACTGGGCAAGGAAAGACGTATCCTCAACGACCGACTTCGTTCGCAGTACCTCAATCTTCTGGAAGTATTCAAGTACAAACCAGTCCTCGATCAGGAAGACCACCTTATGCTCACTTACTATCTTTTTGCTCAGGACCGGATCGAGGAAGGACTGAGCTATTTTGATCAGGTCGACCGGAAAAAGATAAGGGGTAAAATACAATATGACTACTTTTCGGTCCATGCCGCCTTTTACCGCCTCCAACTCGACCAGGCTGAAAAGATCGCCCGCGGGTATGAAAATTTTTCCATCGAGCGCTGGAAAAAATTATTCGGGGAAGCACTTTCCCACTTGTCCGAGGCACGGGAGGGCCTCGATCCCGAGGTTGTTGACGAGGAGGATCGCGACCAGAAAATGGATCAACTCGCTGACACAGAGCCCACTTTCTCCTTTGAATTTATCAACGAAAAGATCCGGATCGACCATAGGTATATCAAAAATGCTAAAATCCGTTTTTATCCGATGGAAGTTGAGCTACTCTTCTCCCGGCAACCTTTTGCCAGGAATGACGCCGATCATTTCACCTTTGTGTCCCCCGACGGTGAAGATTCGATCATGCTTGAGGATGCAGTCCGTCAAACCACTTATTCATTGCCCGAGAAATACCGCCGTCGAAATGTGATGATTGAAATCGAAAGCGGTGGGAAACGAAAAGCTAAAGCTTACTATGCGAATCGATTGAACACCGAAATCATCCCGGACTACGGCCGGATAAGAATACTTCATACAGTCACCGGGAAACCCCTTCCCCAGGTCTATGTCAAAACATATGCCCGGATGAAAAACGGAGAGGTCCGCTTTTACAAAGACGGTTATACCGACCTGCGGGGCAAATTTGAATATGCTTCCCTCAACACCAACGACCTCGACCAGGTCGATCGCTTTGCCCTCCTCGTGATTGATCCCGACGCCGGTGCTCAGATCGAAGAAGTCCCCCCGCCTTCGCAATGACAAAACAGGAGGGGAATTTCATTCCCCGCAAATAGATCATTCCTATTTTAGTGTGGCAATCGGCCTGGTGGCGATTTCGAACGCAATTAGAAGGAAGTGTGAGAATCGAAAATAGAAGAGAAATTGGTCGAAATTCTGGAATGAAGAACTCCGGTTCCACCCTTTACCGCAAACGGGCAAAGTATTCCTGAGCCGCCCGGTTGACCCTTGAAGCTAGGAGAATGCTGGATAAAATCGTCGGAATCGCCATCAGGCCGAATGCAATGTCCAGGAAATTGATCACATCGCCCATTTTGACCATGGAAGAAATTATAATGGTGAGCAAATAAAAGCCGAGCACCGGCAGACGGGCTTTTTGTCCGAAGAGAAAACACCCGCATTTCACCACATAGTAGGAAAATCCAATCATCGAGGAGAAACTTAAAAAGAGCACGGCAATGAGCAATAGATAGGGACCGGTGCCAGGCAATGCGGTTTCAAAAGCAGAGGTTGTTAATAAAACTCCGTCCTTTTGTCCCGATTGCCAGGAATCAGTCACCAGTAAAACCAACCCGGTAAGCGTGCACATCAACAATGTATCGATGACCGGTCCCCACATTGCCACCAGTCCTTCCCGGATTGGTTCCTTGGTCTTGGCTGCCCCGTGAGCCATTGCTTCCGTGCCCATTCCGGCCTCGTTGGAAAACGCTGCCCGGCGGACTCCCGTGACAATCACCATTCCCAATGCTCCGCCGGCCATCGCTCGACCGCTGAAGGCATCGGAAAGAATTACCGCAAAAGCGGGAAGAATTCGTTCGGCGTTTAGCAAAAGAATCCAGAGAGAGACACCGGCATAAAGAACAATCATTCCCGGAACCAGTCGGGCCGCAACTGATCCAATTCTACGAATTCCGCCGACCACCACAACACCAACGAGAATCGCAAGCAAAAGTCCAAACAATGCATTTCCAGTTTGTTCAGTACTTTCCGAACCCACAAACCAGCCCTGTGGCTCAAAAAACATCGACCGTACAATCTGGGTGAGTTGATTGGACTGCAAAAGGGGCAAGCATCCAAACATTCCACAGGCGGCAAAAAAGACTGCCAGTGGTTTCCACTTTTCTCCCAGGCCTTCGCGGATGAAATACATTGGCCCGCCCTGCTCCACCCCGTTTTCGTCCTTCCCCCGATACATGACTGCGAGGGAACAGGTGTAAAACTTGGTCGCCATACCAAGAAGCGCGCAGACCCACATCCAAAAAAGGGCACCCGGTCCGCCCTGAGTAATTGCAACTGCTACCCCCGCCACATTGCCCATCCCCACGGTTCCTGATAAGGCACTGCAGAGTGCACGAAAATGACTGACCTCGCCGGGGGCATTTTTTTCCTGGTGCTTCCCGAAAAGCAAAGACAGGCCGTGACCCAGATAACGGAAAGGAAAAAACCGGGAAAAAACGGCAAAAAAAGCACCCCCTCCCAATAGCAGGTAAAGAAGGTTGCCCCAGAGCCATCCGGAAAAACTGGAAAGTGCATCAGCCATAACTCCTTAGCCTGTCATTTTTTTTGCATCGGTCACGCAAGAAATCTTTTTCTTGCTTGAGGAGAAGGCAAACAGAGGTTCAATTAACCTTATGATAGCGCCCGTTGAAAATAAAGGTCCGAAAAATGTGTTAGGCGAAACCCTGCAACCCTGTTGCGTTGCGCTCAATACCGGCTGGTTTCGAAACGGGAGTTGCGAAACGGATGCCAATGATGGGGGCAGGCATGTTGTGTGTGCCCGGATGACCGATGAGTTTCTTGCATTCAGTCAGGCAATGGGCAATGACTTGTCGACTCCAATGCCCGAGTATAAATTTCCCGGATTGAAGGAGGGAGACTGCTGGTGTTTGTGTGCTGCCCGTTGGCAGGAAGCATTCGAGGCCGGAATTGCTCCACAAGTCAATCTCGCCGCCTGTGAACAATCGGCCCTTGCAATTATAGACTTGGAAGACTTGAAATCCCACGCTTGGTCGGGCGAATGATTTTTTTTTAACTTTTTCCACCCCGATATAAAGAAATAATTTGCGGGGAACGCTTATTCTATGCAGTAATCACTGGCGACTTTGGGTGGATAAATCATGGCTACTATAAATACAGACCTATGGTATAGAATTAAGGACGGGGATTCCACCGCCCTCGCTGAGTTGTATGATGGATTCGCCGGGGCAATGTTTTCCTTATCACTGGAAATCCTCGGAGACCGGTGGGAAGCAGAGGAAGTAATACAGGATGTTTTTGCCTACCTTTGGAGAAAACCGGATGCATTTGCCACCGGCAAGGGAAAGTTCAGTAGTTGGTTGCTCGTACTGACTAGAAATCGAAGTATTGACCGTTACCGGTCTAGAAAACGACGGCTCGACCGTGGTGAATCTGACGACACTCTTCAGGCAAGGGAAGACACCTCTCAAACTGATGGAGCCCAGCAAGCAACGTTGAGCGATGAACGGAGTCACTTAAGAACCGCCTTTACAATTTTACCGACCGAGCAAAGACAGGTTTTGGAACTTTCCTATTTCAAAGGAATGAATCACATTGAAATTTCTGAAGCACTGAATCTTTCCCTCGGCACGGTGAAATCACGCATTCGTCTTGGAATCGAAAAACTCCGTCTTTCTCTCTCTACCCTGCGCAAATAATCATTCTAAATGAACTTATAATGGTACAGCCCACCACACCCCTCTTCTTAAATTCTTACCCGCCCGGTTTGAGATCTTCTACAATTCTCATTAAATAATTCACTTTGGAAACTCTAAAACAACAAGCTCTTGACTACACTCTTGGGGTCCTCCCCAAAGAGGAGTCAATTTTATTTGAGGCGCTTCTCGAACAGGACGAGGATGCACACAAAAGTCTCGTCGAAGCCCAGGAAGATTGTGCCAGGCTTTCTTTGACTGCTCCACCCTCCAGGTTAGGCGAGGAGGTAAGGTCCCGGATAATCGAGCAAACTCACCCCCCCATGGACATGGACCCTTTTCTGGGAACCATTGAAATGAAGCGTCTGCGTGAAAACTTTTCCGCGTTCGAAAACAGATACAGCGGTGGAGGCGGTGCCGTCGACCTGAGTGACATTTCATTGACTGCTCTCAAAGATGAAGTTTCGGTGAGTTACGAGAATTTGCTCAAAATTATGCCATTGGTTTCCGGTGACTCGCGGGCAGCTTCGGGGGATTTTTCAAAGTTGCAGCAGGAATTACGATCTTTTGGTTCTTTTTCCGACGGTATCGACAAGACTCTCGGTTTCGAGCTCAACGAGGAGGACCCGGCCACCCGTTCGGTTTTACGATCCGCTCTTGCCACCCTGCCCTCCCTGTCTTTTTTCTCCGACCGCATCCGTCAGCAAGACCCCAGCCTTGGAGATACCAGAAGGTTGTTTTATTTATGCCGTGACCAGTTGAAAATTATGCGGGCGTCCTTCCGCGACCTGGACCCTCAACGTTTAATCGAAGACGAAAAACTTCGTTTGCATGGTGCCGGGTTGCTTCAAACAAAGTGGTGGGGTTCGGAACATGCATTCTTTTCATCCACCGGCAAAGTAAGATGTGGTCATTTCTTCGAAGGTCCCGTGACCGAGCGCTGCGTGGAATTTGCAGAGTACGATGCCAACATGTACTGCTTGGCCAACCTACTCGCATCTCGTTCTCAGGACGGGGAATTTCACATGGAATTAATGAAAGATGCAGTCCCCGGATGTACCCTTGCAGTGGCAACCGCAAAAATGGACGACCGAAAACATGCTTCTTTGGAATCGATCATTCATGGTATTCGAAAACCATCCGCGGATATGATCCATGACCAGTACCTTTGGACTTTGATCGAAGATTCCATGATCCGTGGCCACCAATGCGACCGGTTGTCAGATTTAAGGGAACAACAAGCCTATGGATGTCGCAGGCTGAATGGATACACCTATCTTTGGTTTGCTTGGCCGGCGATTCCAAATGCCCAGGACGGGGCGGATGCCTGAACTGGAAATCCCCGACAATAGTGGGCCAGAAATGGACTGCCACCAGGCTCCTCCATTCCCTGTGATCGGAACAATTCGCCTTCGTAACTGCAACCTACGAGTTTGACTGCGTCATAGGGCGGGTGCATCACCCGGGCGGAGGAAGAACTTGATTCGAACGCTCGATCCGCCCAAAAACGATAGCGTTCCAGTAAAAAACGATCAAGTGATGAGTCAGCTTTCTTTGCATTTTCAGACTCCGGGGGAATTTCAGCCTGGAAATATGCGGGTACGGATTTACCAATCCCATACCGGTTGGATTGATAGCTTAAATGGTTTTCGGTCCTGCTCTGATGAATGCGGGCAAAATGATACGACAGTCCATAAAGTAAGCGGGCCCCGACCATTGCCAGAGGATCGGATGAATCAAGGGAATGAAACCACACTCCCTTTCGACCATTCCGATCCTTAACATAAGTTCTTAAATTCACCTCCCAAAAATCACTCCAGGGAATCCAAGTGAGTGGAGAAATTCGCAGGTTTGTAAGTTTGAATCCGACCACGCTTGCCCATGCCTGTCCCTCATGCAGATCAATTTCCAAATCTGCGGGGATCGTGGGTGCGAGAGACTCAGCCGGTATTGGCCAGTGCAACAAGAGTAAGTCTTCCCAGTTCTGGGACATAAAGGAATTCAACCACCGGGAGAGCATTGCGGATTAATTCACTGAAAAAATTTCATTCAGTTTTTCCCTCCGGTATTCAAATACCCGGTTTAAGGTACGACGAACGAAAAGAAAATGAGCCAGCCAGCCAAGGGGACCAAAAGGCATTTGATACCGCACTTCATCAGTCATTTTTGTGCCTTCCCCAATGTCTTCCAAACTATGTGTGTGCAACCAAAGTTTGTAGGGACCGACCCGTTGTTCGTCGACAAATGAAAAACCATCCACCACATACTTGATTTCAGTCAGCCAGGTGGTCCAGCCCAGGACGGGAATTTTCACCCGATATTCCAACATTAATCCGGGGTATGCTTTTTTGGGAAGTTCACCAATTATTTGAAACGCCATGTCGGGAGGAGTAATCCGATCAAGGTTTTGAGGAACAGAAATAAACTGCCAAAGCTCAGTGCGGTCGACCTTTAGAATTTGGGTTTGAATGAGTTTGTGCACAGGGGGTAACTTACTGATCAAAACAAGCTTGGCAACCTCCCCTTGACGGATGCATTCTACGAAAGTATTAAAGTGGAATGAAATTCTTCCTTTTACCCTGCCTCTCCTTTTTTTTGCTGTTCGCCTTCGTTCATGCGCAAGGTCCGATGTCTGAAGCAGGGGCCGTCCGACTGTCTTACGGTGCTGTTTCAGACCAAAAGATTGATGGTCTTTCAACGGAAATTGGTTACGACCAATGGGAAGTGAGAACCCCGATTTTCTACCAAGCCTCCAAGGACTGGACATTTGCCGCTGGTATTCGCTACCAGTCCACGAATTTTGAAATTTCCGACAGCACCCTGCTCGATGAAGATCGTTTGCATTCCTTGGACCTCGCCTTGTTTCTCAGTAAGAAACAATCAGAAACTTTAGACTGGCTCTTTTTATTCACACCCACCATGGCCGGAGACTTTGAAAATACCGGTGGGGATGCGTTTAATTACATGACGATTGCAGCCGCAAAGTGGAAAACCAGTGATACCTTCGAATGGATTTTCGGTGCTGTCTACACCACCGGTATCGGAGATGACTTGTTCGTTCCGGCACTCGGATTCATTTGGGAGCCCTCAGAAAATTCAAGCCTTGTATTTGCGGGTCCGATCATTCGCTACCGCTACAATTTTTCCGATAACCTCGACCTCGTGCTGGGAGGACAATTTTCCGGCAACCGATGGAATACAGAATCTATGTACGGGGGAACATTGGAAGAAAGAAATTTCCGCTTCCGGGCGTATCGGTTGTCTGCAACGATGGAATGGGAGATTCTTGAAAACCAAGCCCTTTTTGGTTCCGTCGGAATTGATCTTGGAAGGGAGGTGGAAATTGAATTGTCTGATGAAACCAAGATTATGGACCGCGAGGTCAAGAGCACAGCTAGTTTTGAATTCGGATATCTCTATCGTTTTTAGGCCTGTGCTTGAATCGCGCTAGCCGCGTCCAATCCGGACAGGGCGGCATTCTCAATTCGTTCCCCGCCAAATCCATCCCCCGCCATCGATAGATTCCACTCCCGGGAATGCCAGTGAGTAGCCCCAAAGGTAGTGGTTGGCTTGGCAAAGCCCCATCGATGGGATTTCCACTCCAATACTTTACTCTTTAAACAATCTTCGGCCACTTCCAGAAGGTAGGGAATTCTGTCCTCATCCGGTGAATCCCAATATTTTTGAGAGTAATCGTCTGAAGCATGAAGGGTGAAGGAGGCGGCCGGTGAAATTCCTTTGACTTGATTGTCCGAGATCCAGTCGACTTCCTCTACCGGATGCGTCCTTGTTCCGGGAGAATTTAAGACCGAAGGACCTTCCAGCAGACCAAGTAAGGCGAGGCATCGGGTATGATTGATGTTCCGAAGTCGATTCATCGTGTCCCCGTCCAGAGAGATCGAACTACGGGCAAAAAGTTCCAGCATTTGTACCGAGGGTATGGTAATGACTAAGTGATCAGCTTCTAGTACCCGGTTCATTCCATCCCTTTCACGAATGATCCATCTGTTTTCCAGTCGCTCGATTTGTTCCACAAAAAAACTGAGTTCACTGGAAAAGAATTGAGCAAGGTATTTTGCCGGGGATGTCATTCCATTTTCTCCCCGGTAACGGATTCCAACCGGAATGTCTGCCCGTCCGGGAATTTGATCGTACCAGGGAATGATCACCTTGGAAGCTCTCCACTCCTCGACATATTTGAGCATACGGGGCGAGCGGGCAGTGAAGAATTGAGCCCCGTGATCAATCCGGGCATCTCCCCATCTGCGAGTCGACATTCTTCCTCCAACCCCTCTGCCTTTTTCGAGCAATCTGACCTCGTGCCCAGCCTTGGCCAATTGAGAGGCACAGATACAACCGGAAATCCCTCCACCAATTACAACAATTTTCATCAGTCTCATAATAGGGAGAACCCGATGGATTAAAAGAACGACTTTTCCTGCCCGACTTGGAACTCGGCAAGAACGCGAATACTCTATACCTGTGAAATTATACAAAAGACCTGCATCAGAAAGAGGAGTTGCAGAACACGGCTGGCTCCATGCAAGGTTCTCGTTTTCTTTCGCCAATTATTTCGATCCGAAACATTGCGGGTTTCATTCGTTAAAAGTGATGAATAACGATGTGATTGAACCGGGGGGTGGATTTGGAACGCATCCCCATCAAAATGCTGAAATTTTCACCTATGTCATTTCCGGTGAACTCGAGCACAAGGACAGCATGGGCAATGGTTCAGTTATATCTCCGGGTAATTTACAATACCTCAGTGCCGGCCATGGAGTCAGTCACAGCGAGTTCAATCCTTCCTCTGAAAATTCCACCGAACTTTATCAAATTTGGATGACTCCGAAGGAAAATGGTGGAACGCCAAGGTATGCGGAAAAAAATCTGGGCCCAAATTCCGTGAAAAACAAACTGCAACTTCTTTTCTCGGGCGATGGCCGGCAGGAATCAGTAAAAATTCGTCAGGATGCAGAATTTCACTTCGGACAACTGGATATAAATTCACAAATATGTATTGATCCAAGCCCACAATTTCCCAATTGCTGGATTCAAGTAATTGATGGGAATTTATTAGTCGAATCAACGGACCTGAAAAAGGCGGATGGACTAGCCATCGAAAATCGATCAGAACCTTTGCATGTGAGAGCATCAAAAACAGCGGATTTTTTCGTCTTCCAATTACCCGATTAATATGTCCCCTTCAATTGAATCCCCAGCGAGTCGGAAGATCGAATTACAGGATGCATCCCTGGAATATTTTCCCACTTTTTTTTCACCCTCAGAATCCACGCATCTTCTCAACGAATTAATTGATAAAATTGATTGGGTACAAAACAAGATTCGCTTTTACGGAAAAGAAAGCCTTGTTCCGCGACTGGAGGCATGGTACGGCGATCCGGGGAAGTCCTATTCTTATTCCGGAATTCAAATGAACCCCAAGCCATGGACGCCTGAATTGCAAAGTATCAAGCAACGTATCGAGTCTCTTGTGAAAATAAAATTCAATTCCGTGTTAATTAATTTTTATCGAGATGGGAAAGACCGTGTGGCATGGCATAGTGACGATGAAAAAGAACTGGGTCAAAATCCCGTCATCGGATCCATCAGTCTGGGGGAAAGAAGAAGATTTAAACTTCGTCACAGAAAACATAAGGAAAATGGACTGAACCATGAAATCATGCTCGAGAACGGGAGTCTTTTACTGATGACTGGGCCCACTCAGCACCATTGGATGCATGAAATTCCCCGAACTGCAAAGACGATTGGATCAAGAATAAATTTAACTTTTCGAATCATTCGTTGACGATTCATTTACCTCCCTTTCATATTGCAGAGTGTTTCTGTTGTTCCCAAAGTTTTTGTTTCTATGATCCAAAACTCGAACACTTTCGCTCTTTAAATAGTTACGCTTTATGAAATATATCCTTACGCTGATACTCTTATTCACCCACACCTTTTGCCAAGCCTACGATTCGATGCACGAAAAAACCCCAGTTGGTGAAATTAAGGTTCTTGAATTACCTGAGCGTATTGCCCTGCAATCATCCTTTGATGGGTCTTATTTTGAGGATAACAATGGATTGTTCCGCAAACTTTTTCGTTTCATCAGTGCCAATGACCTTTCAATGACCACTCCCGTGGAAGGAGATATCAACCCTGGTAAAATGAGGTTCTTCGTTGGCCAAAGTGACAGGAATAAGGATTTTCAGTCCAACAAGGAGGTGGAGGTAAAAAAAATGAAACCACGCCTCGTCGTGGCAATTGGAATACGGGGGGGATATTCCAGTGAACGATTTTTCAAGCACCTCGATCAATTAGAAAATTGGATTCGTGAAAATGACCATTATGAAAAAAATGGGAATGCTTATGGAGTTTACTGGAATGGTCCGTTCATTCCCGGTCCATTCAAACGATCCGAAGTACACTTGCCCATTCAATTGAAAAATAAAAAATCTGATCCACCCACAACCAAAAAATAATGAAACACCTCAACCTTATAACCTGTTTAATTATGTGCTCCCTTGCTTCGACCGCCTCCGGAAAATCTCTCTATGATCATGAATTGACCACCATCGATGGAAAAGCAACGACTCTTTCCGAACACAAGGGGAAAGTAATTTTGATGGTCAATGTTGCCTCGAGGTGCGGATTCACCAGGCAATACAAGGGGTTGGAAGAATTGTACCAAAAATACAAAGACCAGGGACTCGTGGTGTGTGGATTTCCCTGCAACCAGTTCGGTGGACAGGAACCAGGATCGTTGGATGAGATAAAAGAATTCTGTTCCACTAAATTCGGCGTCAGTTTTCCGATGTATGCAAAAGTTAATGTTAACGGCCCCAATCGACACCCGCTCTACGAAGCAATCATCGGGGACAATGGACCGCTCAAGGGAAGCATAAAGTGGAATTTTGGTAAAATCCTGCTGGGAAAAGACGGATCTCCAATTGATCGATTCGGCAGTTTGACCTCCCCCTCTTCAAAAAAACTGATTAAAGTAATTGAAGAAGCCTTAGCCGGATAATCCGGCTTTTTAAATGAAGGCTTTTTTATTGTCCATTGGATGTCTGTCTCTGTGCGGATGCATCAATATGGAAATGCGTGGTGGCATGGTTCCGCAGGTTTTACTTTCCGGGAAACCGGAAAGTGAAAAAAAGGTCTTCGTTGATTCCCAAGTACCACTGCGCTCCGTAAAGCACATATGGCCTCAATTTCGCGGGCCCAACCGGGACGGGAAAATCCCCCTTCAAACAGTAAAGGTTGCCTGGAAGAAAAAGCCGGTACTCCGGTGGATGATTCCCTGTGGATTGAGTCACTCCTCAATTATCCTCGATTCAAGCCGGGTTTTCACAATCGAACAACAAGGCGAAGAGGAAACATTATTTGCGAGAGACTTAAACGATGGTGAGGAAATTTGGCGGTTTAGTCTTTCCACCAAGTGGAATGACTTGATGAGCGGGACCGGGCCGAGGTCCACCCCCACCCTGCACCAGGGAAAACTCTATGTGATTTTTTCCAATGGCACTCTGGCGAGAATCGATGCAAAAACCGGTTTGCTTGAATGGCGCGTACAAGCAATTGAAGAAGAATATGAATTTCCCGAATGGGGAATTTCCGGCTCTCCCTTGGTTTGGAATGATTTGATAATTCTCAACCATGGGGGTGAAAAAAGTGCTGCCCGGGCTCATGATCTTCACTCCGGAAAATTGGTCTGGAGGTCGGATTTTCGCGGTTCAGGAGTTTATCCATCTCCAGTCCTTGCCGAATTCTTTGGAGAAAAACATCTACTTGTTGCGGTGGCGGGCAAAGTCGGTTCCCTCAATCCGAAAAATGGAAAAACCCGCTGGGAGCATCCGTGGAAAATCTTTCTAAATAATGCATTGATTGCCCAACCTACCCAGTTGGACAATGACCGACTGCTCTTGTCCGCGGGTTATGGCAAGGGCGCCGAATGTCTGAAAATAGAAAAATCGAAGTCCGGCTATACAATTTCATCCGCGTGGAAATCAAAGAATTTTAAAACCAAATTTTCCAGCCCCGTCCTCAAAGATGGTTTCCTCTATGGTTTCAATGAAAATTCCCTGACCTGTTTGAATGCCAAGAATGGAGAGTTGCAGTGGCGCGGGGAAAAATACGGGTATGGAAAAATTTTTCTGGCGGATAAGCACTTGCTCATTCTTGGAAATACCGGAGTTCTGAGCGTGGTCCGGGCGGAACCCGCCCAGTTCACTGAAGTCTATTCCGGACAATTACTCAGTGATGTCCGTTGCTGGAATGGACCCGCCCTCGCCGGTGGCTACTTAGTCGCAAAAAACGGCCAGGAAATTGCCTGCTTCGACTGGGCCGCCAATTAAGTTTTTCCTCCGACGCTGACCAAATCTTCCCAGCTCGTAGTGTAGCGGGGGGTGCGCATTTCCCGGCGCATACTCCAATTTTTATTAATCCCCTGCCCTCCCCAAAATGCATGATTTCCACCATAGCGGGCAGCCACCTCCTCCACCGCATCAACAAATTCAACCCGGCGCGTATCTCCATGCTCCTCAAAGAGTAAACCTTGACGGGAGCTGGAAGAGACCAGGTCGAGTAAAAGCACTCCCGCTTTCTTGTAGGCATACCCGGACCGGAAAATCGAACGAAGTAAGCGCTTCGCATTCTTCACCACTCGGATTGGGTCGTCCGTGGGTTCATCAAAAACAAGGGTGCGGGAATTTGAATATTGGGCCTGGTCCTCGCGAAAGCGGTTGGTCATGATGAAAACCTGCAATCCGGAAGCCAACGAATGCTCGGAACGTACTTTGCGGATCGCCTTGACCGTATAATTCGCCACGGCTTCTTCCAATTCCTCCAATTCCATCACCGGCTTACCAAAGGAACGGGAAGAGCAGGTGTTTTTTCGGGGTTGAGGAATTTCCTCCATCTCCAGACAGGGGATTCCAGCAAGTTCTCGCTGAGTACGCTCGAGAGTCACACCACCGATCGTGCGCACCAGGGAAGAAGGAGCCCGGGCAAATTCAAACGCATTCCTCACCCCGACTCGATGAAGCCGGGCACTCAGTCGCCGACCCACTCCCCAGACCTCGTCAATCGCTACGGACTTGAGGGCGGTTTGGTCATCCGGATCAACCTGCATGCAACCGGAACCGGTTTTTTTAGCCAAGCGATTGGCCAGTTTGGCAAGAGTCTTGGTCGGGGCCAGGCCCACCGAAATTGGAATCCCGGTCCAGCGCAGAACCGTTGCCCGCATCCGCTTGCTCAGGTTCAGGGGCTGATCCGATCCGCTGAGGTCGAGAAAGGACTCGTCGATCGAATAAACCTCGATTTCAGGAGCGAAGCGCGACAATACGGAAACTACCCGGCGGGACATGTCACCGTATAATTCGTAGTTGGAAGAAAAAACCCTCACTCCATTCCATTCACAGGTTTTTTTAATCTGATGATAAGGAGCTCCCATTCGAATACCAATTGCCTTGGCCTCATTGGAACGGGCCACGGCGCATCCGTCGTTGTTGGAAAGAACGATCACCGGCTTTTTCTCGAGCGATGGACGGAAGACACGTTCACAGGAGACGTAAAAATTGTTGCAGTCGGCCAGGGCAATCACAGGGAATGGATCACATTTGTGACCACTCCCCAGAGATGATTTTCATCTTCTTCATTCAAGGCAATTGGGGGGTAGTCCGGATTTTCCGGCAAAAGCCAGGATTTTCCTTTTTTTCGTTGCAAACGCTTAACCGTGAGCTCGCCGTTTACGGACACGATCACCACCTTGCCGTCGGACGCATTGGCACTTCGGTCAACCACCAGTAAATCACCGTCATGAATCCCCGCACCAATCATCGAGTCACCCCGGGCACGGACGAAAAAAGTGGCACTTGGTTCACGCACGAGGTGGGCATTTAAATCAAGTACTCCCTCTAAATAATCATCGGCGGGAGAAGGAAAGCCCGCGGACACTCCACTCGCATAGAGGGGCAAGGCATGCTCGCGCTCTTGGACAAATCGAAGGACGCGTTCGACTTGGCTTACCGGAATACGTACCGGACGGGTCGATTCCCCGTACTGGTTGGTTCCTTTAGGCCGGCCGGCCCCCTGTCGTTTTCCTCCGCGAGTGTTCATTTTTGAATATCGTTACAATATTCAAACGACGGAATTGGGAAAGTCAAGAAACGATCCAATCCAAAGGCCAAATTAAAGACCGTAAAATCGGATCGCGTTGTGACCGAAAATATCAGCTTGTTCGCTGGAGGAAAGACCTGCGGTCAGGGTGATGGCGGATTGGAAAACTTCGTCGTAGGTCGCGGCAAGTGTACAAACCGGCCAGTCGGAGCCATAAAGCAGGCGGTTGGGACCAAAGGTCTGAAGGGCAGTGTCAAAGATCGGACGGAGTTCGTCAATCGTCCAGCCCGTCCAATCTGCCTCCGTCACGAGGCCGGAAATCTTGCAGTTAAGGTTTTCAAATTCTGAAAGTTTAGCGAATTTCAGGTGCCAGGAATCGGTGTCATGGTTGCTTAAATCGGGTTTGGCGCAATGATTAATCACCATTTGTAAATCAGGAAGCTCGGCAGCCAAACGCGGGAGCATTTCGAGGTGTCGCGGTTGCAGGAGCAAGTCAAATGGAAGGCTTCGACGGGACAGGGCCTTAAGACCGTTCAACACCGAGGGTTGTAATAAAAATTCATCGTCGGGCTCATCCTGAACGATGTGACGAATACCCTTGAACCACTGCGACCCGGTAAATTCGTCCAGTTGATCCTCCAGCTCCGGGGCCTGCAGATCAACGTATCCCACCACTCCCCGTAAAAAGTTATTTTCTTCCGCCATTTGCAGGGCCCACCGTGTTTCCTCGAGGTGGTGTTGGGCTTGCACGAAGACTGATCCCTCGATCTCATTCGCATCCAACAAGGGAGCAAGGTCAGAGGGAAGAAAGGAGCGGTTGATCGGAGCATGCTGGGGTTCGTCCAACCAGCCGTAACTCCAGGGTGATCTTTTCCCCGCCGGGTCCCAGAAGTGTTGGTGCGAATCAATCTTTTTCATCAGTTGTTCTCCGGCCGGCCCTCGATATGAACCTCGCCCATAACGGGAGCAAAAAGGGCTTCCACCTTGGCTAATAATTCATGGTTGATCGGAACATTTGCCCATTCCGCCCATTGGCGCACCCGGCCCGGATTGGCCGACCCGGTGACACAGGTGGTAATGTCAGGGTTAAGAATTGCGAATTGGACCGCGAGTTGGGCGATATCGACTCCGTATTCCTCGCAGACTGCGGCGGCTGCCCTTGCGGCCTCCCGTGTTTTCTGGTTGGATTTGTGCCAGGATGGAAGTGGAGCATTGGTCAGTAGACGGGCACAAAAGGGAGCGGCGTTCATAATCCCCACCCCTCTCTCTTTTAATCGTGGAATAATGCTTTCCATCTTTCGATTCTGCAGATGGTAATTATTGTAGGACAACATCAGATCAATCTCGGTGTTGTCTAAAACATAATTGAAGATTTTCATCGGGTACCCGCTTATACCCACATGCCTGACTTTTCCGGCTTGCTGAATTTTCCGCAACGCAGGAATTGTCTCCTCCACGATTTGTCTTAATCCGACATATTCAATGTCATGGCACAAGACAATGTCGAGGTAATCGGTGCGCATGCGGTGCAGACTGACATCAACGCTTTCCTCGACTCTTTTCGCAGAAAAATCAAAGTGACTGGCGTCGTAGCGACCTAATTTGGTTCCCAGAATATAATCGTCCCGGGGAACATCCTGTAAGGCGACCCCAAGCAATACTTCGGACATCCCCCGTCCGTAGTAGGGGGAAGTGTCGATAAAGTTCATTCCGCATTCGATCGCGGTGGATACGCAGGTAATTGCCTCATTGATGTCAATCGAACGAAACTCCGCCCCCATTGAAGAGGCACCAAAACTGAGGATTGGGAGTTCGAGTCCGGTTTTGCCGAGTTTTCGCGATTCCATTGAAAATTCCTACCTTCTCCGTTCTGCTCAGACCACGCGGCATCCGAGATCGAGAATTAAATTGGCGAATCCCGCTGTTTCTCCGGTCTGAATTGTAAGCACATGATCGGGAGTCATTACCGCCTCATAAAATTTCCATTTCTCAATCAGTTTCAACTCCAATTCACTCCCGCCGGCAGTAATTACACTGCGGTATTCCTGCCAAATGGGAGGATCATTTTCCAAAGCATACTGTCCTTCACGCTCATAATCCATGACGTAGATGTCATCAATTGGTGCCGCCTCCAGCAAGGTCTCCAGTACATGGGTGGTCCGGACCATACCGGGAGCCAGGTTCAAATGAACAACTTCTGCCCTTGGACCGCGTTTATTAAGAACCGGGTAGTTTCCATCCGCGATTAAAACCCGACTGTGGTGGCCGGATGCGGAAAGAATTCGAGCGATCTCTGGATGAATCAAGGGATGATTAAGCATGGTCGGAGGAGGGTAAAGGGTTCAGTTCATGCCTGCCCTGAGAGCGTCGAGGTGGCGGCCAAAATGTTCGTCCAATACTTCGGCATAGGTATCCGCGTGCTCCCGGAGAATCGTATTGATTGCCGGGCCAAATTTATCGTGGGTCAGAACCGACCCGAAAGTACAGTGCAGGATTTGCCGGCCCGGCCGGGTAAATCCTTTGCCTTCTGGAACATCACTCCATCGCTCGAGGTATTGATCGACCAGTTCCTCGGTCTTGGCGCCCTGCACTTCCGGAGCGTCAGGGAGCCGGGCCGATACATGATAAGTGGCCCGGTCAATATCATAACGACTGCGTGAAAATTCAATAATTTCACGGAACAATGCTTCCTCGTGCAGAGCCACTACCCGAATGACTTCCAAATAACTCGTCCCCGCGGTCTTGACATGAAATCGGCCGTTGGTGGCACGGGCAAATGCAGAATACATCGATAATTTATCCGATCCTGAGTGCAGGCTTAATTTGTAGGGACCAAGTTTTTCAGCCACTGCTGAATGGTCGGCCAAGGAGGCTTCCAAGGCTGGCAAATCCCCCTTGAAATCGATTCCTTTTTCAAAATCTCCAATGAATCGCGGAGCAAGTGAAACCAGTTTCATTCCCGCATTCAAACACTCGGAAGCAATGATATAATGCTCGGCCAGGGTGGTGGGCTGATCAGTCTCGTCGACACTCAGTTCAATTTCAAATTCACGGTCATTTACGGACTGGACTTGTGCGATGTAATTCCCAAGTTCGATTGCATGCTCAATCGCCCGTCCATATTTCACCGCTGCCCGGCGGCAGACAATTTCGGAGAATTCAATGAGGCTGCCGGTTGAAAGTTCAACGGTTTGGCCAAGGTATTTGCCAAGCCAATTAATCGAATCGGCAATTTCCGAAAATTTCGCATTGACCAGATCGGTGTCGTAGTCGTCCGCTTTTTGATCAACTGCCCCGGAGGGATCAATCGTAAAAAAAGTAAAACCGGCCTCTCCGGTGCGGTCGACATCTTCATGAGTCTTTAAGTGATCCGCATCCGCTCCAAAAGGCAAGGTCCACCCCGACGCACGGGCTCCTTCACAGGCAGCGGTCATTACTTCGCCTGGTTGACGGTTGGTCCGGGCCATTTCCCGAATCGATTGTTGAGGGTAGATCGGAGCAATACCGGCCCCGCATCGTTGCATGGATGCAACATGACCGGGGGTGGCGTTTCCAAGTCGGTCACCAAAGCCAAAGCTTGCTTGTAATCCGAGTAAGGCAGGTTGAGGAGTCGTTGTCATAATCAAGTTTGATCCTTTTTTATTGGGCTAACGGAAAAGACGTTTGAATGAATCGATCGTAGAGGCCGCAGCGGCTTGCGGGGTCGGCCATGGCCTTGCCTCGGCGGCGGCGTATCCATTAAACTCAATGTCGGACAATGCCTCAACCACCGGGCCATAGTCCAGGTGTCCGCACCCCGCGGGGTTGCGGTTTGAATCGACAAAATGAACATGGCCAATGTGCTTGCCTCCCTCCCGGAGGGCATCGCCTACATTGGCTTCTTCAATATTCATGTGAAAAAGGTCGGCCAGTAAAACAAGGTTCTTGTTTTCCATTCGATTCAGCAGGGCAACCCCGTCCCGCACAGAATTAATCAAATCGGTCTCGTAGCGGTTTAATGGTTCGTAAATCAGTGCCTGCTTGTGTTGTTGGGCAAATTCCCCAAGTTCCTCCAAGGCAATTGCGAGAAAGTCAAGGGCCTGGTCCCGGGATACCCCATTCCCTGAACGCCCCTGCATCGAACCAATAATTGCCGATGCTCCAAAGGCGGCTGCCCGCTCGATGATGGTTTTGACGAAATCAATCGCATGGCGACGGCTTGCTTCTTCAGCCGCGGTCAGCGACCATCCATGAAGTACCCACCCTGCTCCAGTCCCGAGGGTTGAAATTTCCACTCCGTAACGCTCGATTAATTCCATCACTTCTTCCACGCCAACCGCATCCGGGCCGGGTGCAAATATTTCCACCGCGTCATACCCGAGAGTGGCAGCTGTCTTCATCCCCTCTTCCAGGCCGTCCCATAGTACAAAAGGTCCGCCCTTTGCTTCCGGGACCAGAGAGATCGTGACTGCCGACTTGATCGATGAAAGATTCATGTTAATTCAATCATTGCTTTTATCGCCCCGGTTTCCGGACGGGTGAAAGATTCGAATTTTTCCGCAACCTCATCCAATCCGATCCGATGTGTAATCCACGGAGAAGTGTCAATACATCCACGCTCCATCAACCGGATAATTTTTTCGAAGTCCCGGGGATGGGCATTACGGGAGCACAAGATTGTGCCCTCCACTTTATGCAAGGGGGGATGAGTAAAAGATACTTCTTTTGTGGTAATCCCCACGAAACAAAGCCGTCCCCCTGGGGCAAGCATTTCACAAGCGTCAGACATTGAACCATTGTGTCCGGTGGCATCAATCACAACATCCGCCAAGTTGCCCCCACACGCCACCCGTATGCGGTCGTGAATTCCATCGCCTGCAACCACGGTGGAATCAACGTTCATATTTTCGGTGCAAAACTGTAACCTTCCTTGATTAAAATCAGCGACCACTACTCTACATCCGATCAGTCTAAGAAAGACCATTGTAGCGAGTCCAATCGGGCCGGCCCCAATTACCAGAACATTGTCGTCAGGAGCTGGATTTGCCCGGTCTACCGCATGACAACCAATGGCCAGGGTTTCGACCAGGGCCAGTTGTTCGTAACTGAGAGAAGAACTGGTATGTAATTTTCGGGCGGGAAGATTAAAGCATTCCCGAAGCCCGCCGTCGGTATGAACTCCAAGGACTTGCAACCGGTCGCAGCAGTTAGGCAGTCCGATGCGGCTCGCATAACTGGTCGGGTCATTGATGTATGGTTCCACACTGCATCGGTCTCCCTGCTTCAGATGATTGACGCCGGCCCCGACGCTGATTACTTCAACTCCCAGCTCGTGTCCGGGGATCCGGGGATAACTAAAAAAGGGCATTTTACCCAAATATCCACTGAGGTCGGTCCCGCAAATTCCCACCCGATGAACCCGTACTTGAGCTTCTCCGGATTCGGGTGGCTCAGGATCCGGAATTACTACTGATTCCCACTCCAATGGGTTGTTTAAGGATAAGGCCTTCATGAACTAGAAATAAACGGGGTAAAATTAATAAGCTTGAACAAAACATAATTGTTCTGATGCATTGCCATTCAAAAGCAATCGTATTTATGATCCCATGTATGATTTCTTCAATTAAAATATAATCAAAACTTAAACCAAAAGTATGGTTCGGTCCAAGGTTTCAAATTTTTGAAAAATGATCTAATCCCCTCCAACAATCGATATCTTTACCTGTGGAAAACACTACTCAAAACAAATCTCATTTAATCGTCGGGGCGTCCCGTGGAATCGGCCGCAGTTTGGTTGATTTATCAATCCAGGATAACCAGAATGTGTTTGCTCTGTCGCGAACCGCACCCGCTGAACCCGTCCCCGGCTGCACCTGGATTAGTGGTGATATCAAATCCCCTGAATCGTTCGCCGATCAACTCCCTGATTCTATCAACGCTTTTACTTTTTGCCCCGGAAAAGTAATTCTCGGCCCAATCAAGCGTTTGAAGCCTGAACAAATGATCGAAGCATTTCAAACCAGTGTTCTTGATGCATTTACCTTAATTCAGTCCTTACTCCCAAGACTGGATGGTTCAATAGTCCTTCTATCCTCCGTGGCGGCACGAACTGGTCTGCCCAATCACTGTGCCATTTCATCCGCGAAATCTGCCCTGGAAGGGTTTGCCATTGCCCTCGCTGCTGACCTCGCTCCCAAAGTCAGGGTCAATGTGGTTGCTCCCACCCTCACTCCAACGGAAATGGGATTGGCAATGGTTGGTGGAGATAAAATGATTCCGATGATCGAGAGCCGTCATCCCTTGAAAAAGATTCCCGCGGTCAATGAAATTTCCTCCACCATATCTTTCCTTCATTCCGAGGGAGCCAGTTCAATCACCGGACAAGTTTTGAAGGTGGACGCCGGCCTTTCCCAGCTTCGACTCAATCAATGATTGCTGAAGCCTCATCAAACAAATCAATTGTTTGGTTTCGCAAAGACCTCAGACTTCTCGATCATCCCGCACTTGGCTATGCCTTTGAGCGGAACAAAGAAATTATCCCGGTTTTTATCTGGGACGAGCAGGAAGGGGGAAGCTGGGCTCCCGGATCCGCTTCCCGCTGGTGGCTCCATCACTCACTCTCCAGTCTTGCAGGATCAATTGAAAAATTAGGCGGACGACTATTATTTTGCAAGGGCAGTGCCGCTGAAATTTTACCCCGGCTTGCCAAAAAGTACCGTGCAGATGAAGTGTATTATGGCAGAACCTATGACCCGTCCGGCATCTCCACCCAGGAGAAAGTAGAGGAATCACTCGATCAGGCGGGGATTGAAACCCAGTCCTTTAATTCTTCCCTCCTTCAAGAACCCTGGGAAATGAAAAACGGGTCTGGGAAACCCTTCCAGGTATTCACTCCATACTGGAGAAAGTCCCGCCCAATCATCTACCGCGAGCCTCTCGTTTACAACACTTCCAAGTTGCCCTTTTTCAAAACTTCCACTGCGGAATCGAGCTTGGATGACCTCTCCCTTCTCAATACTCAAAACTGGCATGAAAAATTTGCCGAGCATTGGGTGGTCTCGGAAGAAGCGGCTCATCAAATGATTGAACGGACGGTGGATGAAGTGACTCACTCCTATGCCACCCGAAGAAACATACCCTCGGTGGATGGCACTTCCCGTCTTTCTCCTTACCTTGCATGGGGACTGGTCAGCCCCCGCCAAATTTGCCAGGCAGTTTTGCAGGCCGACAAGGAAGGAAGTCACCGGGGAGAAAACAAGTTTCTCGTCGAAATCGGCTGGCGAGAATTTTCTTATCATCTTCTTTATCACTTTCCTTCCATCCCCGATCAACCACTCCGCCCAAAATATGCCGATTTTCCATGGTTGGACGACCCGGAAAATTTAAAACTTTGGCAATCTGGCAACACCGGATATCCGATGGTCGATGCGGGGATGCGGCAACTCTATGAGACTGGTTGGATGCATAACCGGGTTCGCATGGTTGTTGCCTCTTTTTTGGTCAAACATCTTCTCCTTCCCTGGCAGGAGGGTGCCCGCTGGTTTTGGGACACTTTGGTGGATGCCGACCTCGCCAGCAATACCCAGGGCTGGCAGTGGGCCGCCGGTTGTGGGGCTGATGCTGCCCCTTATTTCCGAATTTTCAACCCGATCACCCAGGGGGAGAAATTCGATACCCGCGGAATTTATGCCCGCCAATGGATACCCTCCCTTCAAAACCTCCCCCCTAAATGGACATTCCGTCCCTGGGAGGCACCGGCGGATCTGCTTGAATCCAGCGGGGTTGACCTTGGCGGTAATTACCCAGGGCCCTGCGTGGATCATTCCGATGCCCGAAACCGGGCACTTGCCGCGCTCGCCACCTTAAGACCACAGGCATAATCCACCCGTGAAAACATCAGTTGTTTGGTTTCGAAAGTGTCTTCGTTTACACGACAACCCTGCCTTGTTGGAAGCTTGCAAGGATAAGGATTCCCAATCCGTTTTACCCTTGTTCATTCTCGACCCTGCGGTTGTGGGATCCGAACTCGACAAGATTTCCCCGAATCGGATGAGGTTTTTAATTGAGTGTCTTTCTGACCTCGACTCTCAATTGCAAGCCCTGCAAAACCATGGACTATTAATTGCCTTCGGAAATCCCTCGGAGATCTTCAAGGAGATTAAAAAGTACAGCGAATATCCGATCGGTCTTTTTTCGGATTACTGCTCGGAACCCCATGGTTTGCAGGTCACCCAGTCAATCCAAGCTTTGTTTTCCGGCACAGATTCATCCTCTCCCACCCCGGTTGAATTTTTTCCGGCGGTGCATACCCTGACCGATCTTGAATCCGTAATTTCCGCCCCGAACTTCAAACAGCCGAAATCCATGAAGGATGCTGTCAAGTTATTCACGGAATATTTTGGCCTCGACGAACACGGATTTTATCGGGTGCCCGATCCTTTGCCGGTGCCCTCCGCAATTCCTTCTTTTCCGAAAGAATTTTCCTCCCATCCCCTGCCCTTTCCGACCATTTCAATTCCTGAGATCAGGACACGAATTCCATTCCCTACCCCGGAACATGAGTGCTATTTCATTGGTGGTGAGACCGTAGCTCTACGCCGGCTTAAAGAAAAAGTTTCCTCCCGTCCAGAATTTGTCAATCAGTTCAGGAAACCGAAAACTTGCTCGACCAATCAAAGCCAGGACCCTCAAGAACCAAGCACCACAGGATTATCCCCCTACCTTAGCACCGGGTGTCTGTCAGTTCGCCAACTTTGGAAGGAATGTGAAAAATGCCACCGAAAAGATGACTTCACCAAGCCGCCGGAATCCCTCCACGGACAGCTCCTGTTTCGTGAAATGTTTTATGTCTTGTCAAGGTCCGTGGAAAACTGGGACCAGGTGAACGGCAACTCCATGTGCAAAAAGATTGACTGGGGAGAATTAGATGAAAACAAGCTTTCTGCCTGGGAAAAAGGAATGACCGGATTTCCATACATCGACGCAATGATGAGGCAACTCGAAGCAACCGGTTGGATGCATCACCTCGGCAGGCATGCAGTTTCCTGTTTCCTTACCCGTGGACAACTTTGGCAGCACTGGAAACATGGGCGCGATGTTTTTGAGGCCAAACTTCTCGACAGCGATTGGGCACTCAACAATGCCAACTGGTTGTGGCTCTCCGGAGTGGCTCCCTTTTCAATGCCCTACTTCAGGCTCTACAATCCCTGTCCAGACGCAAAATCAAGCCTCAATGCTGAAACCAAATCCGCCTCCTTCATCAAATTTTGGATCCCCGAGTTAAAAGACTTTCCCCCCAAGTACATTTTCGAACCCCACCTGGCCCCCGAATCCGTTCAAATTTCCTCAAACTGCCTGATTGGAAAAGACTACCCCCGTCCAATTGTGGACCGCAAGGAAAGTGCCAGGGAAAATTTGGGTAATTTCAAAAAAAGCCTGGCCGCTTAATTGCAGTTCAAATTAGAAAAGCAGAAGATTCCCATCCTGATCCATTTTGGTGCCGTTTTTCTCCCTTACTTCCCCGATTCCGGCAAATCCACGGATCATTTCCAGGGTGTCCGCGTCTTTCGGTTTTTTATCACTCCTCCATCGATGAATGCGGGGAAAGCGTAAGGCCACTCCCGATTTATGCCGGCCGGATGCCTGGACTCCCTCGAATGCAATTTCAAAGACCAGTTCCGGACGCACACCTCGGACAGGTCCGAATTTACCGGTGACATTTTTTCTGACAAACCGGTCCACTTTTTCAATTTCTTTATCAGTCAGCCCGGAATAGGCCTTCGCCACGGTCACGAGTTCTCCACTTTCATTCCAAACTGCAAGCGAATAATCAGTGAATAAATTTGATCTTTTTCCATGTCCAAGTTGAGCACTCACCACCACCATGTCGGCGAGAAAAGGATCCACCTTCCACTTAAACCATGAACCTTTCACCCGCCCGCCCCGGTAAGCTGAATCTTTCCGCTTCAGCATAAATCCCTCCACTCCACGAGCTCGGGATTCCTCACGGAGAGATTCAAGTTCCTTCCAGTTTCCACCATTTACCAGGGGAGAAATATCAAGGGGGAATCCATCAGGCAGGGAATTAACCACCGCTTCTAATTTCTCCCTTCTATACTCCAGACTCATGTCTCTACAATCCTTTCCGTTGCATCGTAGAAGATCGTACGCCAAAAAACGAACCGGGTCGCGCTTCAGGATCGATGGACCTGGATCTTTTCTTCCCAATCTTTTCTGCAAACGGGAAAAAGATCGCAAGCCCTCGGATCCCCAAGCGAGAATTTCCCCATCCAGACAAATGTCATCGGGTAATAATTTTATACAGTCCAGAATTTCGGGAAATGCATCCCCCACCGATTCATCTCCCCGGGACCAGAGAATTCCCCTTCCACTTGCCTTGATCAGTTGGGCCCGGATACCATCCCATTTCCATTCGACCTGCCAGTCGGAGCAGTTTCCCAAGCTCTCTACTTTTTCCTGTAATGGAGGAGCCAAACAAAAGGGAAACGGCCGGCACCACCCCGAATCCTCCGATTCCGGATTTAAAATTTCGCTCAGACCAAGTGAACTGGGCGTCCACTCACCAGCCAGTCGCTGGGAGATGACTGCCGGTTCCACCTTCCCCACCCGTGCCAGGGCCTTGTACAGGTTGCCTTTGGAAACCCCCATCCGAAATCCGCCGGTGAGTAGTTTGTGGAAAGGGAGCAGGTCAACCGAGCGCATCGAGTCCCATGCCCGGTTCATTGATTCCCGGCGTCCCGTGGAATCCATGCCCCGCATGGCATGAATGAAAGTCTGCACAGTAAAATTCAATCCCTGAGGCATCCGGTCGCTCTCTCCCCGCACCAAAAGAGCGGCGGTTTCTGCCAAGTCCCCCACCTGGTGGTGACATTCTTCCACCAACCACAGGGGCAAGTCCGCCCGTTCCGCCACAAAATTTCTGATTTCTCCGGTTTTGATTGTTCCCTTGATTCGGTTTCCAGAAAGAAACCAAACCACCCAGATTGCATCCTCCGGTGGGGCCTCCTTAAAATACTCCACCAAGCGGTCCAGTTTGGCATTGGTCTTGGTCATTTCATCCAAGTCGTGGAAGAGTTTGGCAAAAAGATTCATTCCTCCTCTTCTCCGCGAATCACCGCACCCTTCAAGACTTCTGCGTCCAGTCCTCTTTCACGAAGAAAAGCACTGAGGGCGTCTCCATTTCCATGGGTGACTTTTACCGTCTCCGCTCCAGTTCCTTCAATAACTTCGATTAATCCATTCCAATCCGCATGGTCAGAAAGAACAAATCCACGGTCCAGATTTCTTCTTCTGCGGGCTCCTCGTATTGCCATCCATCCGGAGGCAAAACCACGTTTCGCCCCCCGGAATCCCCTGGTCCATGCAGAATCCTCCACCGCTGGCGGAGCAACGACCAAAGATCCCCCGTAAGGCTGGTCCTTGTTGCGGTTTACGACTTCGACCGCTGGCAATACAACCCCCGCCCGGGCATAATGCTCGAGAAAAGAATCCACTGCCCCGTGAACATATATCTTACCGATTTCTGCATCCAATCCGGCCAGTACGCGCTGGGCTTTTCCCAACGAGTAGGCAAACAAGAGGGAAATTTCATCTGCCTTTTTATTTTCTCGCCACCATTGATTCATTTCCCGGTGTATCTCGGATTCATCAGCCCAGTGATAAACCGGTAGCCCGAAAGTGCATTCGGAAATAAATCCATCACAGGGAACTAATTCAAAAGATTCACAGGTAGAGTCAGCCTGTGGTTTATAGTCCCCACTTACCACCCAAACACATCCTTTCACTTCAATTCGAATCTGGGCCGAGCCCAAAATATGACCTGCCGGGTGAAAAGAAACCAAGGCATCTCCAATTTTTCTTTTTTCCCCGTACTTTAAACCTTCAATTTTCGCATCTTTTCCAATTCGTACCTGAAGCAAAGAAGTGCAGTTTTCCGAACAAAGGTATTGGTTGTGCCCGGCACGGGCATGGTCGCTGTGAGCATGTGTGATCAAAGCATTTTTAACCTGACCCCGCGGATCAATGAAAAAATCACCTGCCGGACAATACAATCCTTCCATTCGATTTTCCAATACTTCCATTACTACATCGAATCGCTATCCGCCGGTTAGCTCAAACTAGAAACAGTCCCCTTGGAATAAGATCCAGCAAATTTGCAAATCATTAGGGGTAAAAGCACAGCCTATGAGGCCTATTAGAATAATTGAGTAGTAAAAAAACGATGATCTTTTTTTGAGATGGAATCGTTTTATTAAGTACTATGGTATCAAACAAATCAAACTTTACGCCTGATAAGAATTCTTTAGACCCAATTGGCCGGTTTATCTCTGATCGTTCACGCATGCCACCCCCCACCAAAGAGGAGTGTGACATTCTTTTCCAGAAAATGGCAGAAGGTTCCGACGAAGCAAGAAAAGAACTCATTGAAAGACACATTCGTCTGGTTGCTTCCATTGCTCTCAAGTTTCGCCAAACCAGTGTGTCCATGGAAGATGTAATGGCTGAGGGTATACAGGGCCTTGTGGTTGCGCTTGATAAATTTGACCACACCAGAGGGATTAAACTTAGCACTTACGCCGCATGGTGGATTCGTCAAAGAATACAAAGACTGATTGGCAAAATGTCGGGTGCAGTCGCCGTTCCCCATGATGTATCACAGGGCAAAAGAAAAGAAAATTTGGTCCGTTCACAACTTCAAGTCGAACTTGGACGCATACCAACCGAGGAAGAAGTTAATAAAGCTCTTGGTAATGACCGTAATTTATCCAACCGGGTAAAATTCGCCCCCACCAACTCGCTCTCGATTGATGAACCGCTCGGTGAAGATTCTAACCAAACTCTCGGGGATGTGATGACTGAAGAGGAAGAACTTAATCAGTCCTACCGTGAAGATGGATCGCTTGGCGATGATGTGTCAGTCGCACTCAGCTTTCTCGATAACCGGGAAAGAAAAGTTTTAGCAATGCGTTTTGGTATTGGAGCGGACGACTCGATGAAACTGGACGACATTGCAGATGTACTTAATGTGTCCGGCGAACGGGTCAGACAACTAGAATCTCTTGGTTTACGAAAACTTCGTGCAGTTCTCATGCAAAATGGAAAAATTGATTTTCGGAAACTCGACAAGCTTGTCGGTACTGATCTTCGCGGAAAAACTAAAATGAGCCCGCTCGAGTTGTCCCTTGCTCTCGACCCGGAGGAATAATTTTGAGCCAAATTAGCTGGTTTGCTTGAAAAATCAGCTTTATGTGGTAGCAATAATTGTATTCTAAGACATTCATCTTAGAAAAACATTCTGTCGATATGTCTTTTTCTATCTCTAAATGGGTACTACCACCTCCCGAAACCTTCGAAAGTCCCAAGGGTTCTGAAGGTCGTGTTGAGTGGTTTAGGTGTTTGCCCTATGTATTGATCCATTTGTTCACATTACTAGCCTTTTTTTACCCATTTACATTGTGGTGTCTGGCTGTTGCGTTGATTTCCTACAGCATTCGAATGTTTTCGATCACCGCATTTTATCACCGCTATTTTTCTCACCGGTCCTTTAAAACTTCCCGGATTGTTCAGTTTATCGGTGCTTTTATCGCATGCAGTTCCGGACAACGAGGACCCCTCTGGTGGGCCGCCCATCATCGACGACATCACAGACACTCTGACACCGAGGAGGATGTGCACTCTCCTCACTCGAAAAGCTTTTTCTGGAGTCATACCCTTTGGTTCATGACCGATTATGCGGTGCCCACTTTCCTGAAGGAAATTCCCGACTGGTTAAAAATCAAGGAATTACGCTTTCTCAACCGTTTTGATTGGATACCTGTTCTGTTGCTTGCACTCGCGTGTTATTTTGCCCCTGAAATTTCCTGGTTTTATTCCCTCACGGGGTTATCGAATATGCAAATGTTGATTTGGGGATTTCTCGTGCCCACGATTTTCCTCTACCATGCCACATTTGCGGTTAATTCTTTCACTCACATGTTTGGCAAAAGAAGATTTAACACCAAGGATGAAAGCAGGAACAATTGGATTGTTTCAATCTTTGCATTCGGGGAAGGTTGGCACAACAACCATCATTTCTTCCCCGGCTCCGCCCGACAGGGATTTTTTAAGGGTGAATTTGACCTGACTTATTTCATTCTCCGTCTGATGAGTGTATTTGGATTAGTTCGTGATTTGCGTCCGGTTCCCGCTTGGGTGATTGAAAAAGCCCAGCCTCCGAGCTAATTTGGTTCCTGCCCCCCCGTGAGAATTGCAATTGTTGGGTCGGGGATATCCGGCTTGGTATGTGCTTACTTATTGGGTAAAAACCATGAAATTACTCTGTTCGAAGCAGGCAGCAAAGCGGGTGGTCATGTAAATACAGTAACCGCGAAGGGAGATAGTGGGAGTTTTCAAGTCGATACTGGATTCATTGTTTTCAACCGTGAAAACTACCCCAACTTTCTCACTCTACTTGATCAATTAGGAGTCGATTCCCAGCCCACCCGCATGGGATTTTCCGTACGGTCCGAACGACTCGGCTTGGAATACAATGGCGAAAATTTGGTCGGATTATTTGGACATCTTAAAAACCTGGTAGATTTTAAGCACTGGGGCATGGTCCGTGACATTCTTCGATTTCATGAAGCCGCGGACCAGGCCAGTAGATCTACTGAAACCGTTGGGCAATTCGTGGAACGAATGAAATTCGGTTCCCGCTTCCAGGAAAATTTCCTGCTCCCTCTTGGTTCCGCCCTTTGGTCCTGTTCCACCAGTCGATTTCAGAGTTTTCCGATGGAATTTGTCACAGATTTTCTTTCCAATCATCAAATGCTCCAGGCCAACAACCGCCCAGTTTGGCGGGTGGTAAAAGGTGGATCCAAGACCTATGTCGAAAAAATCCTTCCAATCCTCGGCAATCGACTGTGTTTAAATACCCCGGTCAAAAAGGTCGAAAGAATTGAACAGGGTGTCGAACTTACTCTTCCGGACGGGACAAAACCAGTTTTTGATGAAGTCATTCTCGCCTGCCATGCCGATCAATCCCTTCAACTTCTTCATTCCCCAAGTGCGGAAGAAGTTGCCCTTCTCGAAGCCTTTCCCTACGAAAAAAACATGGTTTCCTTACACCGTGACGATTCTCATCTTCCCAGGCGCCGGTCCGCCCGGGCAAGTTGGAATGCATATTTACCCCGTGAGGAAAGTGCCCAGGCCCTGGTTACCTATGACATGAACATTCTACAGAGCCTGCCCACCTCGGAACCCTTCTGTGTCAGCCTGAATCAAAAGGAACGCATTGATCCAAAACTTCACCATGCTGACTATCATTTTTCCCACCCCACTTATCACCTCGGGCGGCGGAAAGCCCAGGAGGGACACCGCCGGTTTATCCGCAACCAGGGTATCTCTTTCTGCGGGGCATACTGGGGTTATGGATTTCATGAGGATGGATTGACCAGCGGACTCCGGGTATGCGATGCATTCGGGGCAAAATTAGGATGAATAGTTCGCTCTATTTTGGTGAAGTCAGTCATCATCGAAAATCTCCCAAGTCTCATCATTTACGCTACCGGCTATATATGCCTCATTTATTTCTGGATGAATTAAACGAGGTCTTTCAGGGGCATTGGTTATGGTCAACTGCTGGATCCAACCTCTCCTGCTTCCGTCGGTCCGATTACCACAAGCCGGAGGTCTCTTCTTTGGAAGACGCGGTTCGCTCGACAATGAGCAAACAAATTGGCAGACCCGTAACCGGACCCATTTCCATTTTGACCCATCTTCGAACCTTTGGATACTGCTTCAATCCGGTAACCTTTTACTATGCCTGGAATGAAAGCCGTGACCAACCCACTGCCTTGATGGCTGAGATTACCAATACACCCTGGCATGAAAAATACGCCAAGGCATTTTCCTGGTCGGATTCCGATCCCAGTGATTCCAACCAGACCAAGCAGGAATTCAAAAAAGAATTTCATGTTTCTCCCTTCATCGACATGGGCGTGGAATATGACTGGCGCTTTAAAAAACCAGGCGAAAAACTCCGGGTTGATATGATCCTGAAACGGGCCAACGAAATCTTTTTTTCCGCCCACTTGAACCTGCGCAAAAAACCAATCAATTCATTCAATCTCGGATGGTCACTGCTGCGCTTTCCATTCCTCACTTTTCGAATCACATTTGGTATCTACTGGCACGCCCTGATTCTTCGTTTAAAGGGATGTCCATTTTATCCGCACCCCAAACATGCCTCTTCCTCCACCAGCCATGAATAAGCAAGCTTCCGAACCAGTTTCCACCATCCCGGTGGATACCACCGGAAAGTCCGGATTTTTCGAGCGTCTACTGGTTTCCAACCTTGGCAAAATTGACCGCGGCTCCCTACTCCTGAAAAGTCCTGCTCAAACCATCACCATGGGAGTTCCCTCCACCGAACAACCCAACGCAGAAATTCGAATTTCCAACCCCGCATTTTTTCGCAAGGCCTGCCTCGGGGGTTCGCTCGGAGTGGCCGATAGTTTTGCCGACGGGGACTGGTCCACCCCGGACTTGGTCAGTTTTTTCCGCCTCTTTCTTCGCAATCAAAAAGTAATGGATGGACTCGAGGGAGGATGGGCCACCCTGCTCAATAAAGCCGCCCTGGCGGCTTATTTCCTGACTCAACGAAACACCCTGCAGGGGAGCCGTAAAAATATCGCCCTGCACTACGACCTCGGAAACGACTTCTACGAATTAATGCTCGATCCAACCATGACTTATTCCTGTGGTATTTTTGAATCTGAGAATCATACCCTGGAACAGGCTTCCCTTGCAAAGTACGACCGTATCATTGATCAACTTGAAATTAAATCCCACCACAGCGTACTCGAAATTGGTTGTGGATGGGGCGGATTTGCCCAGCGGCTGGCCGAACGGACCGGTGCCTCCCTTACCGCCACCACTATTTCCGACCGCCAGTTCGAATATGCTTCCCAACGGATCGAAAAGAACGGATGGACCGGACAGGTTTCAATTGTAAAAGAAGATTACCGTGCACTCTCGGGAAAATTTGACCGGATTGTATCCATTGAAATGATCGAGGCGGTGGGCCATGAATTCCTTCCGGTTTATTTCTCCAAAATTTCCGACCTTCTTCTCCCCGACGGGGCGGCAATGATTCAGGGAATTACCATGCCCGATCACCGCTACAAGCGATACCTCAAAGAAGTCGACTATATCCGCACCCGGGTTTTTCCCGGTAGTTGTGTGCCCTCCGCTTCCGCGATGATCTCCGCCGCGGTCGAAAAGTCCGACCTCCGCCCGGCCAGCCTGTATGATTTTGGTTACCACTACGCCCGTACCCTGCGGGAGTGGAAAGTTCGGTTTTTGGAGAACGAGGAAAAAATTGATTCCCTTGGCTATGACCGGCGCTTCCGCAAGGCGTGGGAATATTATCTTTGTTACTGCGAGGCCGGATTTGAAGAGGGATACACCGGGGATGTTCATCTTTTACTGGCCAAGCCCGAGTGCCGGCTCGCCCGTGGCTTTCCCGGATGAAATTCAACAAGTCCATGCTCTTCGACATTGTGATTTTTCAGGTCGCCTGGTTTGCCTGCGTGCTCTCCTCCCTCAGTCCCCTCCCCCTGGTTCTTCCATTTCTTGGACTGGCGATAGTGGCGGTGCGTTCGATTTATACCCAGGGTTTATTTATTCTGTTTCCTTTTATTGTAAGCTCCTTGTTCATTGGTCTGGTCGGGGATGCCTGCCTCGTAAAATTTGGATTCATCACATTTGGTGACTACCCCGGACTGTTCGGAGTTCCTCTCTGGATGTTGATTTTGTGGTTGAATTTCGGCCTCATGCTCCGTCCTGTATTCGAGTGGTTCCTCGATCACCGCTGGCGCTGCCTCATTGGATTTTCAGTGGGGGGAGCCCTCGCATATTATTCAGGGGATAAACTGGAAGTTCTCTCCTTCACCCAGGACTGGACCTCCGCACTCGCGGTGGCCGTGGAATGGGGAATTGCAGGAATAATCTTCCGTTATTTACACCTTCAATTCTGCACCACTCCGGAGTACTATGAATACGATTGAACTTTTATTATACGGACAGGCCGCTGCCTCCGTCATGATGCTCATTGGATGGCTGGTCGCCCTGCGGATAAACAACACCTCCTATGTTGATGTTCTCTGGTCCTACGGGGTGGGCATACTGGGTCTGTTCTATCTCGTCTCCCTGTCCGATCAGTGCGACCCCCGCCGTCTTGCCCTGCTTCAGGGACTGCTTGCGGTCTGGTCGATCCGGTTGGGCACGCACCTGCTGCGCAGATGCTGGGGCAAGCCGGAAGATGCCCGCTATGCATACTTGCGCGAGTATATGGGCGAACGGGCAAACCTTGGATTTCTGCTGTTTTTTCAAGTCCAGGCATTTTGGGTCGTTCTGTTCGCCTCCCCCTTTTTAATTCTTGCGAGGAATCAATCCGAGCTCGGATTGCTCGACCATCTCGGCGTGATTGTATGGATCACCGGATTTGTCGGGCTTACACTGGCGGACAAGCAACTCAGTCAATTCAAGCAAGCCCCCGGACGGACCCGCGGGGAAGTGTGCGAGTCCGGCCTCTGGAAATATTCCCGTCACCCGAATTATTTTTTCGAGTGGGTGCTTTGGATGGGATACCTTCTACTTGGGTGGAACTCCGCCGGTGGGATTTGGTTGCTCCTGCTCCCGGTGCTCCTTTATATATTCCTCACTAAAATCACCGGTATTCCCTTCGTGGAAGCCCGCAAGCTCGATGCTTCCGGGGATGCCTACCGCTCCTACCTTGAGCGGACCTCCGCCTTTTTTCCCTGGTTCCCCAAATCCCCGGATTCCACCTCATGAGCCTGACTTCCTTTGCAATTGAAATGTGCGAGCGCGGACTGGCCCCGGACTTTTTAATCCGTGCCGGAATTCGCAACCTCTGTCAAAAACGACTCCGCCAGTGCCTCACCGCAGACTGCGAGGCCAACGCCGAACTGGCGGAAAAATACCTCCTCGATTCCGATGCCTCCCCAATGGCGGTCCTCACTGAAAAAGCCAACGAGCAACACTACGAAGTCCCCGCCGAATTCTACCGCCATGCCCTTGGCAAAAACCTGAAATACAGCAGCTGTCACTATGATTCCCCGGGCATTTCCCTCGACCAGGCGGAGGACCGGGCCCTCGAATTGACCTGCGAACATGCCCAACTCGCGGACGGACAGAAGATTTTGGAACTCGGGTGCGGATGGGGCTCCCTCTCCCTATGGATGGCGAAGCACTTCCCCGGGTCCTCCATCACCTCGGTTTCAAATTCCCATTCCCAGCGCGAATACATTCTCGGCGAGGCCCGCAAGCGCGGACTCGACAACCTCAGCGTACTGACCGAGGACGTCAATGCCTTCGAGACTGATTCCACCTACGACCGGCTGGTCTCGGTGGAAATGTTCGAACATGTCCGCAACCACCGCGAACTCTTCCGCCGGATTCATTCCTGGCTCAACCCGGGCGGAAAATTATTCACCCATGTTTTTTGCCACCGTTCCACCTCCTATCCCTTTGAGGTCGACGGGGAGGACGACTGGATGTCCACCCACTTCTTCAGCGGGGGAACGATGCCCGCGGACGAACTCTTTTTGCGAATCTGTGGAAGTTTGGAACTGGAAAAGCGCTGGCGCTGGTCCGGCAAGCACTACGCCCGTACTTCCGAGCACTGGCTCGAAAACATCGACCGGGAAAAGGAATCCATTCTTCGCCTCTTTCAAAAAGACCTCTCCCTCGCCGAGGCCCATCGCACCTACCACCGCTGGCGCATGTTTTTTCTCGCCTGCGCCGAGACCTTTGGATTTGCCGGGGGCCAGGAGTGGTGGGTCAGTCACTACCTGTTTCAAAAGCCATGAATGTAAAATTTCTTCTGCCCGCCCTGCTCATTTTCCTGGGATGCTTCCCCGGCCGGTATTCTCTTTACGGTTCTGAACTCGACTGGTCTCAGTGGCGCGGACCCACCCGCGACGGCTGGGTAAGAAATGGTTCCCCCTGGCCATCCGGAATCTCCGGGGAGAAACTGGACCTCGCCTGGACAAGGGAAATTGCCAAGGGATATTCCGGGCCCGTGGTTTCCAAAAATCTTGTGTTTACAGTCGAGACCAAGGGGGAATATGAAATCGCCCGTGCCTTTGACCGCTCATCCGGACGCCAAAAATGGGAAACTCAATGGCCCGGTTCAATGAGTGTTCCATTTTTTGCCTGGAAAAACGGCAGTTGGATACGCTCGACTCCCCTCTTTGACGGAGAAAATCTCTATGTCTGCGGCATGCGGGATTATCTGGTCTGTCTGGATGCGGAGAGCGGCAAAGAAAAATGGAGCGTCGACTTTGTGAAAAGGTACGGTTCCCCACTTCCCACCTTTGGATTTGTCTGCTCCCCCATGGTCCTCGGGGACCACCTCTATGTACAGGCCGCAACCGGACTGGTAAAAATGAACAAGCGGACCGGAGAATCCATCTGGCGCATCCTCACCGTGAAGGGGGAAAAATACAACTGCGCATTTTCCTCCCCCACGGTTGCGACTCTGGGAGGAATTGAACAACTCGTGGTGCAGACCCGTACCGATTTGGTCGGGGTCAACCCACCGGATGGAAAAGTCCTCTGGAAAAAACCGGTAAAAGCATACCGCGGAATGAATATTCTCACCCCCACAATTCTGGAAAATTCCGTGTTCACCAGTTGTTACGGTGGAAAAAGCATGCTCGTCGGACTCGGAAAAAATTCCGGTGGATTCTTGGTGTCCGATCAATGGCAAAATAAACAGGAGGCCTACATGTCCAGCCCGGTCGTGATCGGGGACTACTGCTACCTGCACCTGAGAAAGCAGCGCATGACCTGCCTCGACATGCGGACCGGGGAGACTAAGTGGATCAGTAGTGAATCCTTCGGAAAGTACATGTCCATGGTTTCCAACGGGGAGGAAATTCTTGCCCTCGATGAAGACGGCACCCTCTACCGGATCGATGCAAACCCGGAAAAATTGATTATTTTAGAAGAACGGAAGATTTCCCAGTCCCCCACCTGGTCCTACCCCGCCTTGTCGGGCAAGCAAATGTTTGTCCGCGAGCTCGAGGCCATCAGCTGTTACAACTGGTAACGCAGAGCTCTCCTTTTTCTTTTTCAAGAAGGAACTGCCCCGCACTTATCTTTAGGCGAACTCCTGCCGAATATCAACCACTGCCTTGCTCTCTAAAAATGAATTTAATTCCTCCTCTAAAAAAGTATCCCCGCAGGCGGGGATTTGGAAAAAATTATATTTGAAGGATACTTTTCCCACTTCTCAATCGAAATAATTTTTTTTAATTAGGATGCGAATTTTCGCCGGGGCTCCGCGTGCCTAGCATGGCCCTTTTGGGATGTCGCCCCTTTGGTCCAAGCCCGCCGCGCTCCGCCTTCCCCCTTCCGCCATGTCCGTCATCCTTCCGTACATACTCCCTTGCTACTGCTGTTGGAAACCAACACGTAAGCCGATATCGTAGTAACGGTAGCTCGGGGCGCTGCCGAGGCGCCGAGCTGAACGCAGGTTCGCCGGACCGGTGCCCCAGGAACCACCCCGTTTGACCCGAAACGAGTCCGAAGCCGGTCCGGTGGGATCCACCACCGGGTTGCCGGTGGGATAAGCCGCCTGATACCAGTCCGCGGTCCATTCCCAAACATTTCCATGCATATCAAAAAAGCCCAACGGGTTGG
>PBSV01000037.1 GCA_002726435.1 Opitutia bacterium | reverse complement strand
CTTGGACCTTTGGGTCTCTTGGCGACATCCGCAGTCTTGGCAATTGCAGGTCTATTTTTGCTTAGCACCGCTTCCGGACTGGCGATGATATTTATATTTGCCACACTATACGGATTTGGAAAAACTTTCTTTTGGCCAACCACGCTTGGAGTTGTATCCGAGCAATGCCCAAAAGGAGGAGCCCTTACCCTGAATGCGATTGCAGGTATCGGAATGTTGGCAGTTGGAATTCTTGGCGGTCCGGTAATCGGTAAAATGACCGAGGATTCAATCAAAGCTTCGGTTGAAGAAGCGACTTCCACTGAAACCTATGATTCCATTTCCAATGAAAGCACTTATTTTCTTGGAGATTACACCGCAGTCGATGCTGAAAAAGTCGCTGCATTGGCCGACGATGAAAAAACAACCGTCTCAGAGAGCATTCAAGAGGGTAAGCAAGGGTCTCTTGCAAGCGTGGCTGTGTTTCCAGTATTTATGCTGATCTGCTACCTTGGATTGATCATGTATTTCAAGAATCGTGGTGGCTACAAGCCGGTCGAAATTTAAGGTTTTTTTCTTAATTTCTTTTACAAAAAAGGTCATAACCTCAGGGCAATGGCCTTTTTTATGATTTTTTATCCCTTCAGAACAATTCAAACCTGTAACTCTAAACCTAAGATTAAAAATTATGGCTAAGAAAAAACCCTTGCGCATTGGATTAATTGGATATGGCTTCATGGGCCGTACGCATTCGAATGCTTTTCGAAAAGTTCCTAACTTCTTTCCCGAATTGAAGTACGAACCACAACTTGCCGCAGTCTGTGCCCGGAATAAGGACCGTGCTGAAGACTTCGCTGATCAGTGGGGCTATGAATCAGTTGAAACAGACTGGAGAAAACTGATTGATCGCGATGATATAGATGTCATCGATATCGCCGCCCCAAACAATGTTCACCATGACATTGCAATCGCCGCTGCCCAAGCTGGAAAAGCGATTCTATGCGAAAAACCATTGGCACTGGATTGCAAAGAAGGCGAAGCCATGGTCAAGGCGGTCGAAAAGTCCGGTGTGACCAATATGGTTTGGTATAACTATCGTAGAATTCCTGCGGTTACTCTGGCCAAAGAAATGATCGATGAGGGACGCCTCGGAAAAATCTATCACTACCGAGCAAACTTTCTTCAAGACTGGACCATTAATGCCGACTTACCACAAGGTGGAGAAGGCTTATGGAGACTAGACGCCAAGGTTGCAGGTAGTGGTGTAACCGGTGATTTACTCGCCCATTGTATAGATACTGCAATCTGGCTGAATGGACCAATCGTAGAGGTTAGTGCAATGACCGAAACTTTTGTTAAGGAACGAGTGCATGCCAAGACCGGAAAGAAGCAAAAAGTGACTATCGACGATGCCTGTGCGTTCCTTGCCAGGTTTGCCAATGGTTCCTTGGCTATTTTTGAGTCCACTCGCTATGCACGTGGGCACAAGGCACTGTACACTTTTGAAATCAATGGAGCGGACGGTTCTTTCTTCTGGGACTTACACGACCTGCATCGTCTCGAGTATTTCGAATACGACAAGAAAGATCCTAAGACTCGAGGATGGCGCTCGATCCATGTGTCTGACAACGGTGGTGAACATCCCTACATGGACAAATGGTGGGTGCCTGGATTGAATATTGGATACGAGCATAGTTTCATCAATCAGTTCGCCGACTTCGTTGAGGGCTATGGTTCACGCAAAAAGCGTCCCTTGCGTCCTGACTTTAGAGATGCATTGGAAACCCAGTATATTTGTGAAGCGGTTCTTAACTCCGGGAAAACCGGTCGTTGGAAAAAGGTCGGGAAAATAAAAGCCTGAAACTAATTTCATTCAAATTTTCAAATGAAGGAGTTGCTTCGGCAACTCCTTCTTGGTTTAGAAAACTCATCATCCCCAATGCTTTCTCCTTGCTCTTTTAGAAATTTGGAAAAAAAATTATTAATGAAATTACTCCTTTTCCTATGGGTTATAATCACTGCAATTCCAATTCTTTGCCAGGCTGAGGATTGGCCCAATTGGCGTGGGTCCGACCGGACAGGAAGATCCCTTGAAACCGGACTGCTTCAATCCTGGCCGTCAGGCGGCCCCATCAAAGCATGGACCTCCATGGAAGCAGGTATGGGGTACTCGGGATTTTCAGTTGTCCAAGGCGGGCTTTACACAATGGGGGCTTTTGGCAAAGAGGAAAAACTTCTCGCATTCAATGCCACAACTGGAAAAAAAATTTGGTCTCTGCCTGTAGGTGAATTGTTGACCAACGGCTGGGGAGATGGGCCAAGAATGACTCCCTCGGTGACTGATGGAAAAGTTTACGCATTAGGAGGAAGAGGAAATCTTGTGTGTGCTGACGCCCGATCCGGTAAAAAAATTTGGCAAGTGAGTCTGGTCGATGATCTTGGTGGAAAAGTTCCGAACTGGGGCTACACGGAGTCCATTCTGGTTGACCAAGGGCGAGTGATTTGCACACCGGGAGGAAGCAAGGGAGCAATCGCCGCTCTCGATGCGGAGACTGGAAAACTAATCTGGCAAAGCAAGCAATTCACCGATGCTGCACAATATTCCTCCCCCATTATGATCTCTAATCGTGGAAAAAGAGAGTATGTTCAGTTAGTTATGCAAAACCTTGTGGGAATTTCGGCGAATACTGGAAATCTTTCCTGGAAATCATCCTGGACGGGAAGAACGGCAGTTATTCCAACACCAGTATTTGACGATGGATGCGTGTTTATATCCTCGGGCTATGGAGTGGGATGTAAATTAGTTAAACTTTCCTCTTCCGGAGCAAGAGATGTTTATGACAACAAATCGATGAAGAATCATCATGGAGGAGTCATAAAGGTAAAAGATCATCTCTATGGTTATTCAGATCAAGTGGGTTGGGCATGTATTGAGTTCAACTCCGGAGATTTAATTTGGAATGATAAAAAATCCTTGGGCAAAGGAGCAATTGCCTACGCTGATAACCGCTTTTACTGCCAGGGAGAATCCGATGGGCGAATCATTCTCATTGAGGCTACTCCGCAAGGATGGAAACCTCAGGGAGAGTTTACACTTAGCCCACAATCCAAAAACCGAAATCCAAGGGGTAAAATTTGGACGCATCCAGTGATTTCAAATGGTAAAATGTATCTTCGTGATCAGGAAATAATTATTTGCCACGATATTAAAATCTAATTCCTTTTACTTACTCGAGACCCAAAATCTTTTTCCCTTCCTTAGAGATCATCTTTGGATTCCAGGGTGGGTCCCAGACTATATCCACTCTAGCTTCTTCCACTCCAGAAAGTTTTTCGATTCTAGTTTTGGCATCATCGGCAATTACCGGACCCATTCCACATCCTTGTGCGGTCAGAGTCATTTTCACTTCGACCAGTTTTCCCTCATTGCCACTAATCTTGAGGTCATAAACAAGTCCAAGGTCAACAATATTGACGGGGATTTCAGGGTCATAACAGCCACGCATTGCCTCCCAAAGCATTTCCTCTTTAAGTGGACCTTCGGTTTTCTCTGGTACAGCCTCTTGCTCCATTTCCTTGATAAATTCCTCGCCCAGAGCATCCAATTCAGATTCACCGATCCGATACATTCCATTAGCATCACGTAATGTAACCGATCCACCAAGGGATTGGGCAATTTGAAAAGTTGCGCCCTGCCCCAATGTGACTTCATCGCCTGCAGGGATTATTGTTCCGATGCAATTTCTTTGTAGTGTAATTTCTTGTGTCATAATTTTTTCCAGTGGATTGATTCAATCGCCAAACCCAAAACATCGCCGATACCAAGGAAGAATTCCATAGGCTTGACGCGGATCATTCAAAGTCTCAATACGAGAAAGAAGCCCGTCGATTTCCTTTGTCAGAAGTGTCAGACCAGTGGGTGGTTTCTTAAGGGATTTATCATCTAAGCTGGCGGAAACTTCCAAAAGTTCTTCTATTGCCTGCATCGGAGATTTCAATGCAGGAATCTCCTGAATGTCATAGTTGTCTCCCAGCTTTGCAATTTCAGCCGCTTTTTGAATTGCATCTTCAAGTCCACCAAAATCATCAATCAATCCAATTTCCCTCGCATCAGCACCGACCCAAACTCGTCCCTCGGCAATCTTTTCCACTCTTTTACGGGGGAGTTTTCTTGCGGAGGCAACCAATTCAATAAACTGGTCATACAAAGTTTCTACATAATTTTGAATCACTTGAATTTCCTCTTCAGACTTTGGTCTCGATACCGACATTAAGTTGGAATGAGGATGGGTTTGTACAGAATCCCAATGTATTCCAAAGCGAGTGGCTAAGTCCTTCAGGTTTGGAAGAAGTCCAAATACTCCGATTGAACCAGTGATAGTTTGTTCTCCAGCTACTAAGTAATCACACTCCGTGGCAATCCAATATCCACCGGATGCCGCCACCGAGCCCATTGAAACAACGACAGGAATTCCCTCCTTCCTGACTCTTCGTAATTCACACAAGATCGCATCGGACCCCGCAACGCTTCCTCCCGGGCTGTTAATTCGAAGTACGATGGCTTCGCAGTCCCCATCAAACCGAGCTTCTCTCAAACGAGAAGCAATTTCGCCTCCTCCAACGGAAAGCCCATCATCTCCCAAACCATCAACAATCGTTCCCTCCACATAAATGACCTTGATTTTTGAAGTACCATCCGTGAATAAATCTTTGTCGAGAGATTGTGAATCTGACCGATCTAAATAATCGACCAACTTGATCTTTCTAAAGCCATCCTTTCCTTCCTTGGCCGGAGCTCCTATGCTCGCTAAATAATCAATGAACTCGTTGAATGGCATGGATTCGTCAACAAAACCGAGTTCCTTGGCTTGATCTGGGCGGAATAGAAATTGTTTTTGAAGAGATTGATTCAAGTCAAGCAATTCAATGGAACGGCCAGATGCGAGGGTCGAGAGATAATTAGCCCACCTCGACTTTAAAAGTTTTCCAATCTGCATTCGATTCTCCTGGCTGTATTTGGTAGAAGTGTAGGGCTCAACAGCACCTTTAAAATCACCCACTTTCACCACCTGCATTCCAACTCCATACTTTTCAAAACTCTCGGCAAAAAAGATTTGCTCACTGGCCAATCCATTAATGAGTAAAGTGCCGCTTGGGTCCATATACAACTCGTCACAATTCGAATAGACCAGGTAGTCGAGTTGAGTCGGACTGTGCATAAAACCAATCACTGGTTTTTTAGATTTTTTAAAGTCTTCCATTCCATCAAGTAGTTCTTTGATTGCCTGGTATCCACATCCGTAGCCAGCTGGCATGAAACTTCCAGTGACAAATATACCGGCAATCTTTGGGTCTTTTCTAGCTTTTGACAGAGCATTTAGGACTTCGAGTAGATGAAGTTGAGGGGGAGGTAATTCATCAATGAGAGCTTGCCTGGTCAAATCCTGCAGACCAAGTCCCGCCGGTCTGTCAGTCAGATTCATAGTTAAATCTAATACAAGAAAAGATTCTGCAGAGTGTTCCTTTTTTGGGTCTTCCACTAATGAGGCAAGCAGGGCTCCAAGAAGAAATACAGAAAGGATGGCGAAAAGAATAGCAGAAACCATGGTAACTGCCATTTTTTTGAATACCTCTTTTAAAAATGATTTCATAAAGAATCAAAAAACATTTCTTTTTGCAATTGGTCGAAGAAAAACTTTGCTTGTACGTTAAAAGAATACAATTTAACAGGGAATGAGCGATGAACAATTAACTGTCGAAAGAAAAGCACTTCGGATCAATCTAGATTCCAGTAAATACGGAACTTTTGCTGAAATTGGTGCGGGTCAGGAAGTTGCGCGAAACTTTTTTCAAGCAGGAGGAGCGGCAGGGACTGTTGCCAAGACGATGTCCGCTTACGACATGAAATTTAGCGACGCAATCTATGGAGAAGCGGGCCGGTATGTCTCGCGGAAAAGACTGGTTCAGATGATGGGACACGAATACTCATTATTGGAAGAGAGACTATCGGGATTACGCGGAAAAGATTCTAATTTTTTTGCTTTCGCAAACACTGTGTCCGCCCTCAACTACCACAAGACAAATGAATGTCATGGATGGATGGGGATTCGTTTTCAACTCGAGCCAATGGGTTCTTTCCACGATGTAATTCTACATGTCCGCATGCTCGATCGGGAGAATCGTCTACAACAGGAAGCCGTTGGAATGCTCGGGGTAAATTTGGTATACGGAGCCTTTCACCTGAACACTGAGCCCGACCTATTTATAGCTTCCTTGATCGATGGCATCGGAGAGCATCGTATCGAAGTCGACATGATTGAATTCAATGGTCCAGAATTCAAAAAATTTGACAATCGAATTCTATGTTTGAAATTGACCGAAAAAGGACTCACACAAGCGATCATGTTTGATCAGGATGGCCATGTCGTGCAAGCGGCAGAAAATCTTTACAAAAAAGCCTGCTTGATCGAACGCGGAAGCTTTCGACCAGTTACGCAAGTCAATTTGGATATGCTTGAAAAAGCAAAAATTCAATTTTGCAAGAGGGAAGATGTTGAAGAAGATAATGTCGAGGTTTTCATGGAATTAACATTGGGAAATTTACTCCACGAAGGAGATATAGACCACGATGACTTCCTTGCTCGAATAGAAGTAATTAATGCTTGTGGCTATGGGGTGTTAGTTTCGAATTACTTCGAATATTTTAAACTTTCTTCTTTCTTGCGCAGGTATATCCGGAAACCAATTGGCATGGTGATGGGATTAAATAACCTGGCGGATATTTTTAAGGAAAATTATTACGAACAGTTGGAAGGCGGAATACTTGAGGCTTTTGGAATACTCTTTAAAGACAATGTCAAAATTTACGTCTACCCGATTGAACATGAAAATTTTGAGCGTTATCGCAAACAAGTTGGTCGGGGAGATAATGTAGAAGCAAAAGTTGACAAAAATGGATTGGTAACGATTGAGAATCTAATGGTCGCCCAAAATCTCAGAAATCTCTACAAATACATTCGTGAAAACGGGTTTTTGGAAACGATTGAAAATTGTGAACGATCAAATATGCGCCTTTTTTCAAGAGATATTTTTGAGCTTATTCAAACAAGATCGGACGGATGGCAAAATAGTCTCCCTGTATCCGTTGCTGAGATGATTAAGGAAAAGAATCTTTGGAAAAGTTGAAAATTACAGTCCGTTAAAAATCGACCTTGATGTATCTTTCAAACTTCCAAAGAACAAAAAATCTTCTTTCCTATTTTTCATGTCACCCTTTTCAAATCTTTCGTTATTTTTCTAAAAGCGCGTTTTCCCACAGTCCTTTGGCCCTTGGTCTGCCTTGGTGGTCCTTTAGTTCGATTGATTGGATGGCCAAGCAAGTAACCAAGCAAACAAAAGTTTTTGAGTGGGGATCGGGTGGATCAACGGTTTTCCTTTCCTCCTTATGTAAAAGCATTAAATCGGTAGAACATGAAATAAAGTGGTTGGAAAATGTTAAAAAAGAGTTGATAAGAAATAATTTGATCAATTGCTCATTAGTTCTTGAAAAAATTAATCTAGAAAAGCCAAGCGGATTTGAAAATTCTGATTACCTGAACGCTTTGGATGAAAATTTTGACCTCATCATAATCGATGGAGAGGATAATTTTGGCCCGAATATGAACTGGTCCGCCAGAGAAATATGTTTTTCAAGGGCAGAGAGATTTATTAATCCGGGAGGCTACATTCTAGTGGATGATTCATGGAGGTATCCGAAAATAAAAGAAATCTCTAGGGCTAAAGATTTAAAGAGACACCAAGGGATAGGTCCTTGCAGAAAGGGAATCACCAGTACCGATATTCACTTTTATTGAATATCAAAATTCAAAATCCGCATAGACCATGCGATGATCAGATGCCCACAGGGCATGGTGTCCGTCGTAAATTCTAGCAGAATCTTTGAGATAACTGCTCTGCATAGATGGAGAAATTAAAAGGTAATCCAATCGGGAATAACTATCCTCTTTGGCATAATAGTGAGTCCAAAAGTGCCCATTCGAATCAATACAGGGAACAAGTTGTGAAAGGACTTGGTCATTGACCTGGAGAAATCTACGCAGTGCCGGCGAATTTTTATGATCGTTGAAATCACCCCCAATTATATATTTGTGTTTGGAGTTTGAAGGGTATCGGCTTCGTACGAAATCACGAATTGTGCGAGCTTCCTTTTCTCTTCTATTATTTGCCTCGGGATCGTCTTTTCTTTCAGTCCACTTACTTTTCAGGTGTAAATTGAAAAGGCTCCAGTTAGTATTATTGATTGAAAAGTGAGTTTCCATTAATCCCCTGCTTGGTTTCGTTTCTTCGTTAAAATAATTAAAAGTCAAATTTCGATGATGTTCAGTGGATGTGAAAGGAATCTTGGAAAAAAGTGCCAGGTGTCTTTCTTCCTCTTCATAGGATCCTT
>PBSV01000036.1 GCA_002726435.1 Opitutia bacterium | reverse complement strand
TTGGATCTTTATTTCAAAGAATTGGCCCTCGTTGAGAATGCCATGCAATCTGTAAAAAAAGGTGATTTTTACGAGCTGTATTATTACCCGAGTCAAGGAATTGAAATTTGGTGGAAAGACAATTTAGCAGTGAAAGTGGAAGGAGATGATTTCGCAAAATTATATTTAAGTATTTGGTTAGGAGATCATGAGAAAACACGATCCTTGAAGGACGATTTATTGAAAATAAATTGATGCTAAATTTTTCTGATCCCAATTGTTTTTTGGGCAAAATGGTTTAATTATTCTGATTCGTCAATCAGTAACCAATAGAAATGATAAGGTTTGAAGCTCAGTCCCCTAGCTGTAAAAGGAATGGTTTTTCCACTTGCAATATCAAAAAACCGTTTCTTTGCTGACTTTAGAAAGATGGGTTTTTTGAGTGATTTTGTTTTAGAAGTAAAGTTATACAGACACAAAATCTTTTGGCTTTTGTCTACGGATTCACGGGTCAAAGCAAAGAAATTTTTGCCTAGATCGTGTATAATTTGCAGGGCATCTGGATCAAAAGCAGGTTGATCGGTTCTTTTTCTCAATAACTTTTGATAAAGTTGAAACACAATGGAATGATGAGTTTCAGGGTTTTCAATAAGAGCATTGAGTTCTGTAATATTCCACTTTCTTCGATTGATGGTTCGGTTTTCATTCGTTTTTTTGACCCCTTCATAATTGTTGAGGGTTCCAATTAGACTGTGAAAGTAGACTGCAGGGATTCCTTGCATAGAGAGGGCCAAAGCTTGAGAACAAAAAAATCTGCGCATTCCTAGAGTATCGTCTTTAAGATCCGACATGGCGTCATAGTAGGTGATGTTCAACTCGTAGGGACTTTTAGTTCCATCAGAATTGCTCTTCCAATTTACTTTACCCCCTCTCGCCTCCATCATCCGGACGAGTTTTTTAATTTCCTTATTATCTAGGATCCCTTGTAAAGGACGGACTCCAACTCCATCGTGGCTGGCTGTAAAGTTGAGGTAAGTGCATCCTTTCCGTAATTTCGGTAACTGAAGCGCCCATTCTGTTAGATGATTTGATTTTTCGTTCAATAATCCATGGAGTAACAATGGGGGTAAAGTAAACTGATAAACCATGTGGGCCTCATCTCCTCTGCCGAAGTAACTTATATTTTCCTCATGAGGTACATTGGTCTCAGTTATAAGAATACTTTCTGGTGAAACGATTTCTAAAACATCCCGAAAAAGTTTTACGATTTCGTGAGTTTCTGGTAAATGCAAACAATTGGTTCCTATCTTTTTCCACATAAATGCAACGGCATCTAAGCGAAAAATTTTAGCACCCATAGACAGGTAGTAGAACAGGATATCGAGGAATTCAAACAATAGATCTGGAGACTTCCAATTAAGGTCTACTTGATCTGCACTGAATGTGGTCCAAACATATTTTGTTCCAGCTCTAGTTTGAGTTTTGGTTAGAAGCGGACTCGCTCGGGGTCTCGTGACTAGACTGAGGTCCTCTTTTGGATTGGCCTCTACGAAATAGTTTTTCTCTGGTTCAATTCCACTTACATAATCTTTAAACCAGCGGCTCTTCGCGGAGCAGTGATTTAAGACAAAATCAAACATCAAATGAAAATCTTTGCCTATATGCTGAACATCCTGCCAAGTGCCATTTTCAGTAGCGACCTGTCTGTAATCAATGACGGAAAAACCATCGTCTGAAGACCAAGGGTAAAAAGGGAGCAAATGGAGAGTGTTGACGGCGCCTTTAAGATGTCGGTTACAAAATTGGTTCAAAACACTTAAAGCGTTGTTTTCATTGTCTTGAACCATATCTGCATAGGTAATTAAGACGGCATCTTTTTCATTCCATCGTTTTCGAATGGGCAATGTCTCTAAGCCGATGCCGTATCTACCGATCATCATGTAGAATCGCTCCAGCATTTTCTCAGCATCATTTCCATAGAGCTTAAGGAGTCTACGGCGCAGTCGTTTTAGTTGATCCCGTGATACGGGTTTGATCGTAGAAAAAGAGGGTTTATTCATACGTTGTTTCCAAATAAGCTCGTTAAGTGGGTTTGAAGACTGCGTTTTAATACGTCATAACCATAAAACTGATTAGCAACTTCATAATTGTGTTCTACCATATCTTTACAAAAGTTCTTATCATTCATAATTTTATCAACGATTTTAATTAGAGAACTAGTCACAAAACCATCCATGACAGCCAACTTGAAGCCTTTGGGTTCAATGTCCTGAATAAAGATCGAGTATCGATTTATGACAACGGGTTTTTTGAAGTAAATCGCCTCCAATAAAGCGTTCCCAAATCCTTCATAAAGACTTGGATATGTCACTAAATCTGCATGCGGGTAAATATCCCAAAGAGTATAAATTTTGTTGCCTTCCGCGTTCAATTGCCGAACCTCACCGACTCGAGTAGCTATGATCCTTAGATCCACTCCCTCTTGCTCTGCAAGCTCATAGAGCATGTCGGCATAATCCATTCCCTCATCCCCCGCATCGTGAGAAATTACGAGTTTGCATTTAGGATTATTAAGCATCGCCACTAATTTTATGGCATGTTCGATTCCTTTTCGTGGAACCACTCTTGTTGGTTGCAAAATGAAAAAATCATCTTTGGCCAATCCGATTTCTTTTCTTATATCCTTTGTGTATTCATCTGGTTGTGGAGGGGGCACTTGAAAGTTAAACACATTTGGAACCATCAAAGATGAAATTCCTTTGCGGAAGGAAAGTTGCTCTTGGGCAGCATTGTTGATCACAACATGCCTCATCATTGGTAAATTAGGGGGAAAAGCCATGTCCAAATAGTCTTTTATGGCCCCTAAGCTAAATCGGGGTCTTTCCCAATAAAAATCATGATGATGGGCAATTGATGGAATTTGGGTCTCCGCTAAAAATTCTGTAACTGCTATTCCGAGAGGAACATGCATTGGAATTGCATTACAATTTTGGGGAATGAGCGCATCGATCTGATATTTTTCTACAAATTCATAGAGGGTGGATTTTAAGTAACCAGCCATTTCTCGTATTCTTTCAGAAATATGTTGGCTGCGATTCGTCGTAGACCAAATTCTACGATTGATCCATTCATTCTCTGGGTGTCCAAAATAAGCTTCTGGAACGCAGTGGCTGATGTTTGGATCTCGATCACTTTTACCACTATACCAATAACTTACATGGCCATCTTGCCAAAGTGTTTCCGCCCATTTAGCGCTTTCTAGAGAGACTCCGTCCGTTCCGGCGAAGCGAGTTGAAATAAAACCGATATTCTTTGGCATTAAGTATTATCCCAAATTTGATATTAAATTAGAGAGGGCGGATAGAGAATGTTGTAAGAAGTTATTCTTTATCTTTAGACTGGCAATCATAATTTTATCCATATTTTAAGCTAATTTTGCAGATTTAATACCAGCTTGAATATGTGTTCATTGTTTATACATCTATTTTTGCACTTCGGGAGTCGTTGACTTCGACCCTTTGATTTGGCATTGTAATTTAAATGCAAGATGGTGGATTTTAAATTAACAAATGGAGGAAAAGTAATCGGTGTCGGAACTGATTTAATCGATATTCATCGAATAAAAGAAGCCTGCGAAAACCACGAGGATCGTTTTATTGGTAGAATTTTTACAGAAGAAGAGATTTATTATTGTTCTTCCAAACGGAACCCTTATCCATACTATGCAGTTCGTTTTGCTGCCAAAGAAGCAGTTAGCAAAGCATTTACAACGGGGATAAGCAAATATTTAGATTGGAAGTCGATTCAAGTAATTAAGGGCGATCGAGAAGAACCATGGATACGTTTGGATCAAAAAGGAAAAACACTTCTCTCAGAACTTGGAGGAAAAGAGGTGTTGATTTCATTGTCTCATACGAGTTCTCTTGCGCAAGCCTTTGCTGTAATCATTGCTTAATCCTCCTTACAGATTTTTCTAGTTTGGACATTCATTAAATAATCCTTTGTTAATGATTTCGATTGTCAGTCAGTAAAAAGTCATTCAAAGTATTGGAATCCACTAAAAGTTAACCAGTTATTAGAGAAAATTGTTTTGGACATTAGAGATTTAAAAAAAGTTGTTGATCTGATCAACGAAGCGAATTTGACTGAATTCGAACTCGAAGAAGAAAATTTTAAGATTCGCATTAAAAGAGGAACACCCAACGAAGGTTTGAGTGTCACCAACATGGCGCCTTTACAATTGCCCATGCAAGCACCAGCTCCTGTCATAATTCCACAGCCGGGTATGGAAGCAGCTCCCGGAAACCAAGGGACTCCTGCAGTGGACCCGAATGTTGAAATTATAAAGTCTCCGATGGTTGGGACTTTTTATCGCGCTCCTTCTCCTGAGAGTCCTTTATTTGTCGACATTGGCTCCAGTGTAAATAATGAAACCATTGTTTGTATAGTAGAGGCTATGAAGGTGATGAATGAGATCAAAGCAGACTTGAGCGGCAAAATCATTGAAGCTCTCGTTGAGAGTGGTGAACCTGTTGAATACGGGCAGCCACTTTTCAAAGTCAAAAAGGGATAACAATACCCAATGTTTAAAAAGATTTTAATCGCAAACCGTGGGGAGATTGCACTGCGCATAGTTAGAGCCTGCCGAGAACTTGGTATCAAGACTTTGGCCGTTTATTCAGAAGCGGACGAGCAGTCACTGCATGTTCAACTCGCTGACGAGGCAATCTGTATTGGGGGTCCCCAAGCAATGGATAGTTATCTCAAAGCCGATCAAATCATCAGTGCTGCTGAAATTGCAAACGTGGATGCAATCCATCCTGGTTATGGGTTTTTGTCTGAAAATGCAAAGTTTGCGGAGCAGTGCGAGACTTGCAAAATTAAGTTTATCGGGCCTAGATCTTCGACAATCAGGATGATGGGAGACAAAGCCGTTGCCCGAGAAACGGTCAAATCCTACAAAGTTCCTGTGATTCCAGGCAGTGATGGAACAGTTGCGAATGCAACCCAAGGACTGAAGGTCGCCAATCAAATTGGTTTTCCTGTTATCATCAAGGCAGTTTCTGGTGGAGGGGGTCGAGGAATGCGGGTTGCTCACAATGCTGTCGCCTTTTCAAAAGAATTTGACTCTGCTCGTATGGAGGCCGAGAAAGCCTTTGGAGACGGCTCCTTGTATGTTGAAAAGTATATTGAGTCCCCCAGGCACATTGAGTTTCAGTTACTTGCGGATTCTAGAGGAAATGTGATTCATCTCGGTGAGAGAGATTGTTCCGTTCAAAGAAGGCACCAAAAGGTAGTTGAGGAAGCACCTTCTCCTTTTTTGACTCCTGACTTACGCAAGAAAATGGGGCGTGCCACTATTAAAGCAGCTGAATCCTGTGGCTATGAAAATGCAGGAACGGTCGAATATCTAGTGGATAAACACGGCGATTTTTACTTCATAGAGATGAATACTCGCATTCAAGTGGAACATGGGGTGACTGAGGAAGTCACTGGCATTGACTTGATTAAAGAACAAATTTTAATTGCTGCTGGGGAGCCTCTAAAATACAGCCAAAAAGATATTCAAATCAATCGGCATTCGATAGAAGTGCGGGTTTGTGCTGAAGATCCAGCCAACAATTTTGCACCGAGTCCTGGAGAAATCGGTCTTTACTACGCTCCCGGTGGTCATGGAGTTCGTATCGATTCTCATGCATATGGGGGTTATAAAATTTCACCTTATTACGACAGCATGATCTCTAAGGTAATTACTTATGGCAAAACAAGAGAGATTGCGATCGACCGCATGATTCGCGCTTTGTCTGAGTATCTAATTCGTGGCATCAAAACGAACATCGGTTTTAATAAAGCAATCTTGCAAGACCCTACTTTTCGCAATGGAGATGCCACTACAAGTTACATCGAAGAATTTATGAGTAGAACCCCAACAGAAGTGTTCACAAACGAGGAAGTTAAATGAGTAAAACGGATGATACAATCAAAACAGAAGGAAACGAAATAACTAGTATCCCTACTATTTCAGAAGAGTCAGCGTCTTTGGGAGATATTAAGATCAACCACAGTGTTGTAGCCAGCATTGTTCGTCTAGCCACTTTAGAGGTAGACGGAGTGATTTCAGTTGGAACGGGAAGTTTTGTGGATGGTTTGGGAATTTTTCCTAAAAAAGATGCCCAAGGAGTCAACGTCGAAGAAGATGAAGGCGGTTCCTATGTGATTGAAATTCGAGTAGTCCTAAAGTTTGGGGTTGAGCTTGCTAAAACAGCCGGGCTTGTTCAAGAGCGAGTCAAAGATCAAATCGTTAAGATGACTTCCAATACGGTTCGTCAAATCGATGTAATTATTGATGAAGTGCGTCTTGAGGAAAATAAAGACTCAGAGGAACACGCTTGGGGAAATGACGCAACCGACTGACCCTTGTTTTTCATTTTAATTATTCAAAGGCGATCAACGAAAAGGATCGCCTTTTCTGTATCTCACGAACCCCCAATTTTTCATTAAATAGAAAAAAATTCCATGAACATAGATCTCCAGCAATTGCCTGAATGGGCTCAAAATACTATCTATTTTTGCACCGATTACCTCGAATGGTTTTCGGGCCTTGCTCTCCTCCTTTTTATTCTACTTATTTTTTCTATGTTGGTTCGATTTGTTCGAGGCAAAGGAAAGGATGTTTTGGCCTTTGAAGATGAAAGCGGTCGGGTATCCATTAGTAAATATGCGTTGAAAACTTTGATTTTTAACAAATGCAATCGAGTTCCTGGGGTTCAAAATCCGAGACCATCTATAAAAATGACCGGCAATAAAATTGCCATTTATGTGAAGGTGGGCATACAAGAAGGTTGTAATCTGCGGGAAGTTCGCGAAATCCTTAGGACCCATTTGGAAGAATCTTTGCGATGCGATTTTGGATTGGAGAAATTAAGTTCGATTCATGTTTTGGTGACAGATTTCGAGACCAAATATGCATCTGAGGATAGCACGGCATTGACTCTCTCATCCCCTGTGACCGAAATCGAACAAGATGCTGTAAGTTCAGCGGAGGATTCTGAATCGTTGGATTGGCAGAAAGAAAAGAAAGATTCCTCTTAA
>PBSV01000035.1 GCA_002726435.1 Opitutia bacterium | reverse complement strand
TTGAAACAATTCGTTCCCCTTACCGGACGTAGTGTCGAAGTTGGACTGAAGTTTGATTTCTAATAACGTAGAATTTAATTCTTAATCCATTCTTTCCAGGAACCCCCGATCACCCCGTGATCGGGGGTTCCGTCGTATAGGAGGACGCGGAATTTTGAGATGTAGGGCATGCCTGGCTGAATAACAAAGGATTTCTCGACCATGGGGGCAAATACGAAGTAGGGCTTGGACGGATGAAGCCGGACCCATTGGGGGAAACGAAAATTATCCGGGTGATTCATGATCACCACTCCACAAATTTCTCCATCGACCGGTCCATACATCGCCACCCAGCGCGGACGGGAGTGATTCCCATTTTCACGGTTCTTCCCGTCTGAGGTGAGCATTTGCCCCAGCGGTTTTTCTTGTTTGTCTAATTTCAACCACTGGTCGTTGCCCCGGACGGCCATGCCGCCGTAGTGGTTGACTTCGATCACCAGTGGGTCCTTGGTGGCACAAGCCTGGCTCGAAATCAAATCGAACTGAAAATAGGGTTGTTCTTTTTTTGGAACTTTAATTGTCCAGGTCTCACGAATGATTGATTCGTCCGAGTCTTTTCCGGTGGTAAAAACCTGTTCGAATTTCAGGGAGAGGGAGTTCATGTCTTCCTTCTTGCCGAGGAATCGATGGAAGCGAATATCCCCCAGTTTTTTATGCTGGTTCCAAAACTCGGTCTTGTCGCCACGAAAACTTGATTTTGTCCAGGCGAAGAACAAGCCGTGTTGATGAGGGTGGTCGACCGCGTAATCCCCCGTGATAATTTTCCCGTTGGGCGAATAGAGCGGGTGAATGTAACCGGTTCGTGAATAATATGGACTATGTTTTTTTGCTTCTGGGGAGGGTTGTTTGAGGTACCGCAGAATGGGCTTATTTTTTTTCAACAGGGTGACGGAATTTTTATTTTCGATCACTTGAATGGATGCTCCTGCAAAAACTGGTTCACTCGATAAAATTAAAAGGGGCAGAAGCAATTGGCAGGAAAGAATTTTCACGTTTTTTTGATTGGATGAATTTGTTACTTGGGAATAATCAGGAAATGGGCAAGCGAATGATTGGGGGAATTGGAATTTCAGCATGTCTAGTTTTACTGGCGGTCTGGTACACATGGCCCAGTGATCGCGAGCAGATCGAGGACTTATTCGAAGAACTCTGTGAAGTGGCTTCCAAGACGGAGGATTCCTCTGCGATTGGAGATGCGATGGTGGTGAATGATTTCAAAAGATTATTTACCGAAAAGGTGAAGATCTCGATACGAAGCAAGGCAAGAATTGCGGGAGATCACACCAACCAAGGATTGGCCCAGCTGTATGGTCGCTTGCGCCTGGCTTCGCGGAGAATGGCATTGCGGGCAGAGCGGCTTCAGTTTCTCTCCGTTCAGGAGGACCAAGCCAGGGTATCAGTTCAGTTCTTTGCCAGTTGGACTGGAAAAGGGGGCAACACGGTCGACGAAAGTGCCCATTCGGATGTGGCACTGAGAAAAATCGAGGGCGACTGGAAACTCAGCCAAATTGATTACCTGAAGAAATAAACAGTGCCAGTATGCATTACCTCATGGAGACCGCACCGGGCAGAATCAACCTGACGCTGTAAAGTGATGACCTCGCGGTAATGAAAAGAGTCCGGTAATCCTTGCCACCAAAGCAGACATTGGCCGGTTTTTGCGGAATTTCAATGGTATCAATTTTTTTCCCACCTGAGTCATAAACCTGAACATTTCCATAAGTGAGGTAAAGATTCCCCTTTACATCGACAGCCATTCCGTCGCTTCCCTGATCGATTACAAAAAGTTTTTTTCCCAGCTTCCCTTTTTCGTTCACCACATAACAAGTGACGGTGTCGGGGAAATCGTGAAATTTTGGATCCGGGTGTCGCTTGTTGCCCCCGGTATCCGCAACATAGAGGCGTGAAAAGTCCGGAGAAAATACGATGCCGTTGGGCATGGCCAAGTCCTTGATCAAAACTTCCACCTCACCATTCTTCGGGTCCAGTTTGTAAACCCAGTGTCCAGGGATTTCATGGGGTTCCCGCAAGCCCCAGGGCGGATCGGTGAACCAGAGTGTACCATCCTTCCAGACCGCAACATCATTGGGTGAGTTGAATCGTTTCCCCTCGAACTTCTCCGCCAATACCGTGGTCTTTCCTCTCTTATCAATGCGAATAATGTTTCGGGCACCGTGCTGGCAGGAAATAATGTTTCCTTCCAGATCAAGGATGTTCCCGTTGGCATTTTCACTTTTCCGAAATTTGGACAGACCCTCTTTTTCGCTCCACTTCATGAGTAAACTGTTGGGGATATCCGAAAAAACCAGCGTCTGCTCGTCGGGTAGCCAGACTGGTCCTTCGGTAAACTTCATTCCATCAGCCAGTTTGTTTATTGTGGCTCCAGGTTGAACCAAAGATTCGCCGAAACAGCTGATCGAGAAATAGAGGCAGAGTAAAAATGGTTTAATTTTTTTCATTTCTTAGTGATACAAAATCTTTCTACCGAGTCACCAAGTCTGACATTCTTGGGGCCCATGCAAGCTTGGCCACTTTCTTGAGGTTTCCATCTTTGGAGATCCGGTAGGCAGTGAGGCTGGCTCCGGTGGTTGCAGTGACGAGAAGGAACTTTCCGTCCGGGGAAAGGGTCAAACCCCAGGGAATCTTATCGGCTTCGGTCAGACCCAGAAACTCTGCCTTGCCATTTTCCAGAGTCTTGTAGCGGGAGATATGGTCAAAGTCCTGCTTGTGTCCACGCAAGCCGGCAAAAAGAAATTTTCCGTCCGGGGTAATGAGGAGGTCGGATGCACTCAGACCAATCTTGGACATGCCAGGGGGAAGGATACTGATGTCCTGTTCCACATTAAGTTGTCCGTTGTCTTCCCGCCGGTAGGAAGAGAGGCCAACCCCTTGCTCATTGCTGAAGTAGACCATCGGCAGGGTGGGGTGGTAGGCCGTATGGCGGGGACCGGATCCAAGGGGGGGGTGAGCGTCTTTAGGTTCGAGCGGGGGGACCTTGCCGGTGGTCCCGTCGTAGGAGTATTGCAGAATAGCAAGGTTTTCCTTCACATAGGGTATGTAGACATTCTTGCCATCGGGTGGCATCAAAACACAATGAGCTTGGTTCACGCCTTCGTCCACAGTTGTAACTGCTTTTCCGGGGATTCCTTCTTCGTCGAGGGGGTAGACATTGAGCCGACCATTTCCGTAACTCACTCCGAGCAGGTGTCTCTTTTCCTTGTCGAGAGAGAAGAAGCAAGCCCCGTCGTTAAAGTTTACTTGCTGGTGTCTGTTGTACGAGCCGTCCTGATTAAGAAATACCACTGCTCCCGGCACCATGCCTGAATCCCCGCTGGTTGCAGTTATGTAGAGCAGGGGTTTGGTGGGGTGAGAAGTAATCACTCTTCCCGAAAATCCAAGAGCAACTTTTTGAGCGACCTCAAAATTTAAGTTTTCTCCCCGAGGGATAGCACGGACGATCCAGAGTTTATTTTCCTTCGAGCTGGGGGAATAAATGTAAAAGGGCTTTGCATATACTCCTTGCATCAAAAACAAAAATAGTAGGGAATTTAAAAAGAACCTTTTCATAATCTATGAATATAAGCTGTCATCTGCTATCTTTAATTCATAAAATCATCAGCGTTCCAATGAAAGGTAAATCTCACTCGCAAAAATTTCTCCTCGCTTTTTTATGAATAGAAAAAGTGTTCAGTCTTTTTTTAATTTCATATTCTATTGGGTCGAATCAATCAAAAATCATTGTACTGTAATTAAATTGGATTTCTTTTAGAGTCCGAAAATGACAATTTATGGATGGTGTAACAATTTTGAATTACAATGAAGACAATTGCCAATTATGGAACCCTTATGGAAGCCGAACTTTTGAAATTGAAGCTTTCTTCTTTTGGAATTGAAGCATTCATTCCAGATGAACTGACCGCGGGCGTGGCCCCGCATATTTTTGCAACCAAGTCCGGCATCCGGGTACAGGTTGCAGAGAAAGATGCTGAGAATGCCCGAGCGGCAATGCAGAGTAAAATTGATCTCTTAGAGGATGAACAATTTACTGAAGAAGAGTGAGGGTTGCAGTTTCTTTGCGGCATGAATATCTGGTGCATACACGGATCGATGCAGACACCTTCTGTCTGGGATTCATTCGGCAAAAACTTGGCGACCAAGAACCCAAACCTGGAATTGGTCAGTGAAGACTTGTCAAACGGAGATTTCAAAGGGTTTAAGCACTGGACCGACGACTTTTCTAAAAGAGTGCAAGAGCAAGGAGCGGGAGAAAAATCTTTTTTACTGGGTTATTCATTGGGGGGCCGACTTGCCTTGCACGCCTGTCTGGACCGACCGGATTTATGGTTGGGGTTAGTGGTTGTTGGGGCGAACCCAGGAAATGGTTCCAAGGAGGAAATGCTAAGACAGTTACAAAATGATCAGGAATGGGCGGTTAAATTAAGAAATGAACCTCTTGAGAAATTGATTAAGGAATGGGACGAGCAGAAGATTTTTTGCGGAATTCAAAATCCAGCTCCACGAAAGATTGGGGATTTGAATTCCTCGAAAATTAGCCACCAATTCAAAGTTTTCTCCAAGGGCCGTCAGCGAAACCTTGTTCCCGAACTTTCTCAAATTAAGAATCCACCGATCCTATATTTATCGGGAGAAAAAGATGAGAAGTACTCAAGCATAGGGAAGGAACTAGCTTCCTTCTGTCAAAGTGTGGAGTTCCGGGTGATTCCTCACGCCGGACACCGGGTTCCTTGGGAAAATCCAAATGAATTTTATCTCGCCGTGAGTGACTTCATGAAGCAATGCATGCAATGATTCAAGAATCGGCACCAAGGTGTAGTTGGCCAGTGGGTGATGAAGTATACCTTAAATACCATGATGAGGAATGGGGGGTGCCTTTGTATCAGGATGGTGAATTGTTTAAAAAGTTAATTCTCGACGGGGCACAGGCGGGTTTAAGCTGGATCACGATTCTAAAAAGACAGGCAAATTATCAACGGGCCTACGATCAATTTGATCCGGTGAAAATGGCCAATTGGACGGAAGCTAAAATCGAAACTTTGCTCAATGATTCCGGCATCATTCGGAACCGATTAAAAATATTGGCCGCAAAAAAGAATGCCTGGGCTTATTTGGATTTGATTGAAGAAAAGGGGAAATTCTCTGAATTCATCTGGTCCTTTGTCAATCATGAGCCAATTACGAATTTCAGGAAAAGTTGGAAAGAAACTCCCCCCACCACGAACGAATCTGAAAGGATGAGCAAAGAGCTAAAAGCGAGAGGATTCCAGTTCGTCGGCCCAACCATTTGTTATGCTTTCATGCAGGCAGTTGGGATGGTGAACGATCACATTATATCCTGCTACAGGCATCAAGAAATCAAAAACTTTTAAGGTGGGGACAAGCAGTTCCAGCTTGTAGTATTCCTCGAATGTGATTTGCGTGAAGAAAACATTCCATTAAAAAATCATGAAATTCCTTTTGCCAGCCCTCACACTTATTCTAGCATTTTCACTTTTTGGAAAACATCATGAAGAAAAAAAGCCTTTACGGGCATTCATGATAACCGGGGGTTGTTGTCATGACTACCCGACGCAGAAAAATATCATCAGCGAGGGAATAAGTGAACGCGTACCCACCAAGTGGGAAATCTTTTTTGAAATGAACGAGACCAAGAGCAAGACCAGATTAAGCGAGTCAGGGTGGGCCGAGGATTATGATTATGTGGTTTACAACCACTGCTTTGCCCATGAAGAGGATGCCAAGTTCGTAAAATCAATCACCGATATTCACAAGGCGGGAAAGCCTGCAATTGCTTTGCATTGTGCGATGCATTCTTACCACTGGAAGATTGAGGCTAAGGAAGGAAAAAAGAAAGCATGGCCCGCTATGCTTGGAGCCAGTTCCAAAGGACACGGACCCAAGGCCGCAATCACGGTCAACAAGGTCAAGAAATTCGCCAAACACCAGACGATCAAGAATATGCCTGATGGATGGCTGACCCCGGAGGGAGAACTTTACATGGTTCAGGAAGTTTATCCGGGGACCAAGGTTTTGGCTTATGGCGACAATGGAAAAGACAACCGGCCTGAGGAACCTCAGGCATGTGTTTGGGTCAATACCCATGGAAAGGGCAGAATATTTTCAACCACTTTGGGGCATCACAATTCAACAATGTCGACTAAAGAATACCTTGATATGTTGGGAAATGCGGTCAAATGGATCACCGCAAAAAAATGATCTCAGCTACGGAATCGGCCTTTTGACTTTTTTTTGAAGTCGCCTCCCTTACCGAACTTTTTTCCTTTCCCGAATCCCTTGCTGAATTTTCCACCTTTCCCGAGCCGGGGTCGCCCCTTGTCCACTGAAAGATTCATCTGATGGCCTTGTACCCAAACTGTTTTTAACGCCTCAAGAATCTCGCGGGGCATATCTTTGGGTAAGTCGATAAAAGTATGATCCTTAAACATTCGAATTTTCCCCATCTGTTTCGGGTCCAAACCCACTTCGTTGGCGATTGCTCCGACAATATCCCCTTTTTGAGCACCATGGTATTCCCCCACTTCGATGCGGTAACTTTGCAGATGGTCGTCTTTAAAAGATTTTCGGTCTCCACGATCCTCCCGTCGGGAAGAGGAATCTCTTCTGTCTCCTCGGTCCTCGCGTCGAGATTTTCTCGGACTTTGCACGGGCATATTTTCATAGCGCAATCCTTTCTTGCCAGCGGCAAGAAAGGCAAGAGAAGCCGCAACTTCCAGGGTGTCTTTTCCTGATTCCTCAAGGTAGCGCTGCAAGGCCTTGCGGTAATCGGCAAGGTCTCCTTTATACCCATCCTCAATCCGAGCGAAAAATTCTTCCTCCCGGCGTTCATTCATTTCTTCCAAAGTGGGGAAGACATATTCGTCGCAGGGTACCTTGAGGGTACGCTCGATCGCATTGAGCATCCTCATTTCCTTGCCAGTAACAAAAATAATCGCATCTCCCTCGCGTCCTGCCCGACCGGTTCGACCAATTCGGTGAGTGTAGGATTCAAGGTCAAAAGGAGCGTCGTAATTGAGAACATGAGAAATGCGGTCAACATCGAGCCCCCGGGCGGCAACATCAGTAGCAACGAGAACATTGATTTTTCCACGCTTCAACCGATCAACGGTTTTTTCGCGCAGGGATTGAGGCATGTCTCCATTCAAGGGCTCAGCCGGGTAGCCTCTTCCTTGCAGGCGTTCAGCAATTTCCATGGTTGCATTTTTGGTGCGAGCGAAGATCAGCATTGCCTCAAATTTTTCGATTTCCAGAAGCTTGTGCAACATATCACGCTTCTCATGCTGTCTTACCTTGATGAACCGCTGACGAATATTGGGAGAATTTTCAGCTTTTACCTTAATTGTAATTTCAACCGGATCACGCATGTGCTTCTCCGCAAGTTTACGGATTGGCTTGGGCATGGTTGCAGAAAATAATGCGGTTTGGCGTTCCTTTGGAGTATGTTCTAAAATCCATTCGATATCGTCAATAAAGCCCATGCTGAGCATTTCATCGGCTTCATCCAATACCAATGCCTGAAGGTTGTCCAATTTGAGGTAGCCTTTCTCAATATGATCCATGACTCTACCAGGCGTGCCCACAACAATTTGAGCCCCGCGTTTAAATTCACGAATTTGTTCTCCGTATCCGGTTCCTCCATAAACCGCCACTACACGCAATTGACGCAAGTTCTCGGCAAATCCTTCCATTGCTTCGGAAACTTGCAGAGCCAACTCGCGGGTAGGAGCCAGGACGAGAATTTGAGCCCCTTTGACCGATTCATCGATACGGGAGAGTAAGGGCAACGAAAATGCAGCCGTCTTTCCAGTGCCTGTCTGTGCAACGCCCAACAAATCAGAACCTTCGAGCAAAGGGGGAATTGCCCGTTCTTGGATCGGGGATGGATTTTCATACCCCGCTTTTTCCACCGCCTGTAGGATCGGGGCGGATAAATTCATTTCTTCAAAACGCACGCGGGATTCCTCGGGCGCATGAATCTCTTGTTCTTCATTCATGGGGCAGGTTCAGTTCGATTGTTTGTACTCGTGGCCAAATTTCGAACTTTTCCTCATAAACTTATTCATCATCCTAATCCACGGGTGAGGGTGGTCCGTCTACTGGCTTAAAGTTTCACAATAACTTTAAGACCTCAAAAGACGAGCAGTAAAATCAATAAAACTGCGGTGCATCTTACCCGTTAAATTTATCGAATCGTTGCAGGAAATCCTTCAATACCATCTTTTGCTTTACAGAGGAGTTGATTTCATCCACTCCATTGGTATCAATATTTTGCTTCAATGAACCTTACAGTCCCAAAGGAATCAAGTGATTTAGAAAAGCGTGTTGCAATAGCTCCTAGTAATGTAGAGGCTTTTCAAAAACTCGGTTACGAAATCCGTGTCGAAAAGGGTGCTGGCGAACATGCCAGTTTTTCTGACTCTGACTACGAGCAGGCGGGTGCCACTATCGTTTCCGACAGTGAGGAAGTATGGTCCAAGGCAGATTTAATGCTTAAATTGAATCCTCCAAGTATGGAGGAGGCAAAAAAGATTCGGGAGGGAGCTACATTGATCGGTTTTGCTTACCCAGGGCGTAATGAAGAACTTCTTCAAATACTGGGTGAGAAAAAAATTAATTTTCTGGCGATGGATTGTGTGCCCAGAATTTCACGCGCACAGTCAATGGATGCATTGAGCTCGATGGCAAATGTGGCTGGGTATCGAGCAGTGGTGGAGGCATCTCATGAATTTGGTCGTTTTTTTACCGGTCAAATTACCGCTGCGGGCAAGGTTCCCCCAGCCAAGGTGCTGGTTATCGGAGCAGGTGTGGCTGGCTTAGCCGCCATTGGAGCAGCCCGTAACATGGGAGCGATTGTTCGTGCCTTTGATACCCGCCCCGCGGTGAAGGAAGAAGTGAAGAGTCTGGGGGGCGAGTTCTTAATGCTTGATTTTGAGGAGGAAGGATCGGGCTCCGGTGGATATGCAAAGGTGATGAGCAAAGAATTCATCGATGCGGAAATGAAGTTATTTGCCGAGCAAGCCGAGGATGTAGATGTGATCATCACCACGGCCATGATACCTGGTAAAACATCACCAATTCTGATTACTGAGGATATGGTGAAAAGTATGAAGCAGGGATCGGTTATCGTAGACCTTGCCGCTGAGGGTGGTGGTAATTGCGAACTCACTGAACAAGGTGCGAAGAGGGTTTCACACGGGGTTACGATCTTAGGCTACACCGACCTGCCCTCTCGCCTGGCTACCCAATCAAGTCGATTGTATGGAAATAATCTGGTTAAATTGGTCAATTTATTGGGGAATGCGGAAGATTTTTCAATTAATCAGGAAGACGAAATTTTACGCGGATCCTTGGTTTTAGACGAGGGACAATTGTCATGGCCACCGCCCAAAGTGGAAGTGAGTCAATCCTCTGCCAAAACGATTGAGCAATCCAACCCGCCAGTTCTATCCGAAGAAAAAAAAGCCTCTTCTCGTTTTTCTTCCAGTTTGATGCTTGGTGGTCTTGCCGTAGTTCTTTTAGCCTTGGGGTGGAA